>CAMJBT010000059.1 GCA_946403965.1 uncultured Pseudobutyrivibrio sp. | reverse complement strand
CCCGAAAGAGCAGATCCGGGCAGTATAAATCTCAAAATTAGAAAATATACTGCCCCAAATAAGCTCAAGGACTCACAGATGATGAACAAGAGAAAAATGGGATATCAAATAGTCCATATCGATGCAAGGCAAAAAGCCTATTAACTTTCCACACAGGATATGTTTAAATAGAAGAAAGCTTGTTATGTTAATCGTAGCAAAGAAAAGCTTGTAGCATTTGCTACAGAAGAGGAGGATATATTATGGAGCTAATTCCTATTATTGCACTTATAATTGTGCTATTACTTATCATCGTGGCAGGTTATGTTAAGGCGCCACCAGATAGAGCTTATATCATTTCTGGACTTCGCAGGAATCCACGAATCTTAGTTGGACGAGCAGGCATCAAAATTCCATTCTTTGAGAGAGTGGATAAGCTTTACTTAGGACAGATGACTGTTGATATCAAAACAGAGCAGTCAGTTCCAACAAACGATTTCATCAATGTTAATGTTGATGCAGTTGCAAAGGTAAGAATCGGAACTGAACCAGCAGCAATCCAGCTGGCAGCAAAGAACTTCCTTAACAAAAATCCAGAGCAGATTACTCAGGATCTTCAGGATTCTTTACAGGGTAACATGCGTGAGATTATCGGAACACTTTCACTTAAGGTGATAAATACTGACAGAGATAGCTTTTCAGATCAGGTTATGGAAAAAGCATCTCGTGATATGAGCAAGCTGGGTATCGAAATCCTTTCTTGCAACATCCAGAATGTTACTGACGAGAATGGACTTATCAATGATCTTGGTATGGACAACACTGCAAAAATCAAGAAGGATGCAGCAATCGCAAAGGCTCAGGCAGACAGAGATGTTGCAATCGCTCAAGCTGAGGCAGACAAGGCGGCAAACGATGCCAGAGTAACAGCTCAGACAGAAATTGCTGAAAAGAACAATGCGCTTGCTATCAAGCAAGCTGAGTTGAAACAGCAGGCAGACACAGCAAACGCTGTTGCCGATGCAGCTTATTCAATCCAACAGCAGGAACAGCAGAAAACAATCGAGGCAGCTACTGTAAATGCGCAAATTGCAAAGGCTGAGCGCGAGGCAGAACTGAAGCAGAAGGAAGTAGTTGTAAAGCAGCAGGAACTTGCAGCTCAAATCGAAAAGCAGGCGGATGCTGAAAAATATCAGGCTGAAAAGAAAGCTGAAGCTGAATTAATTCAGAGACAGAAAAAAGCTGAGGCTGCTAAGTACGAGCAGGAGCGTGAGGCAGATGCTAAAAAAGCTCAGGCTGAGGCTCAAAAGTATGCAGCAGAGCAGGAAGCAGCTGGTATCAAGGCTAAGTACGATGCAGAAGCAGCTGGTATCGCTGCAAAAGGTAAGGCAGAGGCTGAGGCAATCAAGGCAAAGGGTCTTGCAGAAGCAGAGGCAATGGAGAAAAAAGCAGAGGCTTATCGCAAGTACAACGGTGCTGCTATGGCAGAGATGATGATTAAGGTAATGCCTGAAATCGCAGCTGAAATTGCTAAGCCACTTTCACAGATTGATAAGATTAACATCTATGAAACAGGTGATGGCGGCGAAGGTGGAGCAGCTAGAATTTCTGCAAACATGCCTATAGTTATGAAGCAGGTGTTTGACACAATGAGTGAGGCAACAGGAGTTGATTTTACAGAAATTATGAGAGCAAACACATACGATGCAAAGGTAAACAAAAATGTGAATATCACTGGTGCAGATGTTAGCGTTAAAACAGATGCTCAGTAAAAAAGCTTACAAGGCCTTCCCCATAGTGGGAAGGTCTATTATTATGTGCATAGCAGGATTCTTGTGGGCCTTTTCCTTAAGTAGTCTACAAGAAGTCATAGATTCTTGTTTTTCCTCAGAAAAACAGGAATCGTAAATACCATGAAAATAGGTTTATCTATTTTCATGTCCTGCATAGCATGAAGTCATCCCTTATATTCACAGTTTGAACCTACATAAATGATATAATAACCAGAGATAAGTGGGGACGAAGTCTAAGTATCATTCTAAAATCGAGGTGTCCTATGCTTAGAAAGCATGCATTTATAATTGCAAACACCATAGTTATTATTTTGATTGTTGGGGTGTATATTGCACTCCAATTTGGTGAGTTGAGCTTTTATAAGGATATGGCAAAAAAACAGGCAGAAAATGATGTTAGACTCACAGCTATTGATATAAATTCAAATCTTTCAAATATTGTAACTGAACAGTTGGTAGTTTCAGAGATGATGGCAAATGACACATTCCTGCGTACATGGTGCCATGATGAGACAGGTGAGACCAGTGGACAGCAGGTGTTCCAACTGTATAGTTATCTAAAAACCTATCAGAACAAGTACAAGTATGATGTGGTTTTCTTTGTTTCCGACGCAACCAAGAACTACTACTATAATGATGGCTTTAACAAGGTTCTTGACCCAAATGATGAGTTTGATTCCTGGTATTACAAATTTTTAAAACTGCAGAAGCGACATGACATTCAGGTGGACAAGGATGAGATTGTTGACGATAAGATAACTCTGTTTGTAAATTGTTTGGCTCAGGACAAAGGCTTTAAGACACTTGGTGTTATAGGCGTGGGCAACAGTATTGATAGTTTCCAACGTGAAGTGGCAAAAATGGAAAAGGAGTATGATGTCAAGATTGCTGCTGTGAAAATTGGTGATACCAACAATTCTTTTAAACAGAGCAGTGGTTATTACATGACACCAAAAGATGCAGCAAAGGAGTTAGATCTTACAGAAGAAGTAGTATCACAATCTGTTGAAGGGGATGGTTTAACCTGGTTTGATGGAGATAGATGTATAAACATTCAACGCAACAAGGATTTGGATTGGAATATAATTGTTGTGAAGGATACAAAGCCAATCATCAATCAAATACTTTCAAAAACACACAATCGTATTGCAGTAGTGCTGGCAATAATTATCAGTTATGCAATTATGAGTTACACATTGTTTGCACGACTGCATTCAATGGGACACAGAGCTGAAAATACAGATGAACTTACAGGATTGTACAACAACAAAATATTCTCTGAGATGTTTGAAAAATACAGGATTAAAAATCGAATTAGACCAGTCAGTTTGTTTATGCTTGATATAGATGATTTTAAGAGCTTCAATGATTCCTATGGCCATTTGTACGGAAATACGGTATTGAAACTTGTTGCTGATACATTAAAGGAATCCACAGAAAAAAAGGGGTTCGTCAGTCGGTGGGGAGGTGATGAGTTTATTGGTGTTATTTTCGCAGAGCCGGATGAGGCAAAGAATATAATGACTGAGATAATAGAAAAAATCAGTAATATGGACACTTATCGTAGGGTAACCTGTAGTTGTGGAATAGTGATTGTGGATAAGAGGCAACATTTGGAAGAAAACATGAAGAAGGCTGACAAGGCACTATATAAATCCAAAGAAAATGGAAAAGCCAGATGCACAATCTACGGAGAGTGAAAACTCCAAAATAATAGGAGCGACATAGCTAGATAGATATGGTATTATTCTCTGTAACGATATTTATCCAAGGAGAGAATAATAATGAAAAACATGAAAAGAATTGCTTTTCTTGCTATGGTGGGGACACTTGCCTTTTCAAGTACGGGATGTAAAGCAGTGCCTGTGTCTACAATCGATGAGAAACTCGATGATACTATTTTTGAATCCATTTGGGATTTGATTAAAGAAGTGCTACACATTCAGATTGAAGAAGAGGTAGTAGAAACTATTGAGCATGTGGATGAACCGGAGGAAGAAGATAATAACCTAACAGCAGATGAGCTGAGGGAATTTCAAGAGCATTTTAATGAAGAAGAATACAACGGTCTTCTTGCTACAGATTATCACAGTCCACAGGAGATAGATTGGAGTGAGGTTACATATTCAGGTGGCGTAGGCGGTTTTGTAGATTCTGATACAGATGAGTATGAGGCTTTTTGTGAATTTAGTGGATATGATTTTAAAAAGCCAATCATTTGTATTTCAAAATCTGAGCTCGAGGAGTATGTAAGAACAAATACAGGAACAGAGTATGATGATGCGATAAAGCCTTTAAAGGAAGCTTTTCTTGAGGAGTTTGATTCGTATGCATTCTATCATGTGGATTCACTTTATAGAAAATACGAATTTACAGAAGGTTCTAAAGATGGTGATACATATACTCTGACATATAAATCTACAGGTGAAACTGAAGATGAAGAGGATGAGAGAATTCTTCCAAAGCAGGTTACACTAAAAAAGGTGGACAATCAATATCAGGTAGTTTCAAACTTTACCTTGTGGGAAGCAGATTCAAATCCTAGCCATACTGGGCCTGTAAAGCTTACCCAGTGTGAGGGTGATTGTAAGCTGGTGGAGTATTATCCGGCAGAAGGTAGTGCCAACAGAGGAGTAGAGCTAAAGATCATCGAGAATGATTTATTGTTTGCCGAGCTACCAGATTACACTTATGCAAGTAGCGATGAAAAATACTGGACAGAGATTAGTGAAGTAGAGTTTTTTGATTACTCTGGTGACAACAAATCAGATGCAGTTATTATCGGTAAAAGAGATGGGAAAGACTATATAGGCATTTATCTATATAGTGGCAACGACTTTGATATGAAAAAAGCACTCTCCTCAAAAGTAGTTGCAAACGCAAAGGAAAATAGTGACTGGTCTATGGAGGGAGTAAAGAAATTCCTTCTGGAGGGTAAAGAAGAGCTTAGTTTTGCTGATTATAAAGAGGCATATGCTCATGTGGCAAGACTGGCTGAACTTACTGGTGATGACTATAGATTTGAACTTGCCTATATAAATGAAGATGACGAGCCAGAGCTTGTGCAGTGTTCGCCTTCTAAGCTGTTAAATATCTATACTTTCAAGGATGGACATGTAGAGAATCTTCTTTATGATTACTTGATTTTTGATAGCTGTATTTTAACTGAGTATGTGGAAAAGGAAAATTTAGTTGTATTAACAAACTACTCTGAGCGATTTGAAAAGTATGAAAACGAATACTTGTGCTTAAAGCAGGATGCAGAGTATGAAATTTATTACAAGGAATGGACTGATGAAACTGCTGATTCACCAAGCTATTCATCTAGATACAAGGAAGATGTAAGTAGAGCTGATGATCGTGTAGCATCACAGGAATATATTGATGAACTTGATCAGAAAATTTATCAGGATTTCCAGTTTAATATGTCAGCACAGGATGTTTATAAGGCATTAAAATAGAATATGATTAAAGACTTCTTGGAAGCCAATACAGTAGGGCTTTCAGGAAGTTTTTTTATGACTTTTTTCGGGCGACTTAAGGAAGTCAAAAATAGTAAAATATACAGAAGATTTAGAGTTTTTTGTATAATGTGATGAAATGTGAACATTGTGTGATTTCTTTATTGAAAACAAAAGTGCAAAATGTTAGTCTTACATTACATGACATAACGATTTGAAGGGACGATCTAAGATAGCAAATCATTGGGGCAATATATGAAATGATTACGGCTTGAGGTCGTCTTTTTTTGGCGTATGTCAAGAGTCTAATAAAGGAGGAGAGGATAGGTAATGAAAAAATTGGCTCGCAGAGGGCTGTCTTTAGTTCTTTCATTTTTCATGGTTTTTTCCCTTGCATTTACTGATATCTCTTTTGTATCTAATGCTGAAGAGATGAACCATATCTGGACTAGAGTTAGTCTGTCTGACATCACCGACGGTGATTCAATTGCCATCACTATGACAACATCCGATGGCGAAACCTATGTATTGCCAGCTGAATCTACAAATAAGGCGCCTGCCGCTGTTCTTGGAACAGTTGATGGGGCGTCTTTGACAATCGCTGATGGAAGCGATAAAGATTATGCCTGGACAATCACAAAGCACACTGTTGAAGAAAAAGTGGTAGAAAATACTATCAATAATACCGAAGCATCGGTAGATTCAGCAGAAAAGAAAGAGATTTCTGAAAGTGCTACATCAGAAGAAGCTTCAAAGGAATCTGTATCAGAAGAACAGCCAGCTTCTGAAAAGGTAGAAGAAAAGTCTACCGAAGATTCAAAGAAGATTTCAGAAGAAGCATCAGAATCAGATTCTTCAAAAGAGGATTTTTCAAAGGAAGATGAGGAATCTAAGGAAGAAGTAGAGAAGCAGCTTGATGATGAGGCTGCAAAGGCCGAAAAGGAAAAAGAAGAAAAAGAGAAGGCCGAAAAAGAAAAGCTTGAGAAGGAAAAGCTGGAAGAGGAAGAAACTGTTACAAGAACCTACTACACAATCTCAAATGGTTCAGATTACCTTTATACAAACGCTGCAAACAATGGCGTTAGAGTTGGTAATATGCCAAAGGAGCAGGTATGCGCACAGTGGGAGCTTTCTGAAGGTTATCTTTCAGCAAAGGATTCAAAGGCTGATGTTCGTTTCCTTGGTGTTTACAACAAACAGGATTTTAGAGCATACACCTACACAAAAACTGGTGGATTCCCACAGAACATTCAGAATCAGACACTTGCTTTCTATAAGCTCACAAGCAAAACAGCAGGAGCAGCAAAGGTGTCAGCACCAACTGCTTCCATTGAAAGTGGTGAGACAGTAGATTTTGGAACAGAAATTGAGCTTTCAAGCGATGTTGATACAAAAATCTACTACAATTTAAATGGTACAGAAAATTTCTCAAAGTACGAGGAACCAATTACCATTACAAAGGATTCTACAATCTATACATATGCAGTTAAAGACGATGAAAAGAGTGAACAGGTTTCATTCGAATATAAATTAGCTGCTGGTACAAAGATCACAGACCTTACAAAATTAGATAAGGAACAGGAATTTGTACTTACCTATGGCGATGACACAGCTCTTTCAACAACAGCTTCAAAGAGCAAGCTTGAGGGAGTTGAAGTAAAAATCAACAACGATAAACATCTTGAAATTACAGATGAACAGCTTCCAATTGCAAAGCTTAAACTTGAAAAAGCTGAGGAAAAGGATCAGTACTACATCGCATCAGATATTTTGGTAGATTGTGAAGCTACAACAAAGTATCTTACAACTGGTAAAACAGGAAACAGCCTTACATTTGAGGAGTCAAAGAATGATTATAGCCTTTGGGTTATAGAGCCAGAAGAGGATGGCACATTCTTAATCAAAAATGCAAATGCTGTATATCACGACAAAAAGAAGGACATTGATAAGCCTCAGTATATTGAGTTCTACAACAAACTCTTTACAACTTATAGCTATGTAGCTGATACAGATAAGAAGGACGCCTTCATTCTTTCAGCCTATACATTGCCATCAGTTGAGGCTGAGGAGCCAACACCAGAGCAGCCAAAGAACACTGTAGCAAAGCTTCTTACTAGAGAGTTCTATGATGGAGATCAGGTAGTTGTTTACTTCCCTGGCAGCAAGAAGCTTATGACATCAGAGGCTAATAACGGCAAGTTCAAGGATGTAGCTGTTGAGCCTACAGCAGAGGGTACAATTGAAACAAAGGATACAGATGCACTTGTACTTACAGTTTCAGTTGATGAAAATGGTCAGTATACACTTAAGTCAGCTGATGGCAAGTATCTTACAGCCACAGTTGAGGTAACTGAAAAGGACGGAAAGAAGAAGACCTATTGTGGTCTTGCTCTTACAGAAGACAAGTCTGACGACAGTATTTGGAAGTTAGATGCTGCTGATGAGACTGGTTCAGGAAATTATTATCTTATGAATACTCATGCAAAGAACGGAAATTACGATCTTGCACTTGAGTATTATAGCGGATTTACAACATATGGCTTTAAGGAAGATAAAGCCTTTATCTTCAACTTCTACGCACTTACCGAGGGTGAGAAGGTTGAAAAGCTTGATTACGACAAGGATACATTCCTTGGCTTGGCACAGTGGGCAGGTAATGCACACTATGACGAAGTGGAATCAGCAAAAGAGTATATTAATGGTGATTTATATGCTACCAACGATATGCTTGATAAGAACGCTAAGTTTACAGCTGTTGTAGATGGCAAAAATGTGCAGCCATGGACTTCAGCAAAGAGCACAACTACAGGTTCAACAAGCTTCTATATGGGCGCAACAGGCGTGGCAACAGAAGCTGATTACATGCAGTTGAAGTTTTCTACTTTGGGCTATGGCAACATGCAGCTTGGTCTTAGAATGAGAGCTTCCAATACAGCAGCAGGTGCTTTCCAGCTGCAGTATTCTACTGATGGAGAGACATTCAAGAACTTCAAGAAGGGTACATACTCATACAAGTACACAGCATACAAGAAGACTGACAAGGTTGACGAAGATGGAAAGACTGTTCAGGAGCCATTTGAGGTATCCGGAACAGGAGATATCCTTGATGGTATCGCAAAAACATCACTTGCACCAACATACTATGTAACCTTTAATTTTGATATTCCGGCTGCAGCAAACAATGCTGAGACTCTTTATGTAAGATTTGTTCCTACAGGTGGACTTTCTGCAAAGGGTGACAAGGCTCCAGCCAAAGGTGGAGTTATCAGAATGGATACAGTAAATGTTGTTGGTAATCCAATTGTTTCTGATAGTGTTTGTGGATATGTCAAGGCAAACCCAGCAGGTGGAGAGGTTGCTATAGGAGATAAGATCACTCTTACATCTGATACTAATGATGCAGAAATCTTCTACTCAATCAATGGTGGCGAGTATGCCAAGTATGATCCACAGGAGAAGGTTGAGCTTACAAAGCTTCCAGCTGCTATTTCAGCATATGCAACAAAGGATGGTTTGAACAAGAGCATCACTGTGAACTATCAATATACACAGGCGAAAGTTGCAGCAGTCAAGGCATCTCCAAATGGTGGTGCAGTGTTCGATGGACAAAGAGTAACATTAAAGTCCAAGACTGAAGGAGCAACTATTCTCTATAGATACGCTACAGAGGAAGAGGCTTCAGAGACTGATGCAGATAAGTCAAATGAAGACGATGCAAATAGTCAGGCCAATACAGAGGATACTGAAAAGGAAACAACTGCTGAACAAAAGGCTGATGAGCATGACGACTGGATTGAATACTCAGGAGCATTTTCGCTTAAGGAGCTTCCAGCTCAGCTTCAAGTAAAGGCTGTAAAGGACGGCTATTTAGATAGTGCCGTTTCTACTATCAAGTTTACAAAGAAGCTTAACGACAAATACAATATCTACTTTGGACAGATACACGCTCATACAAATATCTCTGACGGTGCGGGTTCACTTGAAGATGCTTTGGAGCATGCATCACAGGTAGACAATCTTGACTATATCGTAATCACAGATCACTCAAACTCAATTGATAATGAGAAGGAATCTAAGATTACAGAAAATGTAGATAAATCTGAAACTGATGAGTGGACATATGCTCATAATCTTGTAAAGAAGTATTCAACAGACAAGTTTACATGTGCTTATGGATATGAGATGACATGGTCGAATGGCCTTGGTCATATCAACACATATAACACACCAGGTTTCCAAAGCCGTACACAGACAGAGTACAGTACATATTCAACAGCTTTACAGAACTATTATGCTGCTCTTAGATCAGTTCCTGATTCTATCAGCCAGTTTAACCACCCAGGTACAACCTTCGGTGATTTCCAGGATTTCGCATATTACTCAGAAGAGAATGATGCGTTAATCACAATGATTGAGGTTGGTAACGGTGAAGGAACAATTGGTTCTTCAGGTTACTTCCCATCATACGAGTACTACACTCGTGCTCTTGATAAGGGATGGCATGTAGCTCCAACAAACAACCAGGACAACCACAAAGGTAAGTGGGGCGATGCCAATACAGCACGTACAGTAATGCTTGCTGATACAAATGATGAAACATCAATTTACGATGCAATGAGAAATTATCGTATATACGCAACAGAAGATAATGATCTTAGCATCTACTATACTCTTGATGGCAACATCATGGGTACAATCCTTGAGAAGGATGATGTTGGTGATACTGTAGAGCTTAAGGCAAACATTAATGATCCAACAGATTCAAAGATTGGTAGAGTTGAAGTAATAGTAAATGGTGGTCAGTCAATTGCTCTTGAAAACGTAAATACGAATTCAGAAACAGTTACATTCAATGTTCCATCAAGCTATTCATACTATTATTTAAAGATTACAGAGGATGATGGTGATATTGCGGTTACTGCTCCTGTTTGGGTAGGTGACCTTGAATCATGCGGTATCAACAAGACATACACAAATACAGTTCTTCCAGTAAAGGGAGAAAGCCTTGATATCAATGTTGATTTATACAACAATGAGCAGTCTACACTTGATATTAATTTCATCGACATTGTTCTTAAGGATGTAGATGGCAAAGAGACAGAAGTTGCTTCTCTTACAGGTGAAGAGGCAGGTCTTGCATCAGTCGCTCCACAAGGAACTGGAAGCTTCAAGACTGATTTTGTTTACGATGAGGCAGGTCAGGTTACATACGAGGTTACTGTTCGCGGTACCTTAAATGGCATGCCAAAGGTATACACCGACAAGCTTCAAGTAAGCTATGCTGTTCCAGAGATGGTTACAGATGTTCTCATTGATGGAACACATTACAATGACTATGTTACAGGCTACTATGGTGGCAACATGTCAGCATTCATTTCAATCTGTGCAAAGAAGAATATTCGTGCTCAGGTTGAGACCAAAGAAATAACTAAAGAGATGTTAAAGGATTGCGCATTGCTTGTTGTTTCAGCTCCTGCAAAGAAGACTGGTACTGCCAACGCTGGTGATTATGAAGTAAGTCACTATAGTGATGAGTTCATTGCTATGGTAAAAGATTATGTGGCAAATGGTGGTTCTGTGATCGTGTGTGGTCTTGCTGACTACTCTGATTCAACAGATGGCCAGACAGTTACAGAGCAGAACAAGCTTCTTTCAGCTATTGGCTCTACAATTCGTATGGGCTCAGATGAAGTTTGCGATGATACAAACAATGGTGGTCAGGTATACAGAATGTATCCAACTACTTACAATCTTGAATCAGGTTTCTTTACAGGACTTAGGGATGGTCAGAAATACAGCCAGTATTCAGGTTGCTCAGTTGACATTTCAAATGCCAAGGCTACAGATTTTGTAGAAAAGGCCCAGTGGCTTGTAAAGGGATTTGATACTACATACTCAGTAGATTGCAAGGATGACAAAGGAACTCCACAGCAGGGATCATTACCTAATGGAGTCAAGGGAATCAAGAACGACAATCTTGGAGATGTAACATTCCTTGCTACACAGCACACAAAGGCTGGTGGTAACATTTTCGTAGCCGGTGGTGTATTTATTTCCGACTTCGAAGTAAAGGCGGAGATGGACAACAACGATTCTCTTCCATACACAAACCACACTATCATCAACAACATTCTTGATGGCGTAACAGTAGAGCTTCCTACATCTACAATTGCAGAGGCTCGTGCCGGCAAGATGAACGAGGTATTCGCTGTTGAAGGTTATGTAACATCTGGTACAGACAATGAAAATACAACATTCTTCGACACAATCTATCTTCAGGATGAGACAGGTGGTATTGATATCTTCCCATATGCAACACCAGGTCTTGCAATTGGTACAAAGATGCGTATCGTTGGATATGTTTCTCAGTATCAGGGAGACAAGGAGCTTAAGGTTATTTCATCTAAGATTCTTGATGATGAGCCATATGTTTGGGAGCCAAAGGAAGTAAGCACAAAAGATGCAATGGATTATGATGCTCTTGGTGGTTCACTTTTAAAGACAACAGGTAAGGTAACACGTGTTGAGTTCAACGATGATGGAACCGTATCTGAATTCTGGCTTGAGGATGAGACAGGCGTTGAGGCAGCTATCTTCATTGATGGTTACATAAAGTCGGCAACAACTGGTGCTAATACTCTTAGCGATTTTGTTGATGTTGGTGCTACAGTATCTGCAACTGGTGTGCTTTATATGCATCCAGAAGGAGATTCTGACGTATCGGTTCCTGTATTCAGAGTTCGAAATTGCGATGATATCGTACTTGTAAAAGCTCCAGGTCAGGAAACAGACAAAACAGAAGAACTCAAAAAGCAGATGGAGAAAGTTGTTATAGAACAAATTCATACTGCACAGAAGATAGTTGAAAAGATCGCTTCAGTAGATCCAATCTTTAACAAGATTGTTAAGAGTCCAGCAGTGCAGCAGTTCTGCACAAAGGTTCTTAAATTCTTCGGAAGCATCTTCGGTTGGAGTTTATAATTATTTGTTATAGGAAATAAGAATGAAAAACGAACTGATAATTAAAATTGTATCAGTCGTTGTATTCTTGGCAGTCAGTGTTGGTGTAATCATTTATGCCAATACTGACAGGCCAAAGTACACTATCACAGAGGACTCTGGCGTTGAATTTGAAACCGCTAGAGTTCTTTCTGTAATAGAAGATAATACAACAGCTGATGAAGAAATTGAAAATGTAAAAAAAGGAAGTGCTGAGCTTGAGGTTGAGCTTTTGACAGGTCGCTATAAAGGTGATGTATGTCATACGACCAATTATTACAGTGCACTTTATAACGTGGATGTACAAAAAGGAGATAAAGTAAGTGTCCGAGTAGACACAACAGATGTTGGGGTATATTCTGTTAGCATTTACAACTACAACAGAATCCCTCTTACAATCGGATTGGTGCTTGTTTTCTTTGCGGTTCTTGTAATCATTGGTGGCAAGCAGGGCTTAAAAGCTTTCTTGGGATTAGTGTATACGGTAGTGGTAATCATATTTGTATTACTTCCACTTGTGCTAAAAGGCTTTGCACCAATTCCACTTACAATTGCAATAGTATTCATTACATCAGCGATTTGCTTTTTACTTATTGGTGGCATTCAAAAGAAGACTGTTGCAGCAGCATTTGGTTCATTGGCTGGAGTGCTTGTGGCTGCAATTCTTGGTGAGATAGCAGCAAAAATCGGCGGAGTCACAACCTTCCAAATGGATGAAGCAGAGGCACTTTTACTTGTAAAGTCAAATTTCCCACTTAATATGCGAGGCCTTTTTACCAGTGGCATTCTTATTGCAGCTATGGGTGCTGTGATGGATATTGCTATGTCTATTGCTTCTGCAATAGGCGAGGTGCATGAGGCTAATGCAAAGCTTGGCTTTAAGGAACTGTTTGAGGCAGGAATGAACATTGGTCGAGATGCTATGGGTACAATGGCAAACACCCTTGTGCTTGCATATGTAGGTGGTTCACTTAACATGATGGTTCTGATTTATTCATATGGTGTATCGTTTACACAGCTTGTGAACACTGATTTTGTAGCTATCGAATTAATTCGTGCTACAGCTGGCTCTATTGGAATTATTGGCACTGTGCCTTGTGTTTCTGCCGTGGCTGGTTGGCTTTATAGTAAGAAATAGACCAGTGTATAAGGAAATAAGCAAAAAGAAAGACAGTGGAAGTTGACATAATCCGTCAACATACCACTGTCTTTTGTTTTACTGTTTAAATCTAATTTGATGATGAAGCATGTGGCATATAATCATATAGCTTCATAGCTGTAGAAGAGATAGGCATACTTTGCAATACTACTCTACCAGGGCCAGTAACTACTGTATTAAACAAACCTTCGCCACCAAAAAGTACATTTTTAACGCCCTTAATTGTGCGGATTTCCATATTGCACTGTTCAGACATAGCTGCTAAATTTCCTGAATCTATTATTTTAACTTGTCCAGGAGCAAGCTCATAATCATGGGCAGAACCGTCAATTTCTAGGAATACAAGTCCAGTACCGGTGAATTTTCTCATTAAAAATCCTTCACCACCGAACAGTCCACCACTAATCTTTCTTTGAATAAAAACTTCTGATTGAATATTTCCCACAGTTGCAAGATAAGAGCCTTTTTGCACAATCAATCCATTTCCAGGAGTGATTTCGATAGCTCTAATTGAACCTGGGAATTTAGATGCAAATGCTATTTCTCCAGGTCTATTGGCAATATATGTATTTAAAAACATATTTTCGCCGGTTAAAAGTCTGCCGAACATTTTGCCCAGCCCACCGGCTTCTGTCTGCATTTCAATACCATCATCCATCCAAGACATGGCGCCTGCTTCACATTGAATTGCTTCCCCTTGATTTAATTGACACTTAAGCACAGGCAAGCTTTCGCCTTTAATTTCGTACTGCATGTAAGAACCTCCTATTAGATTTGAATTATTAGGTATTATGTATTGTATCATTTTTTCCATGTTTTTAGTATATTGACATTGTTTATGACAAGGTTTGAATCCGCCTGGATGGGATTATCCGGTTCTACAATTTTGATGGGAAGAAAGTGATTAGATGGAGATAACTTATACAGAAATATACAGTGAAAATTGATGGAATGATGTAAATAATAGTCTGATATTGTTCCTTTCTCATTGAAAAGATATTACTCTTATGTTACAATCGTGAAGGTTTTGAAAATCAATCTGGTTGTAACGAAGGAGAATCGTTTATGGAAAGCTACAAGTCAGAATTTATAGAGTTTATGGTGGAGGCAGACGTCCTAAAGTTCGGTGATTTTACATTGAAGTCAGGGCGTAAGTCTCCTTTTTTTATGAATGCAGGAGCATATGTCACAGGTAGTCAGCTTATGCGCCTTGGTGAGTATTATGCAAAAGCTATTCACGATGCTTATGGAGAGGATTTTGATGTTCTCTTTGGCCCAGCTTATAAAGGTATTCCACTTGCTGTTATCACAGCGGAGGCCTTTTACAGATTGTATGGCAAGGAAGTTAAATACTGCAGCAATCGTAAGGAAGAAAAGGATCATGGTGCAGATAAGGGCGGTATCCTTGGATACAAGATTCAGGATGGCGACAGAGTAGTCATGATTGAGGATGTTACAACATCAGGAAAGAGCATGGAGGAAACTGTACCTATCGTTCGCGCTCAGGGAGATGTTACAATTGTTGGTCTTATGGTTTCTCTCAATCGTCAGGAGTTTGGCCTTTCAGGTGACAGAAGCAAGACAGCACTTGATGAGGTGGCAGATACTTATGGCTTCAAGACAGCAGCTATTGTTTCAATGGACGAGGTTGTTGAGCATCTTTACAACCGTGAGTGCCAGGGCCGTGTGGTTATTGATGATGAGATGAAGTCACGCATCGATGCATATTATAAGGAATATGGAGTTCAGTAATGGGTAGAGTTCGTCCACATAGACGTAATTCCTACGGAAACAGACTTAAGGCTTTGCCAATGGAAGCTATGTATGCCGCAGGAATATCGTTGCTTTCTCTAATTATATATGTGGTTGTAATCGTAGTTTCAGTTTGTATGTCAGGTGAGACACCAAAGTTTATTGGTGGTCTTGGAATGCTTGGCTTTTTCATAGCACTGTGTTCATTAGTTTACAACCTTAATCAAATGAAGACCAAGACGGAGCTTAAATATAGAGTTGTGTCTCTTGTGATAAGCTTTGTGATTATGATAATCTGGGCAACTCCATATATTCTTGGACTTCTAAACTAGGAGATTATTATGAGCAAGACATTTTACATAGAAAATGACGATGTGCTTGAGCGTTACCAGTTGGTAACAGAGCGCATCTCTACAATTAATGAGGATAAGGATTTATCCGAGAATCTTCAGAGCTACTTTAATCAAGTGGCTAAATATATCATGTCCGTGCAGGCTGTTTTGGAAAAGGCAGTTGCAGGAAAGCTTGATGCACGCTCATTGGAGGAGTGCAAGGCTGACCACGACAGTGTTTTTTCTATCTACAACCCAGGCACATATGAAAACAGCTTTCTTTGTCCAACCTATGCTGCAGGTCAGCTTGGCAGGGAGCTTGGAGGGCCACTTTCAGCGATTTTCTACAAGTTGACAGATATGGTTCGTGTGGCTTATGCAGGTCGTCTTGATATTTTCACCATATACTGCGAGCTTTTTATGCAGGTGTATGGTGTATGCCAGGTGGAGAGCCAGGATAAATTCCGTAGAGAGGATATTCTTTCTGCAATGTATTCTTTTCACCACGACTACGCTCAGATTCTCTATGGCGAGTCTCTTATTGCAATGGTGGATCCTGAATATGATTTCTATACAAATATCATAATGAAATCAGACCTTTCTGATGATAGATACCTTTATAGATATGGTATGTTCATCAGTGACAATGAGCTCAAGATGGCTGAGCATCTTCGTAAGATGCCACAGGAGGATATTGTCGCCATGGCCCGCACTTATGTGGAGGGCTACATCAAGGGCTTCGAGGTTTGTGGAAAAGATATTTCAATTAAAGATACAGTTGGTGTACATGCACCAGTAGGCTTCGAACTTATGACTCGTGAAGCGATAAAGCTTTTCAACGAGGCAGGGCTTGCCTCAACACTTCGTTATGGTGGTACACAAGGACGCAATCTTTTTTCAACTGTTCCAAACAAACAGTGTGAGTATGACCACAAGGATGATAAGGCTTATGTTTGGGACAAGGGGCTTGCAGACAGACTTCTTGAGGTTACAAAAAACACATTCGAAAAGAACAAGGAAATGGCTGCGGTTTATGGAGGTCCAGCTGTTATAGAGACTTTCGGAGAGACTCCATTTGAGCCAAAGAATTTCGAAGCTAATGCAAAGTATTCTGACAAACAGAATGAGCTTAACGTATATTACATGAGCCAGAATGGCCAGATTACAAATCAATATATCAAGGGTGAGGAGCGAAGCTTCACAATTATCGCTTATCCAATTCCAGAGATTGGCTCCCAGTTCAACGATATTTTCAACGAGACTGTTGCTGTAAACACAATGGATTATGAGCTCTACAAGAATATTCAGCAGCATATCATTGATGTGCTTGATAAGGGCGAGTCAGTCCATATTACTGGCCGTGGAGATAATCACACTGACATTACTGTAAAGCTTCATCATCTTGATAATCCTGCAAAGCAGACTAATTTTGAAAACTGCGTTGCAGATGTAAATATCCCTGTTGGCGAGGTCTTTACATCACCTGAGCTAGAAGGCACAAATGGTGTGCTTCACGTTACACAGGTATATCTCAATGAGCTTTGCTACAAGAATCTTGAGATGAAGTTTGAAGATGGCAAGATTGCTTCATACACTTGCAACAACTTTGATTCAGAAGAAGAAAACAAAAAATATATATATGATAATGTGCTGTTTAAGCACGAGACACTTCCTATGGGAGAGTTTGCTATTGGAACAAATACCAGAGCCTTTGTGATGGGACAGAAGTACAACATTGCTGACAAGCTTCCAATCCTTATTGCAGAGAAAACTGGTCCTCACTTTGCAGTGGGGGACACATGCTATTCACATTCAGAGGATGTACCTATGTACAATCCAGACGGCAAAGAGTGCATTGCTCGTGACAACTCGTGTTCATTACTTCGTAAAACCGATATTTCTAAGGCATATTTCAATTGCCACACAGATATAACAATTCCTTATTATGAGCTTGGTGACATCACCGTTATTACAGCGGATGGTCGCGAGCTTGAAATCATCCGTGAGGGGCGCTTCGTAGTACCAGGTACCGAGGAATTGAATAAGGTATTTGAATAAAGGCATATTGATATAATGTAAATAAATAGCTCAGGTAGTTATACTTGGCCTGCGGGAGCATGAGAAACTTGGAACCTGAGCGAGATATAAACTAGGAGGATAGTGTTATGGCAAAAGTAAGTGTAGTTATGGGAAGCGATAGCGATATGCCAGTAATGGCAAAGGCTATGGAGATTTTGGAGCAGTTCGGGATTGATTACGAGGTTCGTATTATCTCAGCTCATCGTGAACCAGATATTTTTGTGGATTATGCAAAGACTGCAAAGGACCGTGGTGTACAGATCATCATTGCAGGAGCAGGAAAAGCAGCACATCTTCCAGGTATGTGCGCTGCTGTTTTTGAAGGGCCGGTTATCGGTATTCCTATGAAAACCAGCGACCTTGGTGGAGTGGATTCACTATACTCTATTGTTCAGATGCCTACAGGTGTACCTGTAGCTACAGTTGCCATTAATGGAGGAGCCAATGCAGGTATCCTCGCAGTTAAGATGCTTGCTATGACAGATTCTACACTTGCGTCTAAATTACACGATTTCATCGTAGAACAGAAGGAGTCCGTAGAAGCGAAGGACTCAAAATTACAAAGCGAAGGCTACCGTGCCTTCTTATCGTAGATACGTAAAAGGAAACTCTTGTAATATGAGAGTTTCCTTTTATTTATAAAAATTTAAATGAGCCTGTTTTAGAAAATGTTGGTGGGCGCTAGCAAGAGGGTCCCATGCAAGCTAGGAAGGAACCGCGGAGCGGGAGGTTGCCTAGCGCAGTATGGGAGATGGCTTGCGGGAGC
>CAMJBT010000058.1 GCA_946403965.1 uncultured Pseudobutyrivibrio sp. | reverse complement strand
TATCCTTATCGAAGAAGTGAGCCTTCTCCATATCAAGAGCAAACTTAACTGTGTCACCACCTCTAGCAGTTGTACGTGGATCAACTCTTGCTGTAATCTGAGTTCCAGCATAATCGAAGTATAAGTAAACCTCTGCACCAAGAAGCTCGTATACAGAAATCTTTGCCTCGATAACAGATGAAGCCTGTGTATCAACGAAGATCTGTGAATCATGAATATCCTCTGGACGGATACCAAGGATAACTGCCTTGTTTGCATAACCAGCCTCTGTAAGAACCTTTGTCTTTGCTGGTGGAATCTGAAGAGATGCACCGTTAACCTGGATAGCTGTGCAATCAGCGTTAAGTGTTCCCTCAAGGAAGTTCATCTGTGGTGAACCAATGAAACCTGCAACGAAGAGGTTGTTTGGCTTCTGGTAAAGGTTAGCTGGTGTATCGATCTGCTGAACAACACCATCCTTCATAACTACGATTCTTGTACCAAGTGTCATAGCCTCTGTCTGATCGTGTGTAACGTAGATCATTGTTGCTCCAAGTGAATCATGAAGCTTAGAAATCTCTGTTCTCATCTGAACACGAAGCTTAGCATCAAGGTTTGAAAGAGGCTCATCCATAAGGAATACCTTAGGATTACGAACGATTGCACGACCCATAGCAACACGCTGTCTCTGACCACCTGAAAGAGCCTTTGGCTTTCTGTCAAGAAGCTTCTCAAGGTCAAGGATTCTAGCTGCCTCACGTACCTTCTTATCGATTTCATCCTTTGGTACCTTACGTAACTTAAGACCAAATGCCATGTTATCGTAAACTGTCATATGTGGGTAAAGAGCGTAGTTCTGGAATACCATTGCGATATCTCTGTCCTTAGGCTCTACGTCATTCATAAGTTTTCCGTCGATGAGAAGCTCACCTGAAGAAATTTCCTCAAGACCTGCAATCATACGAAGTGTTGTAGACTTTCCACAACCAGAAGGTCCAACGAAGATGATGAACTCCTTATCTTTAATGTCAAGATTGAAATCCTTAACAGCGTGGAATCCGTTAGGGTATTTCTTGTTAATGTCTTTTAATACGATGTCTGCCATAATAAAATATCCTCTCTTTATTTCTAAAATTTTGGGTTACCCCTTTAACTAAATACGATTATAGAAAATGAAGAATTTGTGAACAATGTTAGAATAACCAAAAAATACAAAAAGCTTTCGTTATTTTACCAAGCCATTAGTAAAGATATACAAAACGCAAGAAACTTTTTTGAACATTTATCCTATACTTGAAGAATATTTGTCTGAAATTTGCAATTCTTATGATATAATATGTCCCAAAGGTATATAGTTCGATAATAGGCATTTTGTGGCCACATAAAAAACTAGGGTCCAATGCAAATTATGGAGTTTTGGGAGAATTCAAAATATGGGAACAATAAAATATAGAAATCGATTAAAGCGATATCTGAGATTTCCTCTATACATGCTTATTTTATTTTTAATAGGCTGTATCGCTGTTGCCTTTATAGACAAAAAGGTGGCAGGCTACATGTCCGTGTTTGTACTTATATATGGAGTGATTGCCTTCATCTACTATAGAGCAAATCTTAAATCCTTCAGAAACACAATAATTGAATATGCTGTACATTACGGTACTGTTCAAAAGGAACTGATAAAGAAGTTCAGGCTTCCTTATGTTCTTTTGGATTCTACTGGTCGAATAATGTGGATGAACGAAGAGTTTTCGCATCTTGTGGAAAAGTCCAAAGGATACAGTAAATCAATTACCACAATTTTCCCTGAAATTACAAGGGAAGGTATTGATCATGCAAAGGATGACAATTTCGATATTCATCTTGAATACAACGATAGGAAGTTTTTAGCTTGTCTCCAGAGACTTGATATGACAGAGCCTCTTTCAGGTAATAGTATGATTGCCAGTCTTGATGAAGCCACAGATGGTCTTGTTGCAATCATACTTTTTGATGAGACAGATGTTCAGGCTACAAAAGCAAAGATAAATGATCAGGCTATGGTCATGGGACTTCTTTATATAGATAATTATGACGAAGTCTTTGATCAGGTTGAGAATGCAAAGCGTTCAATGTTGCTTGCATTAATTGATAGAAAGATTAATAAGTATTTTGGTGAAGGTGATGCCATCGTCAGACGTCTTGAAAAAGATAAATACCTTATCGCCTTCCAACATAAGTATCTTGAAAATTTCGAAGAGGATAAGTTCTCATTGGTAGAAGATATTACTTCTATAAAGATGGGAAATGATAGAGACATTACTGTTAGTATCGGTATTGGTCTTGGAAGTGAGAACTATACCCAGAAGGCTGAATATGCTCATATGGCTATCGATCTTGCCCTTGCAAGAGGTGGCTGTCAGGCGGTTGTAAAGAATGGTCAGAATGTTTCATACTACGGAACTCATGGTAAAGAGGTGGAACGTACCACTAGAGTTAAAGCCAGAGTTAAGGCCCAGGCTCTTAGAGAGCTTATGGAGACCAGAGAGCGAATCATTGTTATGGGACATAATCTATCGGATGCCGATTGTTTAGGCGCATCTGTAGGTGTATTCTGTGCAGGCCGTGAAATCGGTAAGCCAGTAAATATTGTTATTGATACTATCACAAGTTCAATGAGGCCGGTTGTTGAAAGTTTCACTGAAAAAGATGAATATCCTGATGATATGTTCATCACCAGTGAACAGGCGCTAAACCTTTGTAACGACAAGACCTTGATTATGGTTGTGGATACCAATCGACCAAGCTATGTTGAATGTCCTGCATTGCTTTACAAGAATAAAAATATAGTAGTTATCGACCATCATCGTCAGGTAGAGGAAACTATCGAAAATCCAATTCTTTCTTATATTGAGCCTTACGCGTCATCAGCTAGTGAGATGATAGCAGAGGTACTTCAGTATTTTGCAGAAAAGATTGTTATAAATCCTACCGAGGCTGATTGTATTTATGCTGGTATCCTTATAGATACCAACAACTTTATGACAAAAACAGGTGTTAGAACTTTCGAAGCAGCTGCATTCCTTAGAAGAAATGGTGCAGAGGTTACTCGAGTGCGCAAGATGCTCCGTGAAAATATGGAAACATACAAGGCACGAGCAGAAGTTGTTCGTAATGCCACAACATACAAGGGAGCATTTGCCATTGCAGAATGCGAACCTGATGGTCAGCTGGAATCACCAACAGTTATCGGTGCACAGGCTGCAAACGAGCTACTAAATATCGTAGGAATAAAGGCCTCATTTGTTCTTACAAAGTTTATGGACAAGATTTATATCAGTTCTCGTTCAATCGATGAAATTGATGTTCAAAGTATCATGGCACGTCTTGGTGGCGGTGGCCATGTGAATATTGCCGGTGCTCAGATTCAAAATCGCACATTGGAAGAGGTTCGCAAGGATCTTGAAGAGACTATAGAAAAAATGCTAGAAGAAGGAGAGATTAAATTATGAAAGTAATATTACTTCAGGATGTAAAGTCACTTGGAAAAAAAGGTGAGGTAGTTGAAGTAAGTGAAGGATATGCAAGAAATATGCTTTTCAAGAAAAAGCTAGGTGTGGAAGCAACAAATGCTGCACTTAATGATTTAAAGCTTCAGAACAAGCATGACGAAAAGGTTGCTCAGGAGAACTACGAAGCAGCAGTTGCATTTGGTAAGGAAATCGAAGAGTGGAAGGTTGAGACTACCATCAAAACAGGTGAAGGTGGAAGAACTTTTGGTTCTGTTTCAACAAAGGAAATTGCTGAAGCTGCAAAGAAGCAGTACGGTAAGGAAATAGACAAGAAAAAGATTGTTCTTGATGATCCAATCAGAGCACTTGGTACATATGAAGTAAAGATTAAGCTTCACCCAAAGGTTACAGCAACTATGAGAGTGCATGTAAGCGAAGGCAAGTAGGAGAATAATATGGACGACGTAATTCGTAGACAAATGCCCAATTCCCTGGAGGCGGAGCAATCAGTTATAGGTTCTATGATTGTAGATAGAGATACAATCGTCGAGTGTTCCGAGATTCTTCTCAAGGATGATTTTTACCATCAGCAATACGGTATTCTTTTTGAATCAATAGTGGAGCTTTATAATGCAGGGGAACCTGTTGATGAGGTTACACTTCAAAACAAGCTAAAGGAAAAGGGCGTATCGCCTGAGGTTGCTTCTCTTGAGTATATCCAAGAGCTTGTACTAGGAGTGCCTACTACTGTAAATGCCAAAAGCTATGCAAATATCGTAAAAGATAAAGCGATTCTTAGAAACGTAATAAAGGTTTGTCAGGGTATTGAAAATAATTGCTTTGAAGGTACAGAAGAAGTAGATACCATTTTGAATCAGACTGAGCGAGATATTTTTGCTTTAGTTCAAAATAGAGGAAACACTGACTATGTTCCAATTCGTCAGGTAGTTATGAATGCCATTGCAAAGATTGAGCAGGCATCAAAACAAAAGGGCGTAGTTACAGGTATTCCTACTGGATTTATTGATTTGGACAGACAGACAGCTGGTTTGCAACCATCGGATCTTATCCTTATAGCTGCCCGTCCTTCAATGGGAAAAACTGCGTTCGTATTGAACCTGGCACAGCACATTACTATCCACGAGCATTTATGTGCAGCAATATTCTCACTGGAAATGTCAAAGGAGCAGCTGGTAAACCGTCTCTTTGCTTTGGAATCTAGAGTAGACGCCCAAAAGCTCCGTACTGGTAACCTTCAGGAGGCAGATTGGGAAAACCTTATTGAAGGCGCAGGAAAGATTGGAAATTCTAAGCTTATCATCGATGATACACCAGGTATTTCAATTGGTGAACTTAGAAGCAAATGTAGAAAATTTAAAATGGAATTTGGTTTATCCATTATAATCATCGACTACCTGCAGTTGATGTCTGGAAATGGAAAATCCGAAAGTAGACAGCAGGAAATCTCGGAGATTTCTCGTTCGTTGAAGGGGCTTGCCCGTGAGCTTAACGTTCCAGTTATAGCACTATCACAGCTTTCCAGAGCTGTAGAGCAACGTCCAGATCACAGACCAATGATGTCTGACTTGCGTGAATCTGGAGCCATCGAGCAGGATGCCGACGTTGTTATGTTCATCTATCGAGATGATTATTACAACCATGATACAGAGCTTAAGAATGTATCAGAAATCATCGTTGCTAAACAGCGTAACGGTCCTATCGGAACTATTGAACTTACCTGGCTTCCTGAATACACAAGATTTGCTAATAGAGATAGAAGTCAGTATCATAATCACGAAGAGTAAAAAACATAATATAAGGCTACGGGAAGACGCACCATTAAAGATTGCCTTCGGCAATGGGGTGCGTCGTGGCAAACAAAAAAGGACTAGCATATGCTAGTCCTTTTTGATTTGCTTTAATTAACCCTGTGAGATAGCACCTGTTGGGCAAACACCTGCACATGTACCACACTCTACACAAGCATCAGCGTCGATCTGGAACTGTGAATCGCCCTGTGAAATAGCGCCTACTGGGCACTCAGGCTCACATGTACCACATGAAACGCAAGTATCAGAAATTACGTATGCCATTGTCATTATCCTCCTTAATTCTTAATGATATTTTTTTATCAATATCACCATCTACGTGACATATTACACCCTATTGTTGCCTAAAGCAAGGCGGAAATTGCATTAAATCCACAACATTTTTGTGTATGGAGATTGATAAAACTGAATAAGCATGTTATTATCTGAAAAGAATTTATGAAAGGATGGAACTAATAATGGCAAGAGTTACAAAGTCAACAATGATTGGCGAGCTTCTTCAGATTGATGCTGATGTGGCTCCTATTTTACTTAATATCGGTATGCACTGCCTCGGCTGCCCATCTTCACAGATGGAAACAATTGAGGAGGCTGCGATGGTTCATGGTATCGATGCTGACGACCTCATTGAGGAAATCAACACATTCCTTGATTCAAAGGCTTAAAAGTAAAAAAAATCACCTAGCAAAGTTGCTAGGTGATTTTTTTGCCGTGACACGTGATTGCCTAAGGCAATCTTTAATGGGCGTCTTTTCGTATTTTTAAATCAGAGCAAGCTGTTGAATGGCATTGCCCTTAACCATTGTCTCGTAATGCTCTGACATATATTGATCAGTTCCAACTACGAAGTTTTGTTGATCAGAGTATTCAGACAAGATATTGCAGACTTTGTTATAAGTTTCTGCACTATCATTTGATTTGCTGACTACAAGATAATATTTGTTATCAAATGGACTCTTATAAAGAGAATTTTTGCCTTTGTAGAAGGTAGCTAAAATGCCTGAAAGCTTAAGTACATCTTCGAGATCATCGAAAACGAACATCTTTGTGATATCGACTGGTAAACCTTTGGCTGCTGCTTTTTCAGGTGAAGTAGAAATAGCTTTCTGAGCCTTTTCAATTAAGCTGTTGAAGATATTTAGAATATCGTCTGCTGCAGCTTCGTTAAATGGCTTGGCAGGAGCTTCGTTTACATCTGCATCATCGAAATCGTCATCATCGGTTTCGGAGAAACGAGAAAAACGAGTATCGAGCTCATCAGGACTATCCACTTTTGTAACTAGTAAAACGATGGATTCTGAGGAAAGTGGAATAGCTTCTATCATAAGTGGAATATCTTCCGCTTCAAAACCATATTGGTAAGAAGCCTGCTCCATAAGCTCTCTGAAAAGCTCTCTAGCTTTTGAAGAGCCATATGCTAGTTCTGAAAGCTTTATGTGTCGGCTGATTAAATCCTCTCTTGAAAGAGTGCATCTGATCTGGTTGTCGTTGATTTTTTCAATTTTCATAAAATCACCTCCCGATCGAAATAAGATGCTATATCATATCTTGTTCGCATTATTATATATATATTATATCGGAAAGTAAAGGAAACTTCTTCTATTTTCCATGAAAAAATATATAAAATTTTTATAAAGCGATAATTATAGAAAATTAATAAATTGCAAAATAGTTGTTGCAATATAATTTTATCTGTGGTATAAAATATGTCGCGAGATGCTTTTTCCGAAAGGAAGGAGCAAAGTAATATGATACCAAAAGGTATTGAAGACAGGTACGAAGTAATTCGAGTACTGCAGGAGTCAGCAGCTACGGCAGTCATACTTGTTAATTACAAAAAGATAGGAGCATTAAGGATTCTTAAGGCTATTCACAAAGCCCACCCTAATGCAAACAGCATCCTATCCGAAGCACATCTATTACAGGGATTTAAATCATCCCAGTTACCCACACTTTATGAAGTAGATGATACAGAAGATATGTATTATTTAGTCGAAGAATTTGTAGAGGGAATATCTCTACGGGAGTATTTGCAACAAACAAAGATAAAAAAAGAAAAGCTTATTCATATATCAATTGAGATTTGCAAGATTATAGAACATTTGCATACAGCAGGAAGTGAGCCTGTGCTATACAGGGATATGAAGCCTGAACATGTTTATTTGCAGGGGAATATAATTCGATTGATAGATCTTGGTATATCAATAAGAAAATCTGATGCTAGAAATTCTATACCATATGGTACAAAAGAATGGGCGGCTCCAGAGCAAATTGAAGGAGGTTGTCTAGATGAGAGTACTGATGTGTATGGTGTTGGCAAAGTTATTGAGTTTATGCAAATGTCGAGTTATGGGAAAGATGACTTTAAAATTAAAAATATTGTAGATTGGGCAACAAACCCTGATAAGAATAAGAGAATAAAGAATATTAAAGAGCTGAGGGAAAGGTTGGAAAATCTGCAAAATGAATATGTTTTTGATAGAAAAGGAAAACAGCATCTCGAAAAGAAAATCGCGGTTGTAGGCGCAGTTCCTGCAGTTGGTACGACCCGCGTTGCAATGTCTCTAAGTCAATTTTTCAATAAAAGAGGAATTGATTGTTATTACAGAGATAAAGAAAAAGATACTGTCGTAAGACTTTGGAGAAATCTGAAGAATACAGAACTTAGACAAGGTGTTTTATACCACGAAGACTTTATGGCAATCATGGAATATGGTGATGCGGTAGAGCCACAAATACCTCCTAAAGGCATGTATGTTTTGGATTGTGGAAGCAATGAGAATATACCTTTTGACACGGATTTGATTATCTATGTAACAAGCACAATGCCTTGGCAGCAAACTGAGGAATACCCAGAATGGATTGAACAGAATGGTGTATATGTTATTAACAACTTCTCAGACAGAATTTCTAGTGCCAGACTTGCTCGGGTTTTAAGAAAAAAGGTTTATATGTATCCGCAGATTCGAGGATTTGGTATCTCCAAGGAAGAGGAAAAGGTTTTTTCGGCGATTTTTAAAAATGAAAAGGATTTTATTATTGGTCAAAAAAATAAAATTAAAAATAAAAAAGAAAGATAATAAGACGATATGTGTAGTTGGAGTTTCATCAAAATCAGGTGTAACACATCTATCATTATCAATTGCAAATTTCATCCATTCAGTATTGAGAATAAAAGTAATCTATGTGGAACTAAAAAAGGAAAGTAGTTTGTTACCAGTTGTTGGTATAAAGCAGACTAAAACTCTAGATATGGTTTCATATTCCTATAAGGGAGTTACCTTTGTTTTGACTGATAATCCGAAGGATGTAATAAATCTAATGAAAATGAAAAAAGCTTGGATTGTGATAGATATGGAAAGCTTGAATCAAGAGACAAAAACTATATTCACCAATGCTGATAATAAAATTATATTGGGATTTCTAGATCCATGGAATCAACGTGAATACTACAAATTTTTAGAAACTAATACTATGTTTATAAATGGCATAAGTAAAATAAGGTTTTCAACCAGATCAAAAAATAAAAAAGAAAAGAATAATTTAAGAAAATTTAGTGGTATGGATATTGTTGATATTCCACATATAGAGAATCCGTTTTCATTGAAAGAAAAAGAATTTGATATTTTAAAACAAATAATAGAGTAGCTGCAGTAAGGAGGCAATATAGATTAAACACATTAAAAAATTCGCTTGGACAGATGTAGTATCATCATTTTGTAAAAAAGACAAAATAACTCTTCTGAAAATATGAGGTAACAGAAGTTTTAACAGAGGAGATTTAATTATTGAATATATCGACAAGAATATGTCAGTGGATTTTATGGAGAGCAATACATGCTCTCCTTTTTTAGAAATTTTTAAGAATTAGGAGACCCTCGTTAAGTGGAATTTGAAAACTAGGTTTGTTATACTTTACAAGGAATACTAGATATAAAAGAGGGAGAAAAAATGGCCTACCGAAAAAGAAAAAAAAGACGCTATATACCTAGAGGATACATATACATTGCAACAGCACTTTTGGCTGTAATTCTTTTGATTGGTGGAATCATATACGCAAAGAAATATGCACCGACAAGAGAACATATGGAATTGGCAGATTATTTTCAGGTTTATCATGAAAATGAAGCTGCAGTTATTTTAAATGGTGAATTCCAAAAGCTTGAAGAAGACAGCCAATATGGTTATGCCATAGTGGATGGCTCAAATCCATATTTGGAGATTGGCTTCATTAAAGAGTACATAGATGATGGGTATGTTTATGATCCTTCAGAAATAACACTTCGATATGCTACAGACTCTGAGATTTACACAGCTACTCTTGGAAGCAGCGAATATACTGTGGATAAGAACAATCAAAGCAATACAATTCCAGTCGTAATTGCACAGGATGACACAGTATATGTTTCTCTTGATTATGTAGATATGCTTTCAGATATTGATTGGGTATATCATTCAAATCCTGATAGATTATTTGTGAATGCAGTTGGATTCACCTGTGATACAGGAATAGTAAAACACAAGTCTCAAATTAGAAAGCTCAATGGTCCAAAGAGCCCAGTACTTGAGGATGTGAAAAAGGGTGAACAGCTTTATATACTTCGTGATTCAGGTAAATGGAGCTTTGTATATTCAGAGGAAGGTGTGAGTGGATGGATTAAAAATCGCGCATTTTCCAAGGGTGAGCAAAAACAGGTCATTGCTTCAAAAGATAGAACCTACAATCACATTTCAGTAGGAAATAATATTTCACTTTTGTGGCACCAGGTTACATCTCAGGCTGCAAATGCGGATATTGCGAATGTACTTGCTGATTCAGGTAAAATTAGCGTAATTTCACCAACGTGGTTTTTCTTAAACGACAATAAAGGTGGAATTGCTTCAATTGCAAGCAGCAATTATGTAAGTGTATGCCATTCAAATAATATTCAGGTATGGGGACTTGTGAGCAATCTCGAAAATCCAGATGTAGACACAACAACAGTCCTTAATACCACATCTGCAAGAGACACACTTGTAAACAATCTTATTGCTCAAGCAATTACATATGGATTAGATGGAATTAATGTGGATATAGAGCAATTATCTGGTGCGGCATCAGATGGTTATATCCAGTTTATAAAAGAACTTTCAATCAAATGCGAAAAGAATGACATTATTCTTTCTGTAGACAACTATGTTCCAACAGCATCATCTGCTGGTTACAACCGTTCGGAACAGGCCAAATATGCGGATTATGTTGTCATCATGGGTTACGATGAACATTACTCAGGCAGTGAAGAAGCAGGATCTGTAGCATCAATCGATTGGGTAAAGAAGGGTGTTGAAGATACACTTGCAGAGGTTCCTGCAGAGCAGGTGATTCTTGGTATGCCATTCTATTGTAGAGTTTGGGAGGTCGCTTCAGACGGTAGCGTAAAGAGCACAGCCTATGGAATTAATGCAATTCAAAGTTATCTTCGCACAAATGGTGTGACAACTACATGGGATGACACAGAAGGTCAGTACTATGGAGAGTATACAAAGGGAGACATCACCTACAAGATATGGGTAGAGGATGAGACTTCAATCGAGGAGAAACTTAAGGTGATGCAGGATAGTAAGCTGGCTGGAGGAGCCTTCTGGAAGAAGGGCTTTGACAGTACAGGTGTATGGAATATTATTGCTAAATACCTATAATAATTCCAACAGGAAATTACTCCTGGTCATTATTCGAATAAACACCAAAATCACAGAAAAATCATAGTTTTTAAGGATTTTGCAGCTGTTAACCAGAGTTAAAACATTGTGTTCTAAGGGAAAAGTGCTATAATTTTGAGTATGATTACTAGGATTATGGATGTATCCCAGGAGCCAATCAATATGGAAAATATCAGAGAGGCCGCTGAGATACTTAGAAAAGGTGGGCTTGTAGCATTCCCCACTGAAACAGTATACGGATTAGGCGGAGACGCCACAGATAAAGAGGCCTCAAAGAAGATATATCAAGCAAAGGGTCGTCCATCGGATAACCCTTTAATTGTTCATATAGCAAAATTTTCACAGCTTGAGCAGATTACATCTGATTTACCAGAAAATGCAAAGAAACTGGCGGACGCCTTTTGGCCAGGCCCTTTGACAATGGTATGTAACAAAAATCAGGTTATTCCATATGAGACCACTGGAGGGCTTGATACAGTGGCAGTCAGGATGCCAAATAATCCTGTTGCCCTTGCACTTATTGAGGAGAGCGGTTGTATGATAGCTGCACCGAGTGCAAACACCTCAGGTAGGCCAAGTCCTACAAAGGCAAGCCATGTATATCAGGATTTATCAGGAAAGATTGAAGCTATTCTGGATGGAGGAACAGTAGATATTGGATTAGAGTCTACAATCGTAGATTTAACGGAAGACGTGGTTACTATTCTTCGTCCTGGATACATCAATATGGACATGCTTAGGGAAGTAGTTGGTGAAGTGAGAATCGACCCTGGCATCGTCTACAACGACAAAGGAACCACAGAAGGTGCAAAACCAAAGGCTCCTGGCATGAGATACAAGCATTATGCTCCGAAAGGAGATTTAACAATTATTGCTGGTCAGGAAGAAAAAGTGGTGTCCACAATTAACGAAATGACAAAAGAAGCTATTGCAACTGGGTCGAAGGTTGGTATAATAGCAACATCTGCGTCTAAAGACAAGTATGAAAATGGGGAAGTACTTGTAATAGGTGACAGAGATGATGAGGGCTCAATTGCCCACAATCTTTACGACATATTGAGACAGTTTGATGAACTGGATGTCGATGTTATTTATTCTGAAAGCTTTGCCACACCAAAAATGGGGCAGGCCATTATGAACAGACTGCTTAAGGCAGCCGGTCAAAAGACTATAGACGTATAGCGGATGGATATAGTCTTAAGGGAGAGATGTAATGAAAGAAATTAATAGAGTGATTTTTGCCTCAGGAAGTGGAACTTCTCGTGCGCCAATGGCCGCGGCAGTTTTTCATTCGTTTCCACATTCCAGGCCAATTATCTGCGAGGCAAGAGGACTGATAGTTCAATTCCCAGAGCCGTTGAATCAAAAGGCAGATGCTGTGCTTATAAGCAATGGGATTGAGCTTAAGGATTATTCCTCAAAACAGCTGCAGGATACAGATTTTTCTGATAGTACATTGGTCATCACAATGGAGGAAGCACAAAGGCAAAAGATTTTAAGTGAATACACAAATGCCACCGAGGAAAACACCAGACTTCTTAACGAGCTTGTGGGGGACGAGCTTGAAGTTATGGATCCCTACGGAGGTTCAGTACAGACCTACGGTCTGTGTTACGAGGTTTTGAAGGTATCAATAGAAAAATTAATAAAATTACTAGAGGCATAGTAAACAGCTTCAGTTTATATAAAACTTGATATTTAAAAGCTGTACACAGTATTGGAGGAGAGACCATGAGTGACAAGAGACTTGATTACATTAGCTGGGATGAATACTTTATGGGCGTAGCAGTATTATCGGGTATGAGATCTAAGGACCCAAATACACAGGTTGGAGCATGTATTGTTAGCCAGGATAATAAGATTTTATCCATGGGCTACAATGGTTTTCCAAATGGATGTTCAGATGATGAGTTCCCTTGGGCTAGAGTAGGGGACCCTCTGGAAAATAAATATTTCTATACAACACACAGCGAGCTTAACGCAATCTTGAACTATAGAGGAGGTTCACTTGAGGGCTCAAAGTTGTATGTATCACTTTTCCCATGTAATGAATGTGCCAAGGCTATTATTCAGTCTGGCATTAAAACTATCATCTACGATAGTGACAAGTACGAGAATACACCATCAGTAATTGCATCTAAGAGGATGCTAAGAGCTGCTGGAATTGAATTCCACCAGTATCAACATACAGGTAGGGAGATTAACATAACTCTTTAATTATGAGAGATAAAAAGAAAACAAATAAAGAAGTAGCAAACTCATTAGTTATGGTGCTTCAGTTTAGTATAAATGCGATAGTTCCAATTTTGCTTTGTACTATAGTAGGAACCTTTATATCAAGAAAACTTGATTGTCAGGGCATTGCAATTGTTGGAATAATTATCGGAATTATAGCGGCTTTTAATGGGGCTTACAAGTCGGTAAGGGGTTATTTACAAAATGAAGAATCCCCAGGGCAGCGGGCGAGAAGACTTGAGAAGGAAGCTCACATTGATGATATAGCTCAGGAAGAACTACATAAGGAATAAGGCATGATTAAATGGATGAAGCGACTAAATCAAGCTCTACCGGGACTTGTTTTAGGAATACTTGCATATGGACTACTTGTAGAGCTGATTGGTATTTGGTTTGTCACCGACAAAATCAGATATACAACGGGACTTTTAATCGGAATAGGCTGTGCCTGTGGTATGGCTGTTCATATCGCAATGATTATTGAAGAATCAGTGCGAATAGGAGAGGGACATGAAAAGTATCTGTCCTTCAAATCGGTTATGAGATATCTGGTTTTGTGTGCAGTTATGATTTTGATGGCGTTTTTTAAACTTGGAAATATGTTTACAGCGCTCATCGGTGTTCTTGGGCTTAAGGCAAGTGCTTATGCACAGCCTTTGCTAGATAAAATAATTAGAAAATTAAATAGAAGGAGGTGAAAGTGTGACAGAAGGAATTTTGCTGGCCTCAAGCGATACTGTTGACATGATAGAAGGCTTGTTCTCATACAAAGTCTTCGGACAGGAAGTATGGATTACAACGTCCCATGTATGTATTGCAATTGTTTGGCTTTCACTAGTGATTTTCTCCATAGTCGCTAACCGTAAGCTAAAGAATGCCACTGAAGTTCCTGATACCTTCCAAAATATCCTGGAGCTTATTGTAAGTTTATTGGATAGTATCGTGGAAGGAAGTATGGGTAAGCACGCACCAGTGTTTGCAAACTGGATTTGTACCATCTTTTGCTTTATTTTGGTATCTAACTTGTCCGGTTTGGTTGGATTAAGACCACCAACAGCCGATTACGGTACGACACTGGCTCTTGCATTAATTACCTTTGTTTGCATTCATGTAGTAAAGGTAAGGCATCAGAGTGCAAAGGACATTTGGGTGGATAAATGTTCACCATTGCCACCATGGTTACCAATTTGGCTTCCTATCAATGTCATTTCTGATATTGCGGTGCCTATTTCAATGTCACTACGTCTATTTGCAAACGTTCTTTCAGGAACAATCATTATGGGTCTTGTATATGGATTGCTAGGAAAGTTCGCTATAGTATGGCCTGCAGCATTGCATGTATACTTTGATATTTTCTCTGGAGCAATTCAGACCTACGTATTCTGTATGTTAACAATGACGTACATCACTCAAAGCTATGGAGATAGTTAAGGTTTTGAGCAAACAAGAATATCATAATTAGGAGGAAAACATTTATGAACATTTCAGGTACAGACTTAATCAAAGCTTGTTCAGCAATTGGTGCTGGTCTTGCAGTTATCGCAGGTATTGGTCCTGGTATTGGACAAGGTATCGCAGCTGGTCACGGTGCAGCAGCCGTTGGACGTAACCCAGGAGCACAGGGACAGATTATGTCTACTATGTTACTTGGTCAGGCCGTTGCCGAGACAACAGGTCTTTACGGCTTAGTTATCGCCCTTCTGTTACTCTTTGTACAGCCACTAGTTGGTTAAGGATTACTAGGAAAGAATATAAAAAAGGAGGGCTAAAAGTTGGAAAGACTATTTGATTTGGACTTTCAATTGCTCCATGATTCTGTGCTTTTAGCCATAGCAGTATTCTTCCTATTCCTTATAATGTCAAATCTTTTATTTAATCCAGCAAGAAAATTGCTGAACGATAGAAAGAATGGCATTGCTAAGGACATTGCAGATGCTAAGAAAGATAAGGAAGAGGCAGAAAAGCTAAAGGCAGAGTATGAAGCAAAGCTTAAGGACATCGGTAAAGAAAAGGATGAAATCTTAAGCGAAGCAAGACAAAAAGCCTTGAAGAACGAAACCAAGATCGTAAGCGACGCTAAGGAAGAAGCCGCAGCAATCGTTGCAAGAGCAAACGAGGAAGCTGAGCTTGAGAAGAAGAAGGTTGCAGACGAGGTTAAGCAGGAAATGATTTCTGTTGCAGCAGTTATGGCACAGAAGGTTGTAGCTGCAAACATCGATACAACTATTCAGAACACCTTAGTAGAGCAAACTCTTAAGGAAATGGGTGAAAAAACATGGCTAAATTAGTCTCAAACGTATATGGTGATGCGTTGTTTGAGCTAGCCGTGGAAACAGGAAAGGTCGACGACTTCTTAAGTGAAGCCGAGGGTGTCATTGAAGTCGTAAGAACAAACGACGGCTTTTCTCAAATGATGAATCATCCAAAGATCAATAAAGAAGAAAAGCTTCAGATTATCGACGACATTTTCAAAGGCAGAGTTAGTGATGAAATGGTTGGACTCTTAAGAATGCTTGAGGAGAAAGACCACATCAAGGATACTCCAGACGTTCTTGCATATTTCATAGATAAAGTCTATGACTACAAAAAGATTGGACGTGCTTTTGTATCCACTCCATTGGAGCTTACAGATGCTCAGAAGAAAGACGTTGAGAAGCGTTTATTAGAAACTACCGACTATAGTTCATTTGTTATGAACTATACAGTAGACCCTGATTTGATCGGGGGTATGGTAATTCGCATTAAAGATAGAGTTGTTGATAGTTCTATCAAAACTCAGATTAGTAAATTGTCACACGAGTTATCAAATATTCAATTGAAAGTAGGTGAATGCGCTCCATGAATTTAAAACCAGAAGAGATTAGCTCGGTTATTAAAGAGCAAATGAAACGCTATGCAGCGCAGCTTGACGTGGCAGACGTAGGAACTGTTATTCAGGTTGCCGATGGAATTGCACGTATTCACGGATTACAGAACGCTATGCAGGGCGAGCTCCTTGAGTTCCCTGGCGAAGTTTACGGCATGGTCTTAAACCTTGAGGAAGACAACGTTGGTTGTGTACTTCTTGGCAACGATAAGAATATCAACGAAGGCGATCAGGTTAAAACAACAGGTCGTGTAGTTGAGGTTCCAGTTGGTGACGCAATGCTCGGACGTGTAGTTAATGCACTTGGACAGCCTATCGATGGAAAGGGACCTATTGAGACAACAAAGTTCCGTCCTATCGAGCGTGTTGCTTCAGGCGTTATCTCTCGTAAATCCGTAGATACTCCGTTGCAGACAGGTATTAAAGCTATCGATTCCATGATTCCTATTGGACGTGGACAACGTGAGCTTATTATCGGAGATAGACAGACAGGTAAGACTGCTATCGCAATCGATACAATTATCAATCAGAAGGGACAGGGCGTAAAATGTATTTACGTTGCAATTGGCCAGAAGGCTTCAACAGTTGCAGCCCTTGTTAAAACATTAGAGGAATATGGTGCTATGGCATGGACAACAGTTGTTGCCGCTACAGCATCAGAGCTTGCACCACTTCAGTATATCGCTCCTTACTCAGGATGCGCTATTGGTGAAGAGTGGATGGAGAATGGACAAGATGTACTTATCATCTATGATGATTTAAGTAAGCATGCTACTGCATACCGTACACTGTCATTACTTCTTCGTCGTCCACCAGGACGTGAGGCTTACCCAGGTGATGTATTCTACTTGCACTCAAGACTTCTTGAGCGTGCAGCTAGACTTTCAGATAAGCTGGGTGGCGGTTCTCTTACCGCACTTCCTATCATTGAGACACAGGCAGGCGATGTATCTGCATACATCCCTACAAACGTTATCTCAATTACTGATGGTCAGATTTATCTTGAGACAGAAGCATTTAATGCAGGTTTCAGACCAGCCGTTAACGCAGGTCTTTCAGTATCCCGTGTAGGTGGTTCTGCTCAGATTAAGGCTATGAAGAAAATCGCAGCTCCTATCCGTGTAGAGCTTGCTCAGTATCGTGAGCTTGCAGCTTTCGCACAGTTTGGTTCAGAGCTTGATGCAGATACAGCTGAAAAGCTTGCACAAGGTGAAAGAATCAAGGAGATGTTAAAGCAACCACAGTATGCTCCAATGCCAGTAGAGTATCAGATTATGATAATCTACGCTGCAACAAAGAAGTATTTGCTTGATATCCCAACAGCAGATATTCTTGCATTTGAGAAGGCATTGTTTGATTTGGTTGACACCAAATATCCAGAGATTCCAGAATCTATTAGAAAGACAAAGGTTCTTGAGGATGATATGGAGCAGAAGCTTATTTCTGCTATTGAGGAGTGTAAAAAGAGCTACAAGTAAGGAGGGTGATCTGTTATGGCCTCAATGAGAGACATAAAAAGAAGAAAACAGAGTGTATCAAGCACTCAGCAGATCACTAAGGCCATGAAGCTTGTATCTACCGTAAAGCTCCAAAAGGCTCGTTCCAAGGCAGAGCAGACTACACCGTATTTCAACGCTATGTATAATACGATTTGTAGCATGCTTGCCAAGGCAGGAGAGGTAAACAACAAATACCTTAGAGACAATGGTTCGAACAAGATTGGCATTATCGTCATCACTTCAAACCGTGGTCTGGCAGGTGGTTACAATTCAAATATTGTAAAGATGATTACCGGCTCAGATATGAAGCCTGATGATATTAAGCTTTATGTTGTAGGTCACAAGGGTGGTGATAGTCTTGCTCATAAGGGTTATGAGGTGGTTAAAGACTATTCTCCAGTAATGGAGGCACCAACTTATGCTGATGCAATTACAATCAGCAAGGATGTACTTGAAGCTTATGCAAGTGGAGAAATCGGCCAGATTTACCTTGTATATACACACTTCAAAAACACAGTTAGCCAGATTCCAAAGCTTATGAAGCTACTTCCAGCCGAGGTTTCAGAAGAGGATGTAGAGGCAGCTAAGTCTTCCGGCGCAGAGGCATTGATGAATTTCGAGCCAAATGAGGAGGAAGCACTTGATCTCATCGTTCCAAAGTATGTTACTTCACTTGTATATGGCGCATTAGTTGAGGCCGTTGCTTCAGAAAATGGTGCCAGAATGCAGGCAATGGATTCAGCTACAAATAACGCTGAGGAAATCATTAGTGATCTATCATTAAAATACAATCGTGCCCGCCAGGGATCAATTACTCAGGAGTTGACCGAGATTATCGCTGGTGCAGAGGCGCTTTCTTAAAAAAGCAGATAGGAGTGAAAAGATGGCAAATAATATTGGTAAAATCACTCAGATCATCGGTGCGGTACTTGACGTAAAGTTCGCTGAAGGCGAGCTTCCAGAAATCAACGACGCTCTTGAAGTAACAAGAGCGGGCGGTGAAAGACTGGTTGTTGAGGTAGCACAGCATTTGGGTGACGATACAGTTCGTTGTATTGCCATGGGTCCTACAGACGGTTTAGTACGTGGAATGGATGTAGTAGCTACAGGAGCACCAATTTCGGTTCCTGTTGGTGAGGCAACATTAGGACGTATTTTCAACGTACTTGGTGAAGCTATTGATGAGCAGCCAGCACCTGAAGGTGTTGAGAAGATGCCAATCCATAGAAAAGCACCTGCGTTTGAGGAGCAGGCAACTTCAACAGAAATGCTTGAGACAGGCATTAAGGTCGTTGACCTTCTTT
>CAMJBT010000057.1 GCA_946403965.1 uncultured Pseudobutyrivibrio sp. | reverse complement strand
GTGAAAATCACTGCACACAGCCTAGGCAGGCCATCGCGCAGCGATTTTGTTCAATTCAAATTTGTCGCCCTAATTGAATATTGAACTTTACATAGCAGTTATCTCAAATCGAGATAGCTGCTTTTTTTGCGCTCATTTTGAGCAGTAACTATTCACTATTCAAAGGAGGTAGACAATGGACTACGAGACAGCTGTTCAACGACTTGATCAGTGGTAACGAAAAAGAGAGCGTTAGATGAGCCGATAAATTTAGGGAACATTTGCAATCAATGGGGAATGAAAAGTTCCCTAAAATATATTGAGATTTAGGGAACTTTTTGCCAATATTCTTATATGATAAGTTCCCTAAAGGAGATTATTTAATGTCTAGTAATTTTAATGTAGTCCAGCAATTGTTGCAGGAACGAGCAGATTATCAGGTTCGCTTGAATTTAATTCCATACGATGGCTCACCGGAAGTAAAAGAAAATAGTAGTGGTAAATACTTGTATATTCGTAAAAGAGTGAATGGCAGATTAACCTCTACTTATGTTGATGTTTATTCAGATGATTTGTATCAGTTATTGCTTCGCAATACAAAGGAGGCTAGAGAGCTTAAAAAGCAGATTCGAAGAGTTGATAAAGAACTTGCTGCGAATGGTTATACTCAAAATGCACTTTCGCCTGAGGTGATTTCAAATCTGGACTTTGCCAGAGCCAATATGAAGTGCAATATCTATGATCAGGCTGTATTGGAAGGTGTTGCAACAACATTTCAGCAGACAGAGGAAATCATTGAAAATGGCACCGTTAATGGTATGACAGCTGATGATGTGCTAAAAATTCTTAATTTAAAGCATGCATGGGAATTTATACTTGATAATGATGTGATTCAGGCTGACAGTAATTACTATTTGCTGTGCCATATAGCAAAGCTAGTAAATGCAGGATTTTTTCATGATGGTGGAAGAATACGAGGTGTTCCAATGAGGGTGGGTGGCACGAAATATGTTCCTCCACTTCCAATCGAATCACAGGTAATTGAAAGCATAAATGAGATTCTAAAAAGTGAAAATGACCATTTGGATATCGCTATTGAGCTGTGTATGTATTGTATGCGAACTCAGATATTCGTTGATGGCAACAAACGAGCTTCTGTAATATTTGCAAATCATTATATGATAAGCCATGGATTGGGATTAATTGTAATTCCGGAAAACCATGTTCCAGAGTTTAAAAAGAAACTTGTAGCTTTTTATGAGAGTAACGACATAAGTGACATTAGTGATTTTCTAAAAGAGAACTGCTGGAAAAAGATGAACTAAGTAATTGCTTATTGAACCTTTAATCATTATGGTTAAGCGTTTTTGGTCTATTTTTACCTAGGGTAGAGAAAAAAATAGAAATGTGGTAATATACAAAAGGCTATGACCAAAAGTGTCATAAATATTGAAAAACACAGTAAATCATTACTTTTAGAAGGAGATAAATTACCATGAAATTGGGAATCGTCGGACTTCCAAACGTTGGAAAGTCAACACTTTTTAATTCACTTACAAAGGCAGGAGCACTTGCTGCAAACTATCCATTTGCTACAATCGACCCTAACGTAGGTGTCGTTTCAGTACCTGATAAGCGTCTTGATGCACTTACAAAGATGTACAATTCTAAGAAGACAGTTCCTGCAACTATCGAGTTCGTTGATATAGCAGGTCTTGTAAAGGGCGCATCAAAGGGTGAAGGTCTTGGAAACCAGTTCCTTGCAAACATCCGTGAGGTAGATGCTATCGTTCACGTTGTTCGTTGCTTCGAGGATGCAAATGTAGTTCACGTTGATGGCAGCATCGATTCACTTCGTGATATCGAGACAATCAACCTTGAGCTTCTTTTCTCAGATATGGAAGTTATGGAGCGTCGTTACTCTAAGACAGAGCGTTCAGCAAGAATGGACAAGACACTTCAGAAGGAAGCTGCTATGCAAAAGCGTCTTTTAGATCACATGGAAGCTGGAAACATGGCAAAGACATTCGAGCTTAACGATGAGGACGAGGAGGCTTACTTCAAGGAGTACAATCTTCTTACAGCAAAGCCAGTTATCTACGCTGCAAACGTAGAGGATGAAGATCTTGCAGATGATGGTGCTAACAATAAGAACGTACAGGCAGTTCGTGAGTATGCTGCCAAGGAAGGTTCAGAGGTATTCGTTATCTCAGCACAGATTGAGCAGGAAATTTCAGAGCTTGAGTCTGAAGAAGAAAAGCAGGAATTCCTTGAGGCTATGGGACTTGAAGAGTCGGGACTTGATAAGCTTATCACAGCTTCATACAGACTTCTTGGTCTTATTTCTTACCTTACATCAGGTGAAGATGAGACACGTGCATGGACAATCAAGAAGGGCACAAAGGCTCCACAGGCTGCTGGAAAGATTCACACAGATTTTGAGCGTGGATTCATTAAGGCAGAGGTTGTCAGCTATGATGATCTTATGGCAAATGGTTCTATGACAGCTGCAAAAGAAAAGGGCCTTGTACGTATGGAAGGTAAGGAGTATGTTGTAGCTGATGGTGATGTAATCACATTCAGATTTAATGTGTAAATCTTTGTATAAATAATATCTATTCGTTCACACATTTTTTGCGAATATATACTATTATAGGTTTAACGATGGATTATTGTTTGTTGACCTTTGAAGGAGGTAAATATGAAGATTACTAACATTAAAGACACAGAAGCATTTTTTAAGGTAATTGATAGCTGTGAAGGAACAGTTGAACTTATTACAAATGAAGGGGACAGATTGAATCTCAAATCTAAACTTTCACAGTTTGTTTCGCTTGCAAGTATCTTTCAGGCTGAATCAAGCATTATTCCTGAGCTTGAGCTTATTGCTTATGAGCCAGAGGATTCAAAGAAGCTTCTTGAGTTTATGATTAACCAATAAATATTTTCAACTTTCCAAACATAGAGGAGAGGCCTTAAAGGCAAAAAACGAAAAGATTTTCAATATTGAAAAGCATTATAAGGGGGCTCAGTTATGAGCCCCATTTTTATGGAGTATAGAAATGAGAGCATACGAAAGATTACTAAACTATGTAAAAGTGTACACTACAAGCGATGAGGACAGCACCACAGTGCCATCCACTGCACGCCAGTTTGATTTGGCAAAGATTCTTGTAGAGGAATTGAAAGGGATTGGCGTGACAGATGCACATGTTGATGACAAGTGTTATGTCTATGGCACAATACCTGCTACAGAAGGTTATGAGGATAAAAAAGCAGTTGGCTTTATCGCGCACATGGATACCGCACCTGATTTTTGTGGAGAAAACGTAAATCCGATAATTGAAGAGAATTATAACGGTGAAGATGTGGTGCTTGGTACTAGCGGACGCACAATTAAAGTCGCAGATTTCCCACATCTTGAGACTTTAAAGGGACGCACACTTATTCATACAGATGGCACTACTCTTCTTGGTGCAGATGATAAGTCGGGCATTGCAGAGATTATGACATTTGTAGAGGAAATAATTGGAAGCAATGAGCCACATGGCAAAATCTGTATAGCCTTCACACCAGATGAGGAAATAGGTGCAGGTGCTGATCATTTTGACGTAGAGCATTTTGGAGCTGATTTCGCATATACGGTAGACGGTGGCGAGGAAAATGCTGTTGAATATGAAAACTTTAATGCAGCAGGTGCTGAGGTTAAATTTAATGGTGTAAATATACATCCGGGTGACGCTAAGGGAATAATGGTAAATGCTGGTCTCGTTGCCATGGAGTTTAATGGAATGCTTCCACCAACCGAAATCCCAGCTGAAACAGAGGGATATCAGGGATTTTTCCATCTTACAGATATGTCAGGAGATGTGGCAGAAGCAACTCTTTCATATATTATCCGTGACCATGATGCAAATAAATTTGCTGACAAGAAAAAGGTTATGGAACATGCTGCAAATATTATTAATCAGAAATATGGAGAGGGAACTTGCCAGCTTACAATAAAGGATCAGTATCAGAATATGCTGGAGATGATCAAGCCACATATGTTCTTAATTGACTATGCTTTTGAAGCATTAAAGGATGCTGGTGAAACCCCAAAAGCTGTAGCAATCAGAGGCGGTACAGACGGAGCTCGTCTTTCATTTATGGGCTTGCCTTGTCCAAATCTTGGAACAGGTGGATACAATTTCCATGGCCCAATGGAACATATCACAGCGGAAGGTATGGACACTGTGGTCCGTGTACTTCACGGAATCGTAAAGCGATTTGCTGAGTAAAATACTTAGGGGGAATATATGTCATCAGAAAAAAGAAAAGAGCTGTTAATTGATATTTTGATGGATGCCTTGTCAGGTCTGTGTATAGGTATTGCTTATTATAATTTTGCTGCAGATGCAAAATTTCCATTGACAGGACTTTCAGGTATCGCAATGATTTTCTATCAGTACTGGGGATGGAAAATCGGTATTGTTACAATCATATTGAATATACCTCTAATATTCGCAGCCTATAAAGTGTTGGGGAGAAAGTTTTTGTTACGCACTTTCAAGACTATGGCCATTGGAACTGTGATGATGGATTTTGTCGCTCCATTTGTTCCTCGTATCAATATTGGAAATATACTGCTAAACGCTATAGTTGTTGGTGTATTTACTGGTCTTGGTTATGCCTTGGTTTATATGCGCAATTCCTCTACAGGCGGCGCTGATTTCGTGATGATGATTATAAAGGCAAAGCATCCCCATATGTCCTTGGGACGTATCTTTTTTATCGTAGATGCTGTTATCATCATAGTCGACACTTTAGCATATGCTCATTCATTTGAGGCACTTTGCTATGGTTTCATTATCAGTTATATAGGCTCAATGGTGGTTGATAAAGTGATGATTTCTGCCGATTCTGGTATGATGTGTATGATTGTTACCAACAAGGCAGAGGCAATTGCAGATGCTATAGACAAGGCTGTTGAACGAGGTACTACAATATTCACTGCAAAGGGTGGATATAAGGGCGACGAGCGTCAGGTACTTATGTGCGCCTGCTCTGACAAACAAATGTACCAGGTCAATCGTGTGGCGAAGAAAATAGATGTGGATGCATTTATCGTCATAATGGAATCAAAAGCAGTGTACGGTGAGGGGTTCAAGAGATTTAAACCATAAGGAGTATTATTAATTATGTCAGAAAAGATTTGTGTACTTGGTGTTGCAGGAGGTTCTGCATCAGGAAAAACTACAATCATTAACAAATTACAGGATTTCTTTGGAGAGGACATTGCTGTTATAAGCCATGATTCATACTACAAGGCACATCCAGATATGACTTACGAAGAGCGTAGTCAGCTTAATTATGATCATCCAGATTCATTCGAGTCTGACAGAATGGCAGAGGATGTAAGAAAGCTTATCAAGGGCTATGCAATTGATATGCCAGTTTATGATTATGTTAACCACAATCGTTCTAATGAGACAGTGAGAATTGAGCCAAAGACCGTTATAGTTATGGAGGGAATTCTTATTCTTGAGAACAAGGAACTCCGTGATTTAATGGATATCAAGATCTTTGTTGATACAGATGCTGATGAACGTCTTATGCGAAGAATTCAGCGTGACATGATTGAAAGAGGACGTAGTATCGAATCAATCATCGACCAGTATTCGAAGACTGTTAAACCAATGCACGAAGAGTTTGTTGAGCCATCTAAGAAGTATGCTGATATCATCATCCCACGCGGTGGTGAAAATGCTGCTGGTCTTGATATGCTTATTACATATATGACTAAAAAGCTTCATGTAGAGCTTTAAAAAATTTGACTTCTTGTGGGTAAGACTATAAAATTGCCTGCAAGAGGTCTTTAATTTAGTTAACGGGGAATATTTTAGAAATGATAAAGAAACCAATAGTGCTTGCTGTGGCAGGAAAAGGTGGCGTTGGCAAAACTTCACTGGCAGCTGTGATGGTCAAGCTTTTAGTGGAAGCGTACCCAGATAAAAAAATCTTAGCAATAGACGCTGACCCTGCAGTTGGATTATCAACTGCACTTGGGGTAGAACCTACCCTTACCTTGGATGATATCAGAAAAGAGGCTGTTGAGGCAGCAGAGTCTGGTAACACAGAGGCTACAGTAGAGATTTTAGGTGAGGCCAGATATCGTATTTTTGATGCAATGGTAGAAATGGATGGCTTCTCATTTATTGCAATCGGACGTCCAGAAGCGGCTGGATGTTATTGTAAAATAAACACATATCTAAAAGAAGTAATTGCACAGGTAGCTGACAATTTCGATTACATAGTTATTGATGGCGAAGCAGGTATTGAGCAGATAAACCGTCGTGTTATGGAAAAGGTTACACATCTGATTCTTATTACTGACTCTAGCAAGAAGGGCTGTGATGTTGTAAAAACTATCAAGGGCGTTGCCGACAATCTTGTTATGTATGATAAAATAGGTGTAATTGTTAATCGCGTACCATCTCAGGATGTACTTCAGTATATGGATTTAGGAAACATACCTCTTATAGGGTGTATTCCAGCAGATGAAAATCTTACAGAAAGAGATTTGAAAGGAGAATCCGTATTCTACATTCCCGATGCGGCACCAATAGTGGAGGGCCTACGTGGGGCTCTTAGCAAAATGGGAGTGATATAAAAGGAGAATAAAATTATGAAATATTTTGGTGGATGTGATTCAGGATCAACATACACAAAATGCGTAATCATAGATGAGACCGGAAAAATAGTTGCTGATGTCACATTAAAGAGTAGGATAAACCCAGTTCTTTCCTGCCAGGACGCTCTTGATCAGGCTGTGGCCCAAATCTCAGATTTAAATAGTCCCAAGGATTTAACATACCTTGTAGGTACTGGATATGGACGAAATAAAGTACCTTTTGCAGATGAAAACATTTCAGAGATTAGCTGTCATGCTATGGGAGTGCATGTTGCAGACCCAAGCGTAAAAGCTATAATAGATATAGGCGGTCAGGATGTAAAAGGTATCGCTATTGATACAGATGGTACAGTTTTAAACTTTGCCATGAACGATAAATGTGCAGCAGGTACAGGTCGTTTCTTCGAGACTATGGCGAGAGCCTTTGAGATGGAACTTGATGAGTTTTCAGAGCTGTCACTAAAAGCAAAGAACGTGATTCCTATCACTGCCCAGTGTACAGTTTTTGCAGAGTCTGAAGTTATCTCACTGGTTGGCGAAGGAAAGCCAATGGATGAAATCGCTGCCGGTATTGAGCTTTCAGTTGCAAAGAGGTGCTTTGTAATGTCGAAGAAAGCAGGGGCGGTAGACCACATTACGCTTACAGGCGGTTGTGCAAAAAATGCTGGTCTTAAAGCAGCAATAGAGCAAGTGTTGAAGCTGAAAGTCATAGAACTTCCTATAGACCCACAGCTTATGGGAGCGCTTGGAGCTGCAGAATTTGCACGTCAAAAGGGAAATAATTAAAATCGCAGGACTGTCCTGCAACAGGAGAATAGTTATGATTAAAGTGTTGTTAATTGTTGCAATTGTAATGGTTAGCCTTTGGATTTTATCCATGATTGTTTACTTTTTCAATCTGGACATGAAGCTTACAAGTGCTATCCAGCCTCTTCTTGCAAAACATTATGACAAGATAAAAAGAGATAGAAAAATCTAATGAAGCTATATGATGCAAATATAAAAGCATTGCTTTCAAATATTAATTTAGAACAGGCTCGAAAGCTTGATATCGTAAATACGAATTGGGAAGATGTGGGAGATTACAACCTTATACTTAGATCCGATATGGCTTATGAGCTGGGTGGTGAAAACTATCCTGCAATAAGTGCAATGGCTGTGACATCCCAAAATGAATTCGTAAATACGGACGAGGTGCTTTTGCTTGGACCGGATTTAAAAGATATACAGGAAGATTGTCCATATGCCAGAATTGCTATAGTTAGGGTGGCGGAGGACAGCCTAGGAGATGGTAATGCACTTTATAATGCAATTAGAAAAATTGAATATGTAAGGTATCATATCAACCCAAAAGGCTATATGACCAGAATTTCTGCAAAACAAGGACGAGAGCCAGTTCGTGTTTCAAAGGATGCAATTGAGGATGGCCTTGGATTTGCTCAGGTGGGGAAGATGTTTATTGATACCTATCACCAGAATAAAAATATCAAAGCTGTAAAGCTAATATTTATTACTGATCCAGCCTTTGATTATAAGTCTTTGGCTGAGCAGGCAAAGCATTTTGAGGATATTACTGGCACAATAGATCATATCTTTAAAAATGTAATTATGGATTGTGGATCATGCTCTTTGCAAAATATTTGTGATGAAGTTGAGGGGCTTCGAGAGCTACATTTTTCCACAATGAGGTAATTGATTGGAGTATAGAAAGGTAATAAGGAATTATGCATGAATTAGGTATTGTGTTTCATGTGGCAAAGCAGGTAGAGGAAGTGGCTCAGGAGAACAAGGCGAATCATATCAGTGAAGTTATTCTCTCCATAGGCGAGGTTTCCACAGTTATCCCGGATTATTTGATAGATTGTTGGTCTTGGAATGCGAAGAAATATCCAAGACTTGAAGGAAGCAAGCTTACCTGTGAAATAATTAAAGCTGTTACATTTTGTGAGGATTGTAAACAGGAATATGAGACTGTTGAACATGGCAAGACATGTCCACATTGTGGTAGTGAAAATACATATCTTGTCACTGGAAATGAAGTAATACTTAAAGAAGTAATTGTAGAATAAAAAATAAAGCCTTTCCAAATCTGGAAGGGCTTTATTTTTGCTTTTTATAGACTTAATAAAATAATAGATTAAAGTTTAAATTCTGTGTACTCAAGTTCTTTTCCATTTATAATTTCAGAGGTTGCACCAATTTCTTCGTTTCTCTGATTTTCCAATTTAAGCATTTCGTCATACTTCATAAAATTGATTCCAGTGAAGCTATCCAAAATGGACTTGTATGGGCCTGACTTGTAAAGCTCCTCAGTATCGTTACCATTATCTTCGATGGCACATGCAAAGTATTGTGGCTTGTAATCATCCATTGTGGTTGGCTTTGTGCGAAGTGTGAATAATTCAAGAATGCCTGAAATAGAATTAAGATCATAACCAGTGTTGTCATATTCCATTCCGAATGCATCTACATCACTGTAATCAATTTCGCTGTAGCCAAAATTGTATTTTCCTGAGGCATCAATATATCCTGTTTCAAAGGAATGAACAGCGGCACCACCGCTACCACCAGAAGATACAAAACCATATTCATTTAAGCTGGCACTACATCTAGACCATTCATCAAAAGAGTGAATAAGCTGAAGCTTACCATCCATTTCTTTTACAATCATAGTCATAGTGGATTGCTGTTCGACGATAGGGCAGGTAAATCTAAGAGCAAGCTCCTTGTTACCATCATTTCCACAATCCAAATATGAATATTCCATCTTGCTAATCTTGTCACCACAATAAAATCCGTTAGGGTCAGTGAAAATGCTATTCATTTCATCAACAAGATCTGGAAGAGTGTATTCTTTCTTTGATAAATTTGAGAATAGGTCATAATCATTTGAGTTTTCATTTATGGCTAAGCTTTCAGCACTAAAATAATATGAAAAATTAAGTGTTGCGCTGCCTTTCATGAAATCTTCGTATATATCCCCAGAAGACTGGGCGTTTGAAGAGATAGAATTGCTTGCAGTACCAATATCTGAATTGCTAACATTTTCTGTGATATTGCTAATTACGCTCTGTGAATTATCAGAACCTTCATCCTTTTGTCCGTGTAAGAAGTAAATTCCTACTCCGGCTACCAATACCAATGCGACAATGATTAGAGCTATACTAGCTGTTCTTTTTTGTCTGCGTTTTTTTCTTCTGTTACTCATTAAACTCTCCTTATTAATTATTTATTTCCCCTTAAAGGTTTAAGAACACTTTTTCTATTATACTCCTAAGTATTTTAGAAGCAACGTTTAAATGAAAATCAAATCTATGGAATTCTAAAATAATAATTTTATTGTTTATCTTATAACTATTAATCAAATCTTAAACTTTTCTTAAATACTTTTCCAAACTGTTGACGATGGAACGAAGAAAGTTTATCTTGTGTTCTATCAAAGCGATTCGGAGGAATGCCATGAACAACTTTAGGTACAAAATGGCACAATTTTTTGTAGGAAGAACAGGTGTGGATGCCTTAGGTCGAGCAGTTTCATGGGCCGCGTTAATCCTTATGTTACTTACAATGATTACCCATTCTAATGTGGTTTATCTTTTAGCAATGGTATGCCTCGGATATAGTCTTTGGCGAATGCTATCAAAAAATTATCAGAAGAGATACAACGAAAATCAGTTGTTCCTTCAAAAAACAGCAGGCATTCGCAGGTTCTTTGGAAAGTTTGTAGCAGATTGCAAAAATAAATTTGCAAAGCTTCGATATAATCTTAACCAGAGAAAGACCTATGCTATTTTTAAATGTCCTGGTTGCAAGCAAAAACTCAGAGCACCAAAGGGCAGAGGAAAAATCCAGGTTACATGTAGTAAATGTCACGCCGTTTTTATTAAGAAGGTGTAATATTGTTTGGATATATTAATGTAAATCGAGAACAGCTCTCGAAAGAAGATAAGCAAACATATCAAACATTTTATTGTGGTTTGTGTAGAGAGTTAGGAAAGAATGCAGGTCAGAAAGCTCGAATGCTTTTGAATTATGATTTGTGTTTTTTGGCTATACTTCTTCAAAGTCTTTACGAACCAGAGATTAAAAAAGGAAAATTTAGATGTCTCATTCATCCCTTCAAAGCAAGAGAGGGATATGAGAGTGAGGCTATCACCTACGCGACAGAAATGGACATCATTCTTTCCTATCATAGTTTGATGGATAATTACAAGGATGATGATTCCAAAATCTCTGGTATGGCTGCAAGTTCTCTTAAAAGGGATTACGATAGGATTGCTTTAAAATATCCACGACAGAAAACTGCAGTTGAACAATACATAAATAAATTGTCAATTGCTGAAGCTAATCAAGAAGATAATATCGATAAGGTTGCCAGCTATACTGGCGAAATGCTTGGAGAACTATTTGATTGGAAACAGGATACCTGGGGAAAAACACTTCACTGTATGGGTTATCACATGGGCAAATTTATTTATATAATTGATGCTTATGATGATATAAAAAAGGATGAAAAGCGTGGTAGCTATAATCCATTGCTTTTCCTTAAAAATGAGTGTCCAAAGGAATTTGAAACTTTTGTAAGACTAAATCTTACATCTTTAATGTCAGAATGTGCAAAATCCTTTGAACGACTACCAATAGTAGACAATGTCAACATTCTTCGAAATATTATTTATTCTGGAGTTTGGACAAAATATGAATACTTGCAGCTAAAAGGCAAGAAGAAAAACAGCAATATAGTTCCAAAAAGCAATAAATACTATGATGTATCTGCTAAGGAGTTTGATAGATGACAGATCCTTATAGGATTCTGGGGATAGATAGAGGCGCTTCAGAGGATGAAATAAAAAAAGCATACAGAAGCCTCAGTAGAAAATATCACCCAGATGCAAACATAAACAATCCAAATAAGGAACAGGCCGAAGAGAAGTTCAAAGAAATCCAGGAGGCTTACAATCGGATAATGGATGAACGCCAAAATGGAGGTAGTTCATTTGGTGGCTACGGTTATGGTGGAACAGGGAATTTTTCTGGTTATCAGGAGGATTATTCTTATTCTCAGGCCTCTATGGAGATGCAGGCAGCCGCAAATTATATAAATGCCAGACAGTATGCTCAGGCTATGAATGTTCTTTTTTCTATTGATGATTCAATGAGAAATGGTCAATGGTATTTCTTTGCAGCAGTGGCATCTCAAGGAATGGGAAATACAGAGGATGCAAAGGAATACATAGGTCGAGCAATTGTGCTAGAGCCTGGTAATTTCAGATATAGACAATTTCAGCAAAGCATAGATTGGAATGGCAGTTGGTATGAATACCGAGGCCGTTCATATGGATATACTCGTCCATATGCTGGAGTTATGCGCTGGTGTGCCAGCATGATAATACTTAATTTACTTTGCAATATATGTTGCTGTTTGTAAAGCTTTGCTTTGCAAATGGTTTAGGAGCAAAATAAGGCTTGAATTTAAATACTAGATTGATACTCGGTCATTCGGACCATTTCATATATTTTCTCCCTATATCTGCATGTTCCCGCAGGACATGCGAAGAAGAGCCCTCAGGCTTCAGCCACCTGAGGGTGTTTTTTCTGAAATATTAAGAAAATTACTTGATAAATATTCCAAGTTAGACTAAACTAATTAAATGGAGGGATGTAACAATGAGAACATTTGTAAATGAGTCAGCAGAAAACTATTTAGAGACGATTCTCGTTCTTAGCAAAAAGCTTCCGGTTGTTCGTTCGGTTGATATTGCTAATGAATTGAATTTTAAAAAATCATCAGTCAGCATTGCGATGAAAAATCTTCGCGAGAAGAATCATATCACTGTTACTGATGCTGGATTTATATATCTTACCGACGAGGGTAAGGAGATTGCCGAAATGATTTATGAGCGTCACGAGCTTATTACTGATATTTTAGTAAAGCTCGGCGTAGATGAGGAAATTGCTTCTGAGGATGCTTGCCGTATCGAGCATGTTATCAGCAAGGAAAGCTTCAAGGCAGTGAGAGATTACGCAAAGGATAAGATTTTAAAGTAGACAACTAACCAGCCCAGTTATACGGGCTGGCTTTTTATGAATGTAGGAGTATTATGGATATTGCAGTAAACAATACAGAACAAAGAGAGATAATAGTTCAGCAACTTCGTGATTCTGGGTGTCGTATTACAAAACAGCGACTTATAGTTTTGGATATAATTTTGAATTCAGATCCTTCATGCGTGAAGGAAATTTATCGCGAGGCAATAAAGGTAGATAAAAATATTGGTACCGCCACTGTTTATCGTATGGTAAACACACTGGAGGAAATCGGTGTTCTTAATAGAAAGAATATGTATCAGGTAGATTGTAGCACCTGCGATCATCGTTGCCCTGACGATGATTGTGATAGCAATTGTAATGGTAGCTGCCAGGAGTGTGAAACACGTGTTGTAATCACCCTTGATGACGATACAAAAATGGTTCTTTCACGTGATGAAATCACAGAGCTTATTGAGGCTGGATTACATGCTACTGGCAAGATAGAGAAATCTCACAAGATTACAAGACTTGCAATGTAATTGATAGAGAGGGACTAACTTAATAAATCAGATAACAGGTCATAACTTCTATTAGAAATTAATGGAGGCTATGACTTTTTTTGTGGATAAAAATTGAACTTTTTATGAATCTCGTATTATAGGCTAAAAAAAATGATAGCATTAAATAGTTGATAAATTGTATTCTTGAGGGTTTTCTAAGGATTGTCAACGAGGTGAATATCAGAATAGATATGAGGTATTTATATGGAGCATTACATAGAAAATGATAGCCTTGTAATATGTTTGGAAGGCAGGATTAGTTCAGATACTGTAAATATTATTGAAGAGGAATTTGAAAAGATTTTTGAGAAAAATCCAGCTTCAAAGATTATTTTTGATGCAGAAAAGCTTGAATATATTTCTAGTGCAGGGTTGCGTTTTCTTTTGAAAATCAAAAAAGAAATTGAAGGCAAAATTATAGTACGAAATGTCTCTTCAGATGTATATGATATATTTGATATGACAGGCTTTACTTCCATTTTGGATGTCAAAAAGAAAATGAGGAACCTGTCTGTAGAAGGGTGTCCAATAATTGGAAATGGAGCAATGGGCACAGTATATCGAATTGATGAGGATACTATCATAAAGGTCTTTAACAATACGAATAATATTGACTTGATTGATAATGAGATAAAGAAAGCTAAGGACGCTTTTTTACTAGGAATACCTACAGCTATACCTTTTGATATCGTAAGAGTTGGGAATAAATATGGGGCAGTATTTGAATTGATAAAAGCAGAGAATTGTAATGATTACCTAGTGAGAAACCTTGATAAATTGCAAGAGCTTTGTAGTCGGTATGCTGACTTTATTAAAGATATTCATTCAGTAAAGGCTACGAATATTGATTTGCCAGAAATTAAAGATATGTATCTGAGTCATCTGGAGGATGTGAGTCGTTTTTTATCTGATGATTTGTACCAGCGGACTAAAAATAAAATACTGAGTATACCGGATACTGATAATGTTGTTCACGGAGATATACAGGTTAAAAACATAATGATTTCTTCTGAGGAAATGATTCTCATTGATATGGATACACTGAGCAAAGGCAATCCTATTTTTGATTTTGGCGGATTATATATGACCTATATTACTTTTAATATTCGTGAGCCGGATAATTCAATGAAATTTTTGAATTTAGATAGTGAAACCTGTTCTAAGTTGTTGTATGACACACTAAAGAATTACTACAGTGCCATGGATGATGCGGAATATAAAGAGTTGTTGAAAACAATAACAATTCTTGGAACTCTGAGATTCTTATTCTTGGTGGGAGGACTTGGTATTGGTTTACCTGATTTGAAGGAGATTCGTATAAAAGATTGTGTGGCTAAACTTGAAGAATTACTATAAGAAAATTATTTTAAGGGGATTTCTATGGATTTCAAAGAAATGAAGATAGATGGATTAACTTCATTTGCCCAAGGTGGAACCGGGGAATGTTTTCGAATCGGAGATGACCAGATTCTAAAGCTTTATTATGAAGGCTTTCAAAAGGAGAGGGCATTACAGGAGAAACGTAATGCAAAGACAGCCTTCGTTGCAGGGATTCCTACTCCTATTTCCTTTGATTTAATCAAAGCTAATGGCCGATATGGGATTATTTATGAGTTGATTAATTCAAAGACATTATCAGAAGTTTTACAGGAGAATCCTGCTGATGCAAAAAAGACGGGGATAGAACTTGGGATTCTTGCAAAGACAATTCATACTGCCACCGTTAGGGAGACAGACTTTCCGAAATCAACAGAAAAAATAAAAAAGGCATTGCCTTTAGCAAACTATCTTGACGAAAAAACACTTAATAATATAACGGCATTTTTAAAAGCTTTAGATACTGCCACCACATATGTGCATGGAGACTTTCACACGAACAATATAATCCTTACTAATAATGAGATTATGCTTATAGATATGGGAAGTTTTTCTATTGGTTCACCGCTATTTGATCTGGCGGTTTTGCATTTCAGTTTTTTTGATTCACCAGAATCCATAAAAGGGGATATCAGTGCCTTTAATGGTCTAGACCGGGATACCCGTAATATGGTATGGTCTTCATTCATCGAAGAGTATTTTAAGGATAAATCTTCTTTTGAAGAACAGGAACAGCTGCAGTTGTTAGATAAGGTTATTCTTCTTATACGACTGAGATTTGAGGCTTTATACGGCAATAGAGCTTCCGAAGATTATTGTAAGGATATTAGAGAAGAGGTTATGAAAGAATTTGGTTAAGGGTGGAGAATAAGATGACAGGTTTAAACTCAAAAGGAAAAACAAAAGATGTTATCTCCAGTATGTTTTTTTCAGCGGCAATCGCTATGATTTTTTCTCAGGTGGCTGGAGTTAGTGCCTCGATTATTGATGGAATTATTACAAGTAGATTCTTAGGGGCAGATGCTCTTTCGGCTATTTCTTTAATGGGGCCATTTGTTTCTACGGTTGTTTTGGTTGCAGGATTTGTTTCCACAGGTAGTCAGGTTCTCTGCAGTAGCTTAATAGGAGAAGGAAAGCGTGACGAGGCTAAAGCGATTTTTTCTCTCTCCATTATCATATCTATTTTAGGTGCTGTCTTAATAATACTTTTATGTGGTCTTTTTCCTGATGGTATATTGAGAATATGTGGTGTTTCATCGGATAAGAATCAGCAGTTTTATAAGGGAATGATTGATTATTTGCATGGCTATATGTATGGCATCCCCGCGGTTATGTTGGCGCAAATTATCGGACCCTTTATTGCGATGGATAACGGAAAGTTTTTTTTCTCCGTTTCGGCGGTGATACTCTGTGTCGCGGATATTATCGGTGATATAGCAAATGCTGTAGAAATCAAAGGTGGAATATTTGGTATGGGATTTGCTACTTCCATATCTCTTTGGGTCCAGTTACTGTTTCTTCTTACTTATTATTTAAGAAAGAATTGCTATTTTTCTTTTACCTTATCTGGAATTAAAGCAGGACAGCTAGTGGAAATTTCAAGGGCTGGCTCCCCGACATTGGTTCGTAAGCTAGCTACAGTTTTGAGAGATCTTTTTGTTAGTAGAATCAATTTGAGCGTTGCAATTACCGGTGCAGCAGTGGCCGCCAGAGCCGTGCAAAACGATTTAAATACACTTATGTTTTGTATAGGACTTGGCATAGGTAAGGCTTTGATTTCCATTACTGGTATTTACTATAGTGCAAATGATAAAAATGGATTGAAACGTCTTTTTTCCTATTCAATGAAAATGGCTATAGTTTTTTCTAGTATTGTAGGGGCGATTTTATTTGTATTTGCTCCACTAGTTGCAGATTTTTATATCTCTGATTCAGAAGTGAAAGTACTTGCTGTTTTTGCCATTAGATGTATGGCGGTAAGCATGATTATGGATACACTTTTAGTGTCCTTCCAAAACTATTTACAGGGAATTAGAAACAGAATCCTTGTAAATATATTCAATTTTGGAGAAAGATTATTTGTTCCAGTGATTGTGGCCTTTGTAATGGGGAAATTCTTTGGCTCCAAGGGCGTACTTGTCTCTATTGCGATTGGAAAGATAATACTGATTTTTGTTGTTTTTATAATGGTATGTATTCATAAAAAAGGGCTGCCTACATCTATGGAAGATTATATGTTTCTGCCAAATGATTTTGGTGGAGAACTGGAGGATAATCTGTATGGACAAGTAGAAAATATGGATGAGGTTGTAGAAGAAAGTCGAAGAGCAGAAGAATTCTGTTTAGCTCATGGATTTGAAAAGGTCAAGGCTAACCATATGGCCTGTTTTGTAGAGGAAATAGCTGGAAATATTATCAGACATGGGAAGCATAGAGGCGGAGGTCAGGCAAGCGCAGAGTACAGGATTTTTGTTAACAACGAGGATATTTGCATAACTGTCAGGGATTATTGTTATTATTTCAGCCCAACTGAATATTATCAGATTCATCATTGTGATGATTCGCAAGAATGCATAGGTATCAGGCTTGTCACAAATATGGCAAAGCAGATTTCATACTTCAATGCATTTAACAGCAATAACCTTATAATTCACCTGTAAATTGAAGGTGAATCTATATTGTTTTAGGTGTTACGCTAGTTGAATTTATATATTTTCTGATGTATTATAAAAGGGCTGTTTAGCGTTGGCTAGACAGTCCATGTTTTTGTATTTAGAAGAGGAGATATATCATGACTCAGTCACGTACACACAACTGTAACGAGCTTCGCCTTTCAGATGTTGGCAAGCAGGTTACTTTAGTTGGTTGGTTCGAAAACATTAGAAAGGTGTCTAAGAATCTTGGATTTGTTATCCTTCGTGATTTCTATGGCACTACACAGATAGTTATTGAAACAGAAGAGATGATGGCTGTTATCGATTCTGTTAACAAGGAATCTACAATTTCAGTAACAGGTGAGGTTCGCGAGCGTTCTTCAAAGAACGCAGAGCTTCCTACAGGTGAGATTGAAGTAGTTCCTACAAAGATTGAAATCCTTGGTAAGTGTACTCACAACGAGCTTCCATTCGAAATTAATCGTTCAAAGGAAGCAGATGAGAACACTCGTCTTAAATATCGTTATCTTGACCTTCGTAATCCAGAGGTTAAGAGCAAGATCATCCTTCGTAGCAAAATCGTAGCAGAGCTTCGTGCTTCTATGATTGCTCACGATTTCATGGAGATTACAACTCCTATCCTTACATGTTCATCACCTGAGGGAGCACGTGATTACCTTGTTCCAGCACGTAATCATCCTGGCAAGTTCTATGCACTTCCACAGGCACCACAGCAGTTCAAGCAGATTCTTATGGCATCTGGTTTTGATAGATATTTCCAGATTGCACCTTGCTTCCGTGATGAGGATGCCAGAGCAGACCGTTCTCCAGGAGAGTTCTATCAGCTTGATATGGAGATGGCATTTGCTTCTCAGGAAGATATCTTTGCAGTAGTAGAGGATGTACTTCCACCAATCTTTGCAAAATATGGTGTTTACAATACAGCTTCTACAGCTCCTTTTGTACGCATTCCATATCTTGAGTCTATGGACAAATACGGTTCTGATAAGCCAGACCTTCGTATCGACCTTGTTCTTCAGGACGCTACAGATGTTATGGCTGATTGCGGCTTTGGTCCATTCGAGGGCAATGTTGTTAAGGCTATCGTTGTTGATAACCTTACAGCTACACGTAAGCAGATTGATGCTATGATTGCTGAGGTAGAAGTTGCTACAGCACAGAAGACATACTGGTTCAAGCTTGACGAAAACGGAGAGCTTGTTGGTGGTATCGCTAAGTTCCTTCAGGAGAGAAAGCAGGCCGTTATTGATAAGCTTGGTCTTAAGCCTGGTGATTTCGTTGGTCTTGCAGCAGGTCCACTTCTTGTTGCTCAGAAGACAGCAGGTGTGTTCAGAAAGCTTCTTGGTGCAGTAGCAGAAGGTCATATGAAGAAGGATACATATGAGTTCTGCTGGATCGTTGACTTCCCAATGTACGAAATCGGTGAGGAGTCTGGCGAGCTTGAGTTCTGTCACAACCCATTCTCTATGCCACAGGGTGGTATGGATGCTCTGAAGAATCAGGAGCCGCTTGATATCCTTGCATACCAGTACGACTTAGTATGTAATGGTGTTGAGCTTTCATCTGGTGCTATCAGAAACCACGATCCTGAAATCATGATCGAGGCATTTAAGCTTGTTGGTCTTGGTGAGGATGATGTGAAGGCTAAATTCCCAGCTATGTACAATGCATTCACATATGGTGCACCACCACACGGCGGTATCGCTCCTGGTGTAGATCGTATGATTATGCTTATCGCTGGTGAGGAATCAATCCGTGAGATTATTCCATTCC
>CAMJBT010000056.1 GCA_946403965.1 uncultured Pseudobutyrivibrio sp. | reverse complement strand
CTGGCATAGATGCTCTTGCACCTGAACGAACTGAAACGAGGAGTGGATTCTTGAGATCACCAAACTTCTTACCGTTGATCTCTTCCATTTTCTTAACCCCATCCATAGCCTGAGCCATGATTTCATCGTTGATCTTACGACCATCCTCGTAGTACTGAGTACAAGCCTCTGTTGTAATTGTAAAACCCTGTGGCACTGGAAGGCCGATGCTTGTCATCTCAGCAAGGTTTGCACCTTTTCCACCAAGAAGATTGCGCATTGTCATGTCGCCTTCGCTGAACATATACACCCATTTGTTAGCCATTTTTTATAATCCTCCTAAACTATAAATAACATTATTCTTGAACCCTCTTTTTATACGGGGTTGAGAGGGTACTTAACTATTTAAACACAAATTGTACACATATTCAAACAATACGAGGTTGTAATATATACAGAAAAACAGCTGCCATTTTTGTGCAATATTTTCACAAAATTGACAGCTGTTCTTGCAAATATGGTATACGATTTATTTATAAATTTATATAGTCTGTCTCGTCAGCAGTTAAGCCTTCTATTTTCTGCTGTTTTACGGCTTCTTCCAGCGAAACTTTATCCCCCACCAAACATGCCAGTCTAAAAATCAATTTCTTATAATCCTTAATATCAAAAACATTCTCTTTCGCAGTGTATTCTTTCCCATGACTTGTCTCAGTAAATGCAAGAATCAATTGATTATGAATAAATGCAGTTCTTGTAGCCTCTACTATTTCACCTTCATGATTTATATCCAGGAAAAAATCACACTGATTGAAAAGTCTTTCCAATGTTGCAGACTTAATATTTGGATACATAACTGCATTTTCGTACTTCTCATGAGCCAACAGTTTACCTGACATTTCAGTCAGTGCAGCTACATGAAACTTCACCTGTGGCAATGCCTCCAATATTTCCTTTAGCTTTTCCACATTCTCTGTGTTAGTACATATGAGAGCTTCCGGCTTTCCATGATTTTCCTTTTCAAATGAGTAAATATAACCAAGCTCTGACACCATATCCTTTGGCGCCTTAAGTGCTAAAAGTGCCTGATAGGATGGATGATTTTGAACGATAACCCTACCACATCTTGTAGCTTTATTTTGAAAAATCACCTGCATATTTCCTGGCACTGTCTCACTTGTCCTTTCCTGCCAGAAGAGAGTGTCCTTCTTTTCCGACATAGGTGATAGTGAATTTGATACAAAAAATGGTACCGAAAGAGAATTAAAATAAATTGGCATATCCTCCCACTTCATAAGCCGAATAAAATAACAAACAAATTCAGTTCGGTTTTTGAAAATATGATGCTGTCCCTGCCAGTCCAAAATAATATCTCCAGTGACAAAATTTTCCACAATAACTTCCTGTCCCTGAGGGTTAAAGTATGCCTTTGTCACCTTTTTTGAATCCTTGTTAAAGGATGTGGCAGCATACATAGCCCCATATTTATTATAGTGCTCAGTGATGCGCACATTTCCATCCTCATCAAGATAATCCACCAGGCTTACAAGCCTTTTGTGAGTAGGATGCTTAAAAAAGATTCTTCCACGTTCCTTACCCTTGTCCCGAATAATTCCACTTGTGTTATTTGCACTGATTTCCCAGTAATCAGGAACCTTTATCTGATTGAAATACAAAGGCTTTCCTGGACATGACTCACTTGCATTGAAATCTCCAAGGAAAAATTCAAAAACATTTATCACATCATCCGGTAGAAAACCATCGTCATTGATAGCCACCCCATGACATTTTCGACCGGCATTCTTGAAAGAGTCAAATAGATCCAAACTTCCCCTATTAAAGTAATCAAATAATAAAACTACTTCTGTTCTACTAGCTTTTTCCATTTTGCCTCCACCTCACTCTTCAGATAGCCCTTGGCCTTATCGTAAGAATGATTGCTAAACTCTGAAACATCATCTTCAAGACAAAGCTTTTTAATAGCATCTATCATGCGAGCTTGCCGTCTTGTCCGTTCCATTCCTACAGCATATGGCAGCTTATATCCATTTTTGCCTTGATCAATAAAATTCTGATTTCCATATCTCACATCAAATCCAATAATTGGAAGTCCAGAGCCAATAGCCTCCATCAATGTCAAACCAAATCCTTCACTGGTTGATGCTGATAAATATGCTTCGTATTTACGATATATGTCCGTCAAGTCATGTTGTCCCATCAATCGAATGTATTCTGTTGCTCCAAGCTTTTCTATTTGCTCCTGAAGACTTTTTTCTGCTCCACCTTTTCCGTATATATCTAGGGTAATATCAGGAATTTCTTCATGGGCTTTTACAACAGCTGAAACAAGCCAATCAACATGTTTTTCAGTAGCAAGTCGTGAGGCAGTTATAAATGAGTGCTTCCTTCTTGGTTCTTCAGGCACCTTTAATTCCTTAAGACTACCTACTGGTATCGTATATACGTTAGGAGCTATATTGAGATATTTTTCAAATTGTTCTATTAACAGCTTCCGCTGATCCTCTGTAGCAGTTATATAGAAATCAATGTGTTTATGCATTGAAAATGTGTATTCGTAATAATTATTCCAAAGGATATATTCCTCCGTAGTAGCCCCCTCACTAAAATGATCTGCATGAATTACTACTCCAACACGAGCAGCACCTGCATTTTCCAAAATTGCCTGTCCCTGACCTGTGGACCTATCGATGATGATAATATCATCTTCAGTAGTGCCCAGTAGCTTTGTCATATATCCTATCAGTTCTTCCTTGGAACAGATAATTCTATCTGCAAATTTGTACATAACTACGTCGTCATCAATGATTTCTTCGTAGGCTACAGAACCATCTCTATTGAAGTATCTTCGCTGGTACAGATGGGCCTTTCCATCAAGCGGGGCGTAATACTCTGTAAAGATTCTTCCACTCATAAAGTAATCCTTACGAATAAGACAACCAGCTGATACCATTTCTATACGATGAATATATTCATCATTCGCATTTACGAAGTACAGTCTGTAAAAATTGTTTTCACCATTAAATACTATTCGTCCTATCTTGCCATCTCTTTCATAGGTGTATTCCTGTTGTCCAAGAGTTTTCTTAAAATCCTCCAGACTAAAGCTGACAGGCTCAGGAGAATAGTCTGTAAAAAAGGTGTATAGCCATATTATTTCATTATCTTCAAAGCCAATATTTCTTGTCATATCAGTAAGATTGTCACGAGGAAACATATCTGTGAATATGAATTTGGCTGGTATGTTTAAATCCCTTAGCAGGGCGGCACGATAGGCTTGTGCGTATTCCACACCGGAAGATGCCCATCCGATACCAAGGTTGAAATTATAAATCATGGTTTCACCTCTATTATCCCAAAAGTTACTAGATTCTTCTTTAAGCAGTCCGCAAGAAATCAATTACTTTTACGGCAAAATAATATGCAATTTATTTTTCTTATCCATACTTACTTCACTGAGAAGTACGTTCCTAATGATATTTCGTTTTATGCGACTTTCCATCTTTCTGAAAGATTCAAGAGCTTCCCCCTGGTATTCAAACATAAGATTACGCTGTGCAGAGCTTCTGCCAGATACAGCTCCCTGAAGCTGCTGAAGATAATCAACCTGCTCAATCCAAGCTTCATCAATGGCAGAAAGAGCTGATACACGTATGAAATCTTTCATGCCTTTCTCTGACCCAATTTGCTTTTGTTTTTCCTCTAATGACTGTTCCACTCTCTTTTTAACGTAGGCCTTGATTTTACTCTTACTGCTTAGGTTCAAACGATTTATATCCTTTTCCATTTTGTAGGATATATTGTCGAGCATATATCTGTTGAATTCTGGGACAGTAAGCTTTCTGTGCTCTCTTAAAAATTCATCTGTATTTTCCATTGCAATAGAAATAAGCTTTGGCCATTCTATAGAACCACCATCCAAAAGCATGTCGCGGGTATCGTACATAAGCTTTCTTTCCAACTGAAGCACCACGTCATAATCCTTGGAATTCTTTCTATTTGTGACGCCTAATTCTTCGTTGGTTCGCTGAGCACCATTTACAATTCGTTTTATTTTTCTATCGCTGATTTTCTTTTTACCATCAATATATTTTTGAAGTTTATCCGGATCCGTTCCCTTCTCTACAATATCGTCTTCTAAAGAAACAATAAAACGGCTGTAGCCCGGATCTCCCTGACGTCCTGCTCGTCCTCGGGTCTGACGTTCATCCCTGATATTAAGCATTCTACCAACGCCAATAACAGCCAAGCCGCCCAATTCCTTTACTCCTGCGCCAAGCTTTATATCAGTTCCTCGTCCAGCCATGGAAGTTGCTACTGTCATAGCCCCCATCTGGCCTGCCTCCTTGATGATATCAGCCTCCCAAAATGCATTGTTGGCATTAAGCACTGAATGAGCCAACCCCTCCTTTACCAGTAAATGAGAAAGTATCTCGGTATCTGAAATCATTGTTGTAACAATAAGCACCGGCTGACCTGTTTCGTGTTTTTTCACTGCAAGCTTTATGGCAGCCTCAAACTGTTTTTCAGAATCACTAAAATACCAATCCGGGCAATCCACTCTCTGTATAGGATTATTGGTAGGAATAACCACAACCTTTTTACCATACACATCATAAAGCTCGTCCTTTGCATCATAAATAGTTCCGCTCATGCCCGCCATCTTAGGAAACATTGAAAAGAAATTCTGATAAGTGATTGATGCCATGGAACGATTTTCCTGAGTAATTTCCACCTTTTCCTTACACTCAATAGCCTGATGCTGACCGCCTCTTAATTTAACTCCCTTCAGAGCACGTCCCGAACTGGCATCTATTAAGGTGACCTCGTTTGATTCTGAAATCATATACTCAGTACCCTTCTCGATAATTTTGTGAGCTCTAAGAGCCAACACCAAATGACGATATATTTCAAAGTATTCCGGTGCAAAAATATTGTCAATTCCAAAGTAGCTTTCAGCATACTCCAAACCTTTTTCCGTAAACCAAACGCTCTTCTCCTCCACTTCGTAATCAACATCTTCCTGAAGAGTTGTGACGAAAAAGTCGGCCATCTCATACAGATTAGACTGAACACGTGGTGCACCTGATATGACAAGCGGTGTACTTGCTGAATCAAGTAGCACAGAATCTGCTTCATCGATTATGATAAAATAAAAATCTCGCATAAATCTTTCGTCAGCAGACTTTACAAGATTGTTTATCAGATAATCAAACCCAAGGGCGGAATGGGTTGTATATACAATATCTGAATTATAGATTTCCTTCTTCTCGTCATTTTCAAATTTATCATCAGCATCACGCTTTACACCAGCGGAAATTGAAAGTCCCATAAACTCATATGCAGGCCCCATTTCCTCTGCATCACGAAGAGCAAGATACTCGTTGTTTGTTACAAGAATTGCTCCCTTTCCAGTCAGACCATTCAAATACATCGGACAGGTTGCAGTAAGTGTCTTTCCCTCACCTGTATTCATTTCTGCCAGATATCCGTGATGCATAGCAATTCCAGCCAATAGCTGAACATCAAAAGGAAACATACCAAGCACTCTCTTATCTGCCTCACACATGGCCGCAAAAGCCTCTGGAAGCATTTTATCTGTGCTCTCTCCTGCCTCAAAACGCTCCCTGAATTCCTTAGTTTTAGCCTTGAGCTCCTGATCTGTTAATGCTGCCATTTCCACCTTATAGCTCTTGACCTTTCTAAGTTCCTTCTGAAGTTTCTTAATGATTCCTTTTGTTTTCTTTACCTTCATCTCTTCTTTTTTTCTATTTCTTCAATAACAACTGAATGATAAGAAAATTCTTTCATACCTGCATTTATAAGCTGCATCCTGTAACTGTAGGTTTTTAGAGGGCAGGAAAATTCAGCCACTTTACCACGAACTGTAAAATCACCAGCCTCACGCTCATACCTATCCAAAAATACCAAACGTATCAGGTATCCCTTTCCATCTGGAGTTTCCACATTTACCCTTATTCGATAACGGCTTTCACCGTCAATAATGGGAAGGCTTGGCTCTATTCGCTGTGCCTGATAGTTGGTCAGTGAATACCACTGTTTTATAACTGTCCCCGGAGGCATCAACTCATTTTTAAAATGCACATTATTTCTGGCTATATATTCAATTTCCGAACCATAAAGATAAGTGTCCGAGCTATATTCATTCCATAAAATTGTCCAACTGGATTTTTCCATCGTTTACACCCTTTACACTTTATACATTGTCCAACGCAGCCTTAACACTTTTCCATTTTTCCAACAGCTTTCTGGTAGTAAATTTCTGAGCGATATCATATGAATAAACCTTTGCCTGATTCCAGTTTGCAAGAGACCCAAGAAAATAATCTAGTGCTGCTGGAATCTGCTGAAAATCTGTAACAACAAATCCGTTATACATGTTTTGCATATACTGTGTCTCACGTCTAATAATCTGCGGGATAGCTGAACTGATACAATTTATTTGCAGATACAAATCGGGATTATGTCGCATATCAATCATAATTCTCTGCTCTCTAATGCACTTACTAACCGAAAGTTCATCTACACACTGCTCAATGAAGAAACGCACTGGAATAACTTCCTCATCTTCTTCATCGTCAAGTTCATTTTCTGCCGTATCATCATCTATCTCATCAGGGATTACAATCCTACGGTCAAAACCATTATTTTCCAGAATTTCCGCTATTTTTTCCAGCAGTTTATCTGGAAGATTGTACTCAGCATTTCTGGTAAATATGTGGACCATAGCATTTTCATTTTGTGGAAGATAAGTGGCAAGCTGAATCATAAGCTGCTCAAACCTCTCTTCTGGCAAATCATCCACAGGAACCAAAATCTTTTGAATTGTAAGCTCCGCGCTGATTCCGAAGTCCATTCTTGAATCATATGGAGATATATCAATTATATTTTCAATTTCCCTATCCATCTCACGTTTCAGATAACGTGTAGTAGCCTCGGAATCGGTAATGATATAGCTTGCTTTCCCCACTAGTTCTTTTCCCTCAGGATGATCCTTTATTCTATATCTATCACCATAGAACGAAAGAATGCATTTCTTTCTTCCAAGAAACTCCGAAATGGCATACATATTATTTTCATTTGCTGCAATACAGAAAATATCCTCGGGATCATCATTAGCCAGCAAATGGGAATACAGAACTTCCCTGATAACTTCCCCAAGACTGTCATATGAAAGAGATGTGAAAGCAACACTTTTTGCCTCTTCTCCTGAAAAAACTAAAAATGTATTTGAAACTGGATTTATTTCCACTCTGCCAGTGTCTGCATATTCTCTAAATTTTGCAGTACCTTTTTCTGTAAGATAGTCTGTATATAGAACCTGTCCGTCCTTGTAAACTTCTGTTGCAGAAACAAAACCTCTGTCATCATAAATATTGCGTCGTGCCACATGCCCATTGTGATACATTGCCACTTCAATAGGGTTTCCTGCTTCCCCAAACTCTATCTGGGCATACTTTTCATTATTCAAATATCCAACTACAACAAATGGTGTATACACAAACTCTATTCCTTCTGGCCAATCCAGATTGTGAAAAGAGAAAACCACCGCTTTCTTCCTTTGAACCTCTTGAATCGCATCAAAAGCAGACCAGTATGCTGCATGAAATACCCCCTGGCGATGAAGGAAATGTCTAAAGTTTGGAGTGTGACTCAGAAGAAGAATTTTAAAGTTGCTATTACCAGAGCGATGAAACATCTGGACCTGTTTTACAGTGTCATCAAACTCTGTATGCATTCTTCGAGTGTGCCAGCTCTGCTCTAATTCTTTCCACTTATTCTGTTGATACCAAGCTGGAATGAAATATAACATAATCCCTCCAAATCAACTAAATGAACGGTATATAAGCATCATAATCAATTACAGCTCTAAACTCTCTATACAAATTGCAGTTGATACTTGCCATGGCAATCATAATTGACGGCAGGCTCATTACCGCCGCTGGAACCAATCCCTGTACCTGTAGATACAATGGCCAGGCAATAAATGCAGCCATAAATGTTGCTGAAAACATAGATATCAAAATCAACCTGTGGGAAATAAACTGTCTGGTTCTTCGCCCTGCTCTAAGCCCCGTAATGCTATCTCCTGACTTTTGCAGTGACTCTGCCAAGTTCTTTGGGCTAATAAAGACAAAGGAAAAAATTATAGTAATTAAATATAAAGTGATTACGTAAACAATGATTCCAAGTACATGGGATGTATCCATATTTTCAGTTGCCCAGGCAATATCCTGGTTTTCAGGAAAAATCAAAGTCAATGCCTGACAGCCATAGCTTGGTATCATAAAAAATGCCGAAGTAAACATTACCGGCATCATTCCAATTGGATTTAACTTAATAGGAATATAATTCTTGTCCGAAAAAATACTGTGTATAGAAATTCGTTGCATAGGAATTCTATACTCACTATTTTCAAAGATAATTGTAAAAAGCAATGCAATTACTGAGATAGCGCCTATGATTTTCAGTTGCTCCATAGGCACACTTCTGACTGTAATAACCACACTATCAAGGATGTTTACATAAATAAGAGCTGTCTGACCACCTATACCGTATTTACCGTTTCTAGTGGCCAACCACAGAATTAAAAAAGCTCCTGTTACCATTTCAAAACCAGAAACTAATTTTGCCACAACCAGCTCCCAGCCCCCATCGTAAATATATAGTGTGGATTGAGTTGTAAGATATGCCTGTACACTAGCCCACACAAGCATCAAAATAAGGGTTGCCCTTGTGATTTTCTTTGGAGAAGTATGAGATTTGCTGTCCGCTCTTTTGATAGATACAATCATTTGAACAAACAGTGTAGAAAACATAAATGGAGATATTCCAAGAGCAAGCAGACTTGTCTTGTACCTATCTCCACCAATTGTTTGCATTATTAAATCTGCCGACTTGTCTCTAAATGCATCATATGCCGCCAAATCGACACCATAAAGTGGCAGCTCGCGTCCCACCAGGTAAGCTGCCATTATAATCAATGTATAAATAAGTTTTTGAACTAATGTTTTTGGAAAAAAATGTTTTTTCAAACTTCCGCCCCAATAAAAAGTTGAAACCTTAATTTTCTAGAAACATCATATCTTAGCACAGAAACATCTCTATGCTTACACCCCACAATAAAATTGCACCTGCCACATAGGCAATAGTCTTATTTTCAAATCCAAAATGAAGACCTGTGTATAAACCGAAGATTACCATCAAAATCGAGATGACAATAATGGTAATTACCATCTGCCAAATAGTAACACCAACCAAAGCGCAAACGCCACCAGCTACTGCAGTGTAAATGCTTGACATCACTATCATACGAGCATATTCAAAAACCTTCAAAGATTCCTTTAAATGCTCCTGTATGAATTCTCTTTTGACTGCTTTTGCAACAAGTCTTATACCAAGCAACGCTAATACAAGCGCCGCAATTTCTTCACCATATTCAATTGGATTTGAAATATCGCCACTTCTTACTGCAAAGGTGCAAAGAGCGTAGCCAGAAAAATAAAAAGCCAGCTCAATAAATGCTACAACACCACAGGCTACAAGCAGCGTTCTCTTTTTTATGTGAGATACCATGGCACCTTGAATCTCCATGGCAGCGAATACATCTAACAGTATTCCGGCTATAATCAGCACATTTTCCAACCAATTCATTTTATTATTATACTCCAATCAATTGAACTAAAATCTTTTTTCGTAGATTTCTCACAATTTTAATGATAAAAAAACATACTCCCTATATGAATATTCAATCACCATAAACTGTGGCTACACAAGATACAAATTGCAACATGTGTATGTCATTGATGATAAAAAAACGAATACTTAAAATTTTGCCACTGATTCAAGTATTGGATTATGGAAAATTTTGAGATAAACATCCGCCATTTCAGAAACTGGAACTCTCATATCATGCTTAATCCACTCAATGGTAGCCCATGTAATGGAGTTAGCGAAAAACTCTGCTACATGTCTCTCATTAAGCCATGAATAAGGTACTACCTGAGAAAGCTTTTCCACATTAATGTTGCTAGCAATGGCATTTTGTACACATCTGTCAAAAATCTGGTTGAAAGAATTCTGTCCCTCCAGCTGTATAGCCCTTAAGTAAAAACTCTTTTCCTTTTCAAGGGCTGTAAGTGTAAAGGTAACAGCTTCTTTAAACATTCCATTTGCAAGCAATGGCTCAACAGGTGCAAACAGTTCATTGACTGTAATCCACTCTAAAAGCTCGTATTTATCTTGAAAATGATTGTAAAAGGTTGGACGAATAACTCCAGCCTTATCTGTTATTTCTTTTATTGTAATTTTATCAATCGGCTTTTTGGTAGCCAGTTCTTTTAGACTCTCTGCCAAAACTAAGTCGATTGGATTTTGTGTCTGATTATTCATTGTAGCTCCTTAAGAATCCTCATATTCCACCATTACGTAGAATCCTTTTGGGGTTTCCTTTACGTCAACCACCTTCCCCTCTTTAGCTGTGATTCGCTGAAGGGTTGTGTAATTTCCAGACATAGCATAAGACCTGCCCAACACATAATAGTATGAATTGGAAAGTGCATATTCTGTAATTGGAAGTACATCACCTATATCAAGCAATCCTGTACGTTCCATTTTAAATTCCATCTGTCCCATTTATATACCTCTATGACTACAGATTAAATATCTTCTTCTGAAATAACAGTAGCATCAACTACTAAAGTGCTGGCCTTACGAACTTTGTGAACCAGGCCAATATCTGTGATTCCATCATAAATTAACATAACTCCAATTATCTGTGTTGCAATTGGAATAATCTTGAAGGATGCAATAACACAAACCGCGCCAAGAATAATATTAATTACCGCAAATACGAATGGAAGCCAGGCTCTAGGAGCATGATACTTTACAGCCTCTATAGCTAAGCCTAAATCCTGCAAGCCATGAACCACAAGTATCACACCAATAGCTATAGGAATGATAGAAAGAATAGCTTCAGGTGATCTAAAAATCCAAATTCCTACAATAGCAAGAACTCCACCTACTGCTATTCCCATTGCATTAAAGCCTTGCTCATAGATTTGTCCAATGATAATAGCAATTCCAAGAAAAATAACAACAGCTCCAATCACATTACCAATTGCAGACAAACTTTTTTCTGGATAAACCACAAGAAGAATACCAATGATAATACCTAATATTCCTGAAAGTGTAATGTTGAGTCTTAAATCTTTGATTTTCTCTCTCATAAAAACTATCCTCCAATTATATTACGCTGTTTATGAAGCCATTTTTCATAAACACTTTTTACAAGCAATGAAAGTGTTGAGTCTAGAAATATAGGCTCAACACTTTTTTGTTAGAATTAATGTTCTTTCGGATTTCCCCAGAAGGCAATAGCAACTGTTCCTGGACCTGTATGTGAACCGATAGTAGGTCCAATATCGAAAATACGAATCTTTTCTTTCATGTTTGGCAATGCTTCCTCAAGCATACGCGCCATTTCGGCAGCATCTTCATAGCAAACAGAGTGTGTAATGAAAATATTACCATCATAATCTTTACCATTTTCAATGCGCTCTAAAACAGCTGCAAGAGCTGCCTTTTTAACAAGCTTCTTTCCACGGCATTTCTGTCTAGGAATAAGCTTTCCTTCATCATTGATGTTGAGAAGAGGACAAATATTTAAAGCCGTTCCAAACCATCCTGACAGCTTTGAAATTCTACCACCTCGGATAAAAAATGTAAGGTCTGTGGTAAAAAACCATGTATTCTGATTTTGAATATGACCTTCAACCCAACTAACCAACTCATCAAAGCTATAACCTTTGTCTCGAAGCTCTGCCATTTTATCAATAATAATGGCATAGCCAGCTGAAGCTGATAAGCTGTCGATTATTACTACTTTTCTGTCAGGGAACTCTTCCTTCATCTGTTCTGCGGCAATCTTTGCCGAATTGTATACACCAGAGATTCCACTGGAAAGAGTGATGTGAATAATATCCTTGCCATCCTTCAAAAATTTTCTAAAGTAATCTGAAAATTCCTCAGCATTTACCTGTGAAGTCTTTGTCATTGCCCCATCAAGCATTGCCTGATAAAAATCTGTAGGGCTCATAGTCTTGTACAAATCATCCTTGTAATGCTTTTCATCTAAATAGTAGTGAAAGCAAATATAAGGAACACCTTTTTCCTTTAAATACTCTTCAGTTGTATCAACTGTAGAGCAACAGCTAATAACATAATCTCCCATAATCCTAATAACCTCAATTACATAAAATAACTTTTATAACTTGTTTGAGTATAACAAAACTGCTTATGACAATGCAACCTTAACCCTCTTGCAAATCATCCCTGATAAAATCCCAATTACAGCTCCTGAAATGGTTCCAATTATTACCAAAACCGGAAGATAATAAATAAGTTGACTTGTCTCCATTGCAAAAATAGCTACTATAATCTGTCCAACATTATGAAAGACTCCACCGAGGACACTGACTCCCATAATTGAAAGCTTTTTGCTCCTTCTTCCAAAATACATCATCGTAAAAGAAAGTAATGCCCCAGCAGCACTATATAGCATCATAGCAAAATTTCCAAAAGTAAGTCCCACCAGAATCACTCTTACTATTGAAAGAATCAAGGAATTTTTGGCACCTATTGTATATAGAGCCACAACAGTAACTATATTGGCAAGGCCTATCTTTGCCCCTGGTATTCCTATATTAAGAGGCAACAAAACCTCCACATACGAAAGCACAAAAGCCAGAGCAATCAGCATACCTAGATATGCCACCTTTTTTGTATTCAACTTCATAAGCTAGACCTCCTACTGAGCTATTGTGTCCACTTCCATCTCTTTACCACCATCTATAGAAACCACAAGTTTATGTGGCAGGCAAACAATAGACTGCCCATTATAGCTGATAGGATGATGCTTTTCGCAGATTTTATCGGGACAATTTGCCTCAGATATAAAAGCCTCTCCATCCTTTATCTGAAGAATGTTAAGCTGTCCATCTGAAAGCTGAATTTCTTTTGATGCATCCTGATTCAAAGGCAATCGTTCATATTCCTTTCCATCAATGACAACAACAACCTCAGCCCCTGATGTAGTATTGTTTTTTTGCCATAGGCGCTGTCCTACAAGTATCGTAAATGCGATAATAAGTAGTCCGCCTATTAAAATCAAATCGTTTTTTTTCATAATTTATCTCGTTATCACGGTTAAAGTTGAATTAGCATATTCTGGAGAAAGAGAGAAACTATCTTTTATACCCTCTGTGATTGTAACTTCCCCATCTTCTGTAACCAAAATCACATCAAATCCCTTGTGTGACTTCCAATAATCTATAGCGTCATCCCTTCCCTTTACAAAAAGGGCTGTAGAAAGACCGTCACACATAAGTCCATCCTTTCCAACAATCGTCACAGACACAAGTCCGTTTTTGGCTGGACTGCCTGTCTTAGGGTCCAAAATATGCCAATATATTTGATTATCTTCTTCAAAATATCTTTCATATCCTCCAGAAGTAACAACTGCAATATCCTCAGCCTCAAGCACTCCTATGATACCAGAATCGCTATTTGGAAAAGGACTTTTTACTGCAATCTTCCATGGAGTTCCATCCTGTTTAGTGCCAATGCACTGAACATTTCCCCCAAGATTTATGAGGGCTGAATCCACTCCATTTTCCTTGAAAAAGTCAGAAAGTGCTGTGCCTGTGTACCCTTTAACAACGCTTCCAAGATCAATTTCCATGTCATCCAAAAGCACCACATCAACAGTATCATCAGCACCATCCTGCCAACGTACCATGTCATAACCCACCTGAGAAAGAAGCTTCTCTATTGTCTCTTCATCTGGCACATGATACTCTCCAGTGGTAAACCCCCACTCCTTTAAGACAGGATAAATTGAAATATCAAGGGCACCTTCTGTAGACTCACATATTTCCATTGCGCCTTTAAAAATCGTTGCAGATTCTGGAGAAAGTCTGCCAATTTTATCCTTATTAATCTTTCCAATCTCGCTGTTCTCAGAGGTAACTGAAAGCTTGCTTTCAAGATCTGCAACCATCTGCTGAGCCTCATTGAGAAGTTCTTCATCCCCAGCGATTTGAATGTCCATCACAGTGTCCATAGCAAAAAAACTGGTAGATTTCATTTCTATATTTTTTGAACTTTTTGCACTGTCCACGCCACATCCACATAAAAGAAGGGCGCAAAGTACACCTGCGCCCATTTTTTTAGCTTTCATATTAAAACTAGTTCTATTAAAAATCATCTTTAAATAACCGCCTATTCACTTATAGTTCTAGCTTTAAAAATGGTACCATTTCGAGAGTATTGAGTCAATGAAACTAAAGTCTTTCTAGTTGATAAAAAATCTCGAATTCTTCATATTTCAGGCCTTTTTATTTGCCAAATAATCTCGAATTTCCCGGGCTTCAAAACTTTCTTCTATTGTGACTGGATAAGCATTTATATCCCCATACATAATCCTATAATAAACCCTAAATGTACGCTTCAAATCATCCTTTAAATAGTCTGGAGCAAACTCAGCATAATCAGTAAGTAATCCCCTATCAGTCAGCTGATTTCCAAATTGCTTCTCCAAGCATAGTTTTATAGTTTCCACATCCATTTTTACCTTATCCTCCGGAGTGGCATAATAGTATTTTATTTTTCTGATGAGTATTGACCCTATTATAATAAAGGCAACAAGAAGAATTATACTAATTAGCACTAATCCAATAATTTTTATAATGTTAATACCAATTTGGTTTTCACTACTGAGGGAATCCTCACTTCCATCTTCCTGATTTTCTATTACCAAGTTTTCAGGCAAAGCTAAATCAAGTCCACTTTCCAATTCTTCAGTTGTTTTTTGTTGTTCAAGCTCTTCTGCTGGAAGTCGATGCCAAGAATATTCCTCTGATGTGGCATATGAACTTGTAGGTTCAAATGGCACCCACCCGACATTTGCTATGTAAACTTCCGGCCATACATGGGCCTGATTGGCCTCCACCACATACTCCTCCTGAGTATCAAATGGAAATGAATATCTAAATCCCAGCACTGGCCTTGCCGGTATCCCTACGGAACGAAGTAGCATTATCATTGATGATGTAAAATGTACGCAGTACCCCTGCTTTGTATCAAAAAGAAATCTATCTGCTATATCCGCCATTCCATTAGCAGTACTCATATTTGAGTTTGAATCATAGCCTCCTTTAGCATTGGTGGAATACTTGTATTGTCTCAAGTATGTTTCAATGACTCTGGCTTTTTCATAATCTGTCGAACAATTTGCCGTAAGTTTTTGAGCCAGTTCTTTCATTTTTGCAGATACGCCCGCTACACTCAGGTAATCCTTTTTTTCTTCATCATTTAAAAGCTCGCTATAATCATTTCGCAAATTATCATGATTACATATATTCTCAAATTCCTCTTTTGTAATCACATCTTCAAGCTGTTGGTTGTATAGTTTATTAAAATAGATTTTAGCTTGTTGGTAATTCAGTTTATCTTTGTGTATCGACCTCTGATTTATAAACAGATTTATCAAATAAGGACTTCCATAATCCACATCAAGATATTTGGTCTTAAGTCTGTATCCCTTCTTATGCCTACTAGAACTTTTACCATTTTTTATATTTCCATCTTCATTTGACATTACAATGGTTCCAGCAGGAGCAATTTCATCCTTGGTATCCAAGAAAACATACTCTATATCGACTTTTGATATCTGAGAAAAAACAGCTGCCTCTTCGGCATCAATATCATTGTCATAAAGGAATTGGAGCCAATCCACCAACTGAGCACCATCTATTCCTTTTCCACCTGCCAGATACACAGTTCTGCGCATCTTCATTTTTGTCCCAGTTTCTGAATCCGTATATACGAAATATGGTCTTTCCGCAGTTGTCAATATAAGCTGAGATTTATCTGATTTAGAAAGCTTTGTTCCCTTCACATCCAAAGAACCATACCCAATAGTATAGCCATTACTGCCAATAATAGCCCCCATGTAATAAGTGGCATTACCTGCAATATTCCCTACAGTTTCCTGTATTTTTGACCAGTCAATCGGCTCAGCTTTCATAGGCAAAAAAATCGCAATTGCCCCTAGCAACAAAAAATAATGAAACGGGAAAACACCATGCTTTTTTCCAAACACAACCTGTTGAATTGCTGACACCGTAAGCACCGCCAATGCTACAAAAAGTAGTTTTTCCACAAGCTTATGGTCTGAAAAAAAGTTCCAGTACAGTCTCTGAAAAATTGCCACTCCATCCAAGACAACTATACCAGGCAACATCCACTTTTCTCTTCCCGGCAGATAGTCCATGATAATTCTGATAGCAAAAGCTGCAATCACAGCGCAAGAAATAAAACCAAATCTATTATTTCTTAACAAAAGCACTAAAATAAGACTGGCCGGAACAAGTGAAAAAAAAGGCGTCCACTTATTTGTTACAATCAAAGCTAGAAGTCTTTCAACACTTGCAAAAAAGAAAAACATAACAATAAGCAACAATATAAACCTGCCACTATTCATTCCTTCAGGAAGTCCTATAAACCTTTCAAAAGCTTCCACACTTATAGTAAATAGAGCAAATACAAACATATGAATTTTTGCTTCAGCCACAAATAATGTAGTTTTCTTCTCCTGGTTCTTTAGTTTCTCTGATAATAATCCAAGTATCATCTTCATTGATGCTACTCCTTTTTTCTGCAGCCATTCTTTGAATCTGGCTATAACTATCTGAAGAACGGTAATAAATACCATCTGCAACTGTTCCGTAAAAATCCATAAAACTTTCCATGGAATCTACTATAGTTTCTTTCACATCCCCCGAAGGATAAACCAACCTTACAGGTACTGACTGCTGCCCAAAATTCCAGGCCGCCGAAACAACAAATTCAAGAAAAATATCACGTTTACTCAAATAATCTATACTTTCTTTACTGTCCGGCTCTCTATCAGCACAAAGCAATAGGGTAACTGATTTCTTTTCCATTCTGTCAGGTTGTCTAACCATTAGCTCACCTGTTTTTGCCGAAACCTTCCAGTTTATTTTCCTAAGTGAATCACCGATCTGGTAGTTTCTCATATCTGATCCAGGATTTTCTTCGTATAACCTATTACTCTTTAACCCAATATTATTTACAAGATTTTCAATATCCAAGACTTCACCAGCTAACTTTGTTATCCTTGGCCTCACAATAGCTCTAAACGAATACTGAACAGGTAAATATATCGTATATACGTTAAACGGATCAGTTAAGGAAATTCTGTCAATCCCAATATTATACGCCCCTGCATACATGCAGGTGATTCCGGAGGTAAGCTCTTTTTTTTCGTGAACATCCAAGGAAATCTCCTGTCCATCCACAATCTCATATATATTGCATCTGTCCTTCAACAAATATATTCCCATTCTATGAATTGGAAATATACCTGTGTTTTCAAAAAGCACTCGGTATTGATGCTCCTCACCTTTCGTGAGCTTATGAACTTCTAATTCTTGGAAAATATTTAGATATCTGTAGTTTAAAAATGTATACAGAAATGAACTTGGAATAAGCAATAAAAGACTATAGAGCCATACATAAGAAACTGGCCCTCCATAAAAACTGGCAAATGCAATACTAAGCACTAGCCCTGTCATATATAAAAGAATCCCCCATTTATGAACCTGTAGCTTCATTGCATCTTACCTGTTGAAGAATTGTTTTTACCAAATAATCTTTAGTTGTTTTACTAAGTTTTGCTTCACTTGTAAGTATTAGTCTGTGAGGTAAAGTAAGCTTTGCAGCTTCTGCTATATCCTCAGGCACACAGTAATTTCTATCATCCATATAAGCTAAAGCCTGGGCAAGACGCAGTGTAGAAAGCAATGCTCTTGGAGACGCACCACAAGTTGCCTCTGAACTATTCCTAGTCGCCTCCACAATTTCAACAGCATAACTTCTCAAATTTTCTTTTATAGATACAGACTTCACCTGTCCACGCATATTCACAATATCTTCTGCAGTCAATACAGACTCTGTGGTACTATGTAGCTGACCATCCAAAAATCTCTTCACCATATCTTCTGAAGCATTTGTATCTGGATATCCCACAGATAATTTCAACATAAATCTATCAAGCTGAGCTTCCGGTAAAGGATAAGTACCTGTCATCTCAATAGGGTTTTGAGTTCCAATCACCATAAAAGGCTGTGGCACTGAAATGTCTTTTCCATCTATTGTAACCTTCTGCTCTTCCATTACCTGCAAAAGAGCAGACTGAGTTTTAGGCGATGTACGGTTCAGTTCGTCAACCAAAACAATATTACTAACAACAGGTCCAGGCATCACCTGAAAACATTGTTCTTTGGAATTGTATATAGATACTCCAGTAATATCCGTAGGCATAGTATCTGGTGTACATTGAATTCTAGAAAATGATAATGATATAGAATCAGCCAAAGCCTTGGCCAAAGAAGTTTTTCCTACCCCAGGCACATCCTCTAAAAGCACATGTCCTTCTGCTAAAAGGGCAGCAATCAATTTGTCGATCACATCTCCCTTTCCAACTATACGCTGTTCAATATTAGCTTTTAGCCTTACAACCTTCTCATTCATATTATCCCCCAAGTCGTTTAACGTATAATTTACCCCTTTACAAAAATATAGTCCATTTATTTAAAAAAAGCTAGGGGTTACATCCTCTGTACCCCTAGCTTTTGTTGATACTAATAATCTATATCGTAATTTTCTTTACTTTCCTGCTTGCTGTAAAGCATCCTCCACTGCATCCCAAAAAATAAAATAGCCCTAAGGATTGGGCAGACAGTATATATTTGTTTGGGAAATACTGGGAATAGTAATATTGGATAAAACACGAAATGGGCTGCGTCAATTTTGACATTGATGCAGCCCATTATATATTTTGGAAGGAAGTTTAATAAATGAAAAAGAAAGAATTGTAGGTTATTTTTTGATTCTAATGCTAACTACAGAACAAGCTGGCAATTTGACGGTTATGCCATCTGTAGTTTTTTTGTAGTCCTTGAAGTCAGCTTCTTTTACAACCTCTGGAGCTTCAAATGTATTGTGAGCGTTCATTGTGCCAGACACATAAACTGCTTCACAAACATTATAGGCAGCACCATCCTTTGTAAGCTGAATTTCAACATCTTCAGCTGCCTCAAGTGAATTGTTTGTAAGAGTAATTGTGATGATTCCGTTCTCATCCTCTGATACAGATTCAAATACCTTTGGAAGCTCATTCCTGCCTGAACCTACTGAACTGTTTCCGATCAAGTCAGAACCAAGAAGAGTTGCTCCCTGATGGTGGCGATACATCTTGAAGACATAATAAGTAGGGGTTTTAATCATCTTCTCGCCATCTGTAAGCATTACTGCCTGAAGAACATTAATCATCTGAGCAATACAAGCAAGCTTTACACGATCAGAATGCTTGTTGAAAATGTTAAGGTTCATACCAGCAACAAGTGCATCACGCATTGTATTCTGCTGATATAGGAAGCCTGGATTTGTACCTGGCTCAACGTCAGTCCAAATACCCCACTCATCAATCATCATGCCAATCTTCTTTTCTGGGTCATACTGATCCATGATTGCACCATGCTTGTTGATAAGCTCTTCCATGAAATAGCTTCTCTTAAG
>CAMJBT010000055.1 GCA_946403965.1 uncultured Pseudobutyrivibrio sp. | reverse complement strand
CTCAGTCGTATCAAGGAGAAGAAAGCCCTCTATGAGCCTATCCGTTACATCATGCGTCCTGTGCTGGAACCAGACAACACGGAGCATTCTGAAGTGCTCTATGTCGCTGATGCCATGATGGACGACTTCATCCGTGTCACCTCTGAGGAGAGCGACAAGGTGGTCTGGCTCGACAATCTTGACTTCGCCTGCAAGCCCAGCCAGGCCGTGCAGATCACCGAAGGCCAGTTTGCTGGTGTCAAGGGTCGCATCAAGCGTATCCAGGGCAATGTCTGTGTCGTCATTCCTATCGAACAGACTGCCGCCGTCGCCATCCGCAACCTCCCGCGTAAATACCTCCGCTACCTCACGGAGGAAGAAAATCCATAGTTTATTTGGTAATTTCGACTATTTTGTGTATCTTTGCCCTCGAAAGATGAAAGAGGACGATATTCAGGAGTTTATTAAGCAAAAACTCCTAGAAAACAAACTTTAGTTTATTCCCAAAGATTTTAGATGACTGACACCAGTCAAGCTAACAAACGCATCGCCAAGAACACCCTGGTCATTTATGGCCAGATGATACTAAGGATGTTTTTGGGCCTCTATACGTCACGATTGGCGTTGGAAGCTCTTGGTGTATCCGACTTCGGCCTAAATAGTGTGGTTGGAGGAGTTGTGGTGTTGTTCACTTTTATTTCCAGTTCATTGTCTGGCACAACGATTCGTTTCATAAACGTAGAAAAAGGCAAACCCGATGGCGATCTTAACAGAGTTTTTAATGTCTGCAATGTATTACACATTGCAATGGCAATCTTCTTGTTTGTGCTGTTGGAGGTGGGTGGTGTTTATTACATCCACCATTATCTTAATGTTGACTCAGGCAAAGAGGCCGATGCTATGTTCGTCTTCCAAGTATCGACGATTATGTGTTGCCTCGGTATCATCAATACTCCTTTTTCTAGTCTCTTCAATGCTACGGAAAAATTCCTTTTTACAGCAACGGTCGCTATATCAGTCAAGGTTGTTCAACTTGTTCTTTTGTTTTGGCTTCTACATTACGAAGGTAATCGTCTCAGAGCCTTTGCCCTCATTGAGACGTTAACCACTTTGATTTCTTTCGTGGTCTATCATTACTATTCTTATTATCATTGGCCTGAAGTTGTAAAGTGGCGGTTTGTCAAAGGACGTCAGATTTATAAGGACGTTTTAGTCTATAACTCTTATATTTTGATGGAGACACTAGCAACTATGGGAAGAGGTCAAGGTAGTTTGTTACTTATTAACTATTTTTTTGGTACTGTTGTGAATGGAGCCTTTGCGGTTGCAAAGACAGTTGAGCGTAATTTATGGCCATTTGCAAGTAGTTTCCAAAGTGCTGCCACACCTCAAATTACTCAGTCCTATAGTTGTGGTGATATGGATAGGGTGTTTTATCTGACTAGCCTTGTTGGCAAGTATTGTATGTTGATGATGATGCTGGCCTTCTTTCCCCTATGGGCAGAGTTAGATTTTATCCTTCATTTATGGCTAGTAAAAGTGCCTGAGGATGCTGTGGTCTTTTGCCAAATGATTATGCTGATGGCTATTGTTGCTGTTACTGACGGAGGAATCTGGCAAGTTTTTAATGCTTCAGGTAAGGTTAGTAAGTTTAAAACAGTTTATAGCGTTCTAACTTTATCATGTATTCCTGTAGGTTTCATTATTCTAAAGTTTGGTTATCCCCCTTATATGCTTTTAGTTGTTTTTATAATTGCAGATGTTTTATGGCGTATGGCTGAATTATATATGATGAATGTCATCCTGCATTTTCCTGTGCGTAAATATTGCCTTAAAGTTTATCTTCCAGTGGCTATAGCTTCTCTGCCTGTTATTTTTAGTTTGTTTATTACCTCTCGCATTCAGAATGAATCTTCATTGTGGCATATCGGTCATATTATTATTATTTTTCTGATAACATTCATCTCTGCTTCTTTTTTAGGTCTTCGAAAACATGAACGTGAGAAAATGATCACTCAACTTATCCGTCGAATAAAAACCTAGTTAGGAAGTAGTTCTTTTAATTGCAGAAAAATATAGACTTAAAATATATGCAAGTTCGTGATATAAAATGTAAGATGATAATCGTTTAAGTATGAAAACTATAATGCTTGTATTTGGAACTCGACCAGAAGCAGTTAAAATGGCTCCTTTGGTGAAAGAGTTCCAAAAATACCCAAATGACTTTAAAACGGTGGTTTGCGTGACTGGTCAGCATCGTGAGATGCTTGATCAGGTTCTCGCTATCTTTGATATCAAACCAGATTATGACCTTAACATTATGAAAAAAGATCAAGATCTCTACGATATCACAGCCCGTGTACTTCTTGGTATGCGTGACGTCTTTATGAATTGTAAACCCGATGTGGTTTTAGTGCATGGTGATACCACAACCTCCACAGCTGCTGCACTTGCTGCATTCTATCAGAAAATTCCTGTTGGCCATGTTGAGGCTGGTCTGCGTACTCATGATATTTACAGTCCTTGGCCTGAAGAAATGAATAGGCAGATTACTGGACGAATTGCTACCTATCATTTTGCTCCGACGCCACTTTCGATGAAAAATCTGAAAGAAGAGGAGGTTAATGGCAAGATTTTTGTAACAGGTAACACAGTCATTGATGCTCTCCATATGGTGGTTAATAAATTGAAGAGCGATGTAATACTTGCTAATAAGGTAGTTAAGAAATTATCTGAAGTTGGATATGATGTTTCAAGATTGTCTAATGGCAAGAAAATGGTGCTTATAACTGGTCATAGAAGAGAAAACTTTGGTAACGGTTTTATTAGCATGGTTACTGCTATGAAGGATCTTTCTGAAAAGTATCCCGATGTAGACTTTATTTATCCGATGCACCTCAACCCCAATGTCCGAAGACCCATTCATATAGTTTTTGGCGAAAACTTGAGTGCATATTCGAATTTCTTCTTTATAGAGCCATTGCAATATCTGGAATTTGTGTATCTGATGGAAAAGAGCACTATAGTGCTAACTGATAGTGGCGGTATTCAAGAAGAGGCTCCTAGTCTGGGAAAGCCAGTGTTGGTGATGCGTGATGTTACCGAACGCCCAGAAGCTTTAAAGAGTGGAACGGTGCATCTTGTTGGTTCCAACTATGACCTTATCTTTAATGAGGTAAGTGCTTTGCTTAATGATACAGATGCTTATGAGCGTATGAGTAAAGCTGTCAATCCATATGGTGATGGTAAAGCCAGCTCACGTATTGTAAGTACTATAATAGGATAATAAAGGAGAAATATGAATATAGACCAAATAGTATTTGTTTATTATAATGAATAATTCTCCCCAAATCTTACTTATTGCTCCGCAGTGTTATCCTGTATGTGGGCCAGAACATAATGTAAATGCAAAGTTCGTAAAGATGCTGACTGATGGGGGGTATGTGGTTGACCTCATATCTGTTGATTATAAAAATATAACTTATCCAGCATCTAACTTTGAGTATTTTTTTACTGATGTCCGTGAGAAAGTTCTCGTAGAATTGTCTCCTCAATCATCACGGTTCGTGAAAAAACTATACTCTCTAAGAGCAAGTTTGTATGTGGGAAGTTATGTCGCACTTACATACGCAGAAGAAAAGATAATCAAAGTTGTTGATAGGTTATGCAAATTGCACAAGTATGATTATGTACTAACGAAAGTTGGAGGAGCAAATGCTGGAATCTATTGTGCAAAAAGATATAAAATAAAATTGGTTAATACATTTAATGACCCTTGGCCATTTGATAAATCGCCTGCTCCATATGGATTTGGCCCCAATGCACCTATTTCATGGAAAGATAAGCAAATGATGAAAAACATAGCAAAGATATCGTATAAGATTCAATTTCCATCATTAAGGTTAATGAATTATATGATGCAATATCTTCCTAATGTAGCGCACAATAAAGGAGTGGTCTTCCCTCATACAGTGACATCTGCATTAATTAATAATGATTTAAGAAAGAAGGTTTCATCTGTGCAGATAAATCATGAATTACGCATATTGTATTCGGGGTCTATAGGTAAATGGCGTGATCCTCAAGTATTATTTGAAGGGCTTTGCCTTTTTTTGGAAAAGAACGAAAATGCATTGTTTAAAATACAGATTTTGGGAGTGGAACAAAAGCCTCTTCCTGGTCGTAATGCTAAAGATTATGTGTCAAGATATCATTTGGAAAAATATGTTGAAATACTCCCTCCTGTATCATATGAAGAGAGTCTTATTTATATTATAGAAAGCGATGTTTGCCTTATTTTAGAGGCGAAATGTGATGAAGGAATCTATATGCCTACCAAGATAACTGATTATCAGCAATGTAGAAAGCCGATATGGGCAATAAGTCCTGCTATAGGTGTTCTAAATGATTTGTATAAATCTAATGATATAGATTATTTTTCTGAGGTAACTTCTGCAATTAGCGTAAGAGATACTTTTGAAAATATATATACTGATTTCGTTTCTAAAGGAGGTATTCTCAATTGTAAAGATTCATCTTTGTTTTATGATGTGAATGTCATTAAAGATATTCAAAGATATTTAGATTAGAAGTCTAGGCTATGAATAAACCTTCAATTAGTATTATTATTCCTGTCTATAATGTTGAGTCATATGTAGAGGCTTGCATCAAAAGCGTCATGTGCCAAACATATAATGGTATTATTGAGTGTATAGTTGTAAATGATTGTGGAACAGACCAGAGTATGGCAATTGTCGGAAAACTCATCTCAAAGTATAATGGACCGATATCTTTTAAAGTCTTAAATCATGAGAAAAATTGTGGTCTTTCCGCTGCGAGAAATACAGGCATGGATGCTGCAACAGGAGATTATCTATTCTTTCTAGATAGTGACGATGAACTCACGGATGATTGTATTGAGAAATTAACTAAACCTTTGGAAACGGAACGCTATGATATCATTGCTGGTAATACTCAAAGGATAGATATAATTAATAAAATTATATATCCATATAATTATCTAAAAATTCCTGATAACACAATATTGAGAGGTGATAAAATTCTGCAAACGTTGGAAAAACATGAATGGAATATAGCTGCTTGGAATAAACTATATTATACAGATTTTATACGCAGACATCAATTGTATTTTATAGAAGGTATAATATATGAAGATGTTTTATGGAATATTAAGATTGCATGCCTTTCTTCTTCTTTCTTTTCTGTCAATAAAATAACCTATATTTATAAAAATAGGGGAAATAGCATCCTTAATGCATCTAATGTAGAGGACAGAATATTTTCATATTCTGTAAGCATTATGGAAACTAAAAGATTTGTTGACAAAATAGGTGCATATAATAAATCTATTCATGAACTAATTCAAGAATTTTTTCATGAGACATTAAAACTATGTTCATTTAGTCAATTTATTGAGATTTATAGAAGAATACGCCCAAATATTGAAATATCATTAGAGCAATTAAAAGAAGTAGATGGTAAGAAATCTTCTAAATATCTACGCGATCTACATTACATTATGCCATTATTTATTGCCCCGTATTGGCAGTATTTCATTTTCTCCTTTTATATGATTCTTAAAAAAAGAAACTAATTATTCCAATATCAAATGAAGTGTCAAAAGTAATAAAAATGAATAATGTTCAAACTACGCCATTAGTGTCAATTATTGTACCAATATATAATACAGAAAAGTACATTCGAGATTGTCTTGATAGTATTTCAACGCAAACATATACTTTTTTTGAGACAATTTTGGTTGATGATGGAAGTACTGATCAAAGTGGAACAATATGTGATGAGTATGCTAAAATAGATAATCGTTTTAAAGTAATACATCAGGAAAACCAAGGTGTTTCGATGGCTAGAATAGCAGCTTTTGAACACTGTCATGGTGAATATATCACTTTTATTGATTCTGACGATTATGTAACCTCTGATTATTTGGAACGACTTGCAAATGCCATAGTGAAGGAATGTGCAGATATCGTCTCTTGTGAATATAACAGAATCAAGAATCATCATGTATTGAAGTCCGGGAAGTATATTTTTGGATTATTTCAAGGTAATGAACTTCACACTTTTGTTTCTCATAATTTTCTATATAATCGACAAACAAAAGGATATGGAATTCATCCTGGGCTGGCTACCAAGATGATAAAAAGGGATTTAGTTGAGGAAGGATTAAAACAAGGAATAGGTTTATGGTATGGTGAAGATACGATTTCCGTTTTTTCTATTTTGCTGAAATGTGATAAACTAGTGGCTTTGCCAGACAAATTATATAATTATGTCGAACATGATGATGAGGCTGTAAAAAGATACAGTTTTGGATTGTGGGAGAATGTTATAGAATTGCTACAACGGATAGATTCTATATGTCATAATGAAGGTATTACTGTATATGGTACAAGACAGAGATTTTGGCAAATAATATCATTTACTATTTTAAAAATGCAAGTGATTGGTTTATCATATATGTCGTTTTATAACGATATGTGTATAGTGCGGAATCATCCATATATGAAAAAATACTTTGAGCCATGGCTAATTAGCAAAGATTTTGGTTTGAAAGGTAATATTGCCTATTTGTTACTTCGTTTAAAGCAGTATCATTTATTTTGGATATTGAAAAATATAAAGTATTCAAATATGTAACTATAATTATAATAATTGTCGATATGAATAATGACAAGATTGACTTTATTATTACATGGGTAGATGGTAATGATCCTGTATGGCAGAAAGAACGAAGTTACTATGTAGCATTAGAGGGAAAAGAAATAGACAATAGTGCATGCAGATATAGGGACTGGGGCACGCTCAGATATTGGTTTCGTGGCGTAGAGAAATTTGCGCCATGGGTAAATAATATCTATTTTGTTACTTGGGGCCATTTGCCAGAATGGTTGGATGTGAATCATTCGAAACTACAAATCGTAAAGCATTCTGATTTTATCCCTGCAGAGTATCTTCCAACGTTCAACAGTAATGTTATCGAATTTTATTTCCACAAAATAAAAGGACTTTCTGATAAATTTGTCTATTTTAATGATGATTTTTTCTTGATAGATAAAGTTAAACCAGAGTTTTTTTTTAGAAAAGGTTTACCATGTGATGTGGGGGCAATGAGGTCTATTATAAATAGAGGAATGTTTGGAACGGCAATATATCTAGCAAATATGCTTATAAATGACCATTTTAACAAACGAGAGTCAATAAAGAAAGATTTCTTTAAATGGTATAATTTCAATAGCGTTTCTTCTATATTCCGTAATATCATATATTATTTCGTTGCAGGTAAATGGTTCGCAGGTTTTATTGATCATCATCTTCCACAAGGTTATTTGAAGAAAACTTATGAAGAGGTCTGGAAAGAATGCGAGAAAGATTTATTACGTACATCAAATCATAAGTTCAGACAATACGGAGACGTGTCTATTTGGTTGATTAGGTATTGGCAATTGGCATCAGGTAACTTTTGCCCTTATAATGTTTCTAAAGACGGGAAATTATATATTATTGATGAACACAACATATCATCGATATCAAATTGTATTCGACAACAGAGTTTAAAAATGGTTTGCCTGAATGACAACGAGAAAACGGAGCCTTTTGACAAATATAAGCAAGTAATATGTGATGCTTTTGAAGCAATACTACCTGAAAAAAGTTTATTTGAGAAATAGTACCAAAAAGAGGTAGTCGCATATTTTAGCAATGTTTCATTCTAAGGGATAATTGAAATCAACAATATGGAATTTGTTTTTTTACTAAAGCCAATTGTTGATATGTTATATGAATATCAAATTTTTGATATTCTTTTAATGTTTATCTGTATTAGTTGTTTTTTCTCTTCAAAATTCAAGTTGGCTTTTGGGAAAGTTGATTATATAGTTTTAATATTATCTTTCCTGTTTTTTCTCTCATTTATTCGAAATATTAATGGGTGGTCACAGTTTTTGAAAATTGAGTCTTCTTTCTTTTTGTTTTTTATAGGGCGATTCTATAAAATGGGTACTCATAAATTGATTCGATGTCTTCAGAAAGGCTTTATTCCTATAATAATTGTATCTATAATTGCATATGTAACAGGACTTGGTTTTGTGTATTGGGGAAATTATAACACATTTCGAGGTTTTTATTTCTTTAAAACGGATTTAGCTTTAGCAATGACACAGTGCTTTATTGTATTCTCTTTTTGTCAAAGTAGATATCTGATCAAAAAGATTATTCCCTTGATTTGCTTCTTTTTTGTTCTTATATCCAATGCAAGAATATATTACTTGATAATGATGATAATTCTTATGTTAACAGTTTTATATCACTATGAAATAAAAAGAAATAGAATCATTGTTAAGTTGAATATAAAATTCTTTATACTAGTTATTACTTTTGTCATAATTTCAGTTATATTAATGATATATTTAAATGATATTTATGGTAGCAGCTATCTTCTACTGGATACGTCAGATGGTTTATATAGTGACGCTAATACTCAGGGAAGGACTGTTGTGTGGGCTGAAATATATAAAATGTTTATTGACAGTGACTTTATAAATAGACTCTTTGGAATAGATCTATGTAGTGATATAAGTCCCTCGTTAGGGCATAATTCTCATAATTGTTATTTGAAAATATTATATTCTACAGGTTACATTGGTTGTTTGTTTTTTGTTATTTTTGTATGTTCGATTATTAAAGAAATAGCAAAGATTCGAAATAGACAGTTGTTTTATTATACATTGAGTTTTTTTCTTACTTTTATTATTGGAGGGATGTCTTATGTGTCAATTGAGTCGACTCAAGGGACATGGCTGACTATGTTTTTCATAGGTAGCGCAGTAACAAGGAATGAGAAAGAACGATTGTCATATAAAGGTGTTCGTTGTGGACATTGTTCCAAAATGATCAAGTGAGGACTGATACAAATTCAGATCCGAATATAATAGTTGATAAAGTGATATATAACCATTTGTAAGTTTATGAAAGTCTTCTATGTCGTAGATAGTTTTACGGGGTCAAAAGGAAATGGTATTGCTCAACAAGCTTTGACATGGTCCAATATTCTAAAACAGTATACTGATGTTGAGATAGTATTGGTAAACCCATGGGATATGTATGATTATCAGGAGGGTGATGTGGTGCATCTTTTTGGAAGTAGTGGAGTGTGGTTTTATGATGTAACAAAACGAATGAAGGAGAAAGGGTGCAAAGTTGTTTGGTCGCCAATCTGTGATAATAATGATTCACCGAGGTTGCAGCAAATAAAGACTTTCATGGGTAATAGACGCTTAAATATATTCAGTTATCCGATGATTAGGAAACAGACATATGATATAATTGATAAGGTCTATGTGAGAAGTAACTATGAGAAGCAATATATTCGTTCTGCATATGGTGTCAAAGAGTGTCGATTTGAATTAATTCCATTATCAATTTCTTATAGAGAGGATGATTTTAACGTAGAAACCTCTCGTGAAAACTTTTGCTTTCATATTAGTAGCATTTACCAAGAGAGGAAAAATGTTATAAGACTGATAAAGGCTGCCAAAAAGTATCACTTTAAGTTAGTTCTTGCTGGTAGCAAAGGGAATGATAATAAATTCAAATCAATAGATGATGAAATTCATGGTGCTGATAATATTGAGGTTTTAGGTTATATATCTGAGGAAGAGAAAATTGACCTTTATCGCAAAGCTAAGGTGTTTGCCTTACCTAGTATAAAAGAAGGTGTTGGAATCGTTGCTATTGATGCAGCGCATTTCGGTTGTGAAATTGTGATAACCAATATTGGGGGACCAAAAGAATATTATGGAAATTTAGCACATTTAGTGAATCCATATGATATTGATAGTATAGGTAAGGCTGTCGTGGCTGCTATGAGAGATGGTCATCAACCAGAATTGAAGGAATGGATAGATGAGAGATATTCACAGCGTACTATAGCAATTAAATTATCACAAACTTATCAGAAACTATAATTTCAATAAGATGACATACGCTCCAATTGTGGTATTTGCGTATAACCGCCTAGACGTTTTGAAAAGATGTGTTGCATCTTTGCTTATGAATGAAGAGGCTGTAGAGTCTGATTTATTTGTATTCGTTGATGGACCGAGGCTTTCAAAACTTGATGATTATAAAAAGGTGATGTCAGTCCAGGAATATGTGAAGACAATCTCTGGTTTCAAGTCTGTCCATTATCAACTCGCAGAAGCGAATAAAGGCTTAGCTCCTTCTGTGATTAGTGGTGTCTCTAATGTTATGGAGAAATATGGCAGAGTGATTGTAGTAGAGGACGATTTGTTCGTTTCCGAAAATTTTCTTGCATATATGAATCAAGGCTTAAATAAATACGAAGATGCTCGTAATGTTTTCTCCATTTGTGGATATACAAATATTGTAAAACGTCCTTCGAATTATGTTTATGATGCCTATTTTTGTGCAAGAAGTAGTTCTTGGGGATGGGCAACATGGAAAGATAGATGGGATAGTGTAGATTGGGAACTTAAAAATTGGGCTGCTCAGAAGAATAATTCTTCTATGTTTAAAGCATGGGGAGGTAGTGATTGCTGGAGGATGTTGAAAGATTGGCATGATGGGAAAAATTCATCCTGGGCTATACGATTCTGTTATTCCCAGTTCCTGCAGAGAGGCATAAGCCTTTTCCCGCTAGTAAGTAAAGTGGGAAATAATGGTTTTGATGGAAGGGGAACTCATGCGAAGAAATGGTCTCGTTTTAAGTTTGAGTTTGACAAAACTGCAGATAAAAGGTTTTGTTTTCCACTTGAATATGAGATTAATAAGAGCCTTTATAAACAAGTGATGTTCTACCATTCTATTCCTATCAGGATTTGGAGTAAGATAATGTATTTGATTCATTGATTTAGAAGCAATGGTTGCTAATGCAGAAAACTAGGGCTCTATTCATTCTTCATATGCCACCTCCTGTTCATGGAGCAGCAATGGTTGGTAAATATATACATGATTCCAAATATATTAATTCGGAGTTCGATTGCCATTACATTAATTTGACAACGGCTTCAGATCTGGAGGATGTTGGAAAGTTTAAGATAAAGAAAATACTATTGTTCATTCGATTGCTAAAAAAGATTCGTCATTCTGTAAAGAAGATAAAACCTCAATTAGTGTATGTTACGCCCAACGCCAAAGGTGGACCTTTCTATAAAGACTATATCGTTGTAATGATGTTGAAGAAAATGGGCTGCAAAATAGTGGCACATTATCATAACAAGGGAGTTGCTACAAGACAAGACAGATGGCTGGACAATTTGCTTTATCGTAGGTTCTTTAATGGAGTAAAGGTCATCCTTCTTGGAGAAAGTCTATATCAAGATATCAAAAAGTATGTCAGAAGAGAAGATGTTTATATCTGCCCAAATGGTATTCCTGAGTAATCTCATGGAGAGTAAGGGCGTCCTAGATTTACTAGATGCGTTAGAACTTTTACAGCAACGGGGTTGCCATTTTGTCTGTGATGTCGTTGGCTCAGAGACAACAGAGATTAATAAGGAGAGATTGCAAGAGGAAATAGGCAGAAGAGTATTAAATGGATCTGTCATTTATAAAGGTTGTATGTATGGTGATGATAAATTTAAGGTACTGAAGGGTGCAGATTTGTTTGTCCATCCAACACATAATGACTGTTTTCCGCTAGTCCTTTTGGAGGCTATGGCGCATGGACTGCCTTGTATCTCTACGAATGAAGGGGCTATCTTGGATATCATTGATGATGGAAAGACGGGATTAATTGTTGAAAAGAATAACCCTGTGGATTTAGCAGACAAAATAGAATTGTTACTAAATGATGAGAGTCTGAGAAAGAAAATGGGAGCAGCGGGAAGAAAGAAATACGAACAAGAATATACGCTTGAGATCTTTGAGAAACGATTATCCAATATACTTCACACATTAACTGAATCATGATGAGATTAGCAGGTTTAAATATTGTCGAGTCGATAGATTCCCTCAGGACGATTCCTGATGGAAAGGTTCTGATTAATACAGTCAATGCGCATTCTTTTAATATCGCTCAGAAGGACGAATTGTTTGCAGAAGCCCTAATGAAGGGTGATTATCTGATTCCTGATGGCGCTTCTATCGTGAAGGCGTGCCGATGGTTGAAAGCAAAGTCCCAACCCAAAGAACGTATAGCAGGGTGGGACTTGTTTACTTTTGAGATGCAAAGGCTCGATGGAAGAGGGAAAACGGATGATGTAAGATATAAGGTAATGTTTGTCGGCTCTTCTGAGAGTGTGCTGAAGAAGATTAAGAAAAAGGCCGCCTTAAATTATACTCATCTGGATATCATTACTTTATCTCCTCCATTTAGGCGTGAGTTCTCTGACGAGGACATTTCAGAAATCATTAAGGCGATTAATGCTGCTAATCCTGATTTGTTATGGATTGGTATGACTGCACCAAAGCAGGAAAAGTTGATTTATCAACACTGGCCAGAGTTGGATATACATTGTCATGTCGGTACAATTGGAGCTGTCTTCGATTTTTATGCTGGAACAGTTAAACGAGCTCCCAAGAGTTGGCAGGATCATTCGTCGGAATGGTTATATCGTTTTCTCACTAATCCAAGGCGTATGTGGCGAAGGTATCTGTTAGGAAATCCACTTTTCCTATGGAATATCTTTAAGGAGAAGTTTCTCGGGTAGCCAAACCCAATAGATAACTCTAGGGTTATACCAAAGTTTTTGTTTTTTATTTAAGTTGCTTGATAGGTCGCTTCGATGGCTATAGTTCTATAAATGGCAGGGGAAATCGCAAACGGTAAAAGAATTGTAAAGAATACGCTGATCAACTATTTCCAAGTTGCAATATCAGCGCTTATTGGATTAGTCACATCCAGACTTGTCCTTCAATGTCTTGGCGTTTCTGATTATGGTCTTTACAATGTTGTTGGAGGACTGGTGGCTATGTTTTCCTTTATTTCCAATTCTATGTCAGGAAGTACTTCTCGCTTTCTGAACTTTGAGATGGGTAACCCCAATGGCAATGTTAACCGTATATTCAACATCAGCAACACCCTTCACATGGTAACAGCTTTTGCTTTATTCCTAATAATAGAGGCTATCGGCGTATTTTATATACATAATTATCTGAATGTAGCCCCAGGAAAGGAAGCTGATGCGATGTTCGTGTTTCAAGTATCTACTATTGTAACCTGTGTTGGCATCATGAATGTTCCTTATCGCGCAGTGATGGTGGCTCGTGAGCAGTTCGCAACGATAGCTGCGATAGAAATATCTAATTCAGTTATTAAACTTTTGTTAGTTTTGGCCTTAACTTATTATCATGGCAATGCGCTTCGTCTTTATGCCGTCATGATGTGTGCTGGTACGGCCTTATCTTTCGTAGCCTATCACTATATCTGCATCAGGAAATGGCCCCATATGGTGAAATGGAAACTTGTAAATAACCTGAAGGCATACAAAGATCAGTTGAATTACAGCAGTTGGACATTGTTTTTATTGGCTGCTGTAACAGGCCGGTCACAGGGAAGTCATTTACTGATGAACTATTTCTTTGGAACAGCGGTGAATGCTGCGTACGCAGTATCGCTCACAATTCAAAAATATGTCGAAATCCTCGCCAGTAATTTCAGCAAGGCAGCGAATCCTCAGATTACACAACTTGTTGGTTCTGGGGAACACAAGAGGGCTATAGAGATGGTGGCAAAAATCAGTCGTATGCATCTTTTGCTGATGGAGATAACTTTCTTCACTCTATCTATTGAATTAGATTTCTTATTGCAGTTATGGTTGGGAGATAATGTTCCACCAGAGACATCTGTCTTTTGTCGGCTTACATTGATGGTGGCTCTTGTGAAGTCAACCGATAGCGGAATAGGAACGCTTATTAATGCATATGGAAAGATAAAATGGTTTAAAATCATAGGAAGTGCATGGTTGTTGGCATGTTTGCCACTTGGATATATTGCCTACTATAAAGGCTATCCTGCATATACCATTCTCATCTTTTTTATTGTTGCAGACATATTCTTCAGGGTGTCTCAATTAACTCTCATGAAGCATATATACGGATTTGATGTTAGGGGCTTTGTCATAAAAGCTTGGCTTCGTCCATTTATAATTTTTTGCCTGATGTGCGGCTTCGTTTCGATATACAACTATGTTGACATTTTCTACACTTGGATAGAAAAAGTACTGGGCATATTATTAATCAGCAGCTTAACGATGATGTTGGTTTTTGCTATAGGTCTTGTAAAGACGGAAAAGAAATCTGTGAGTCAATTTGTTAGAAAACTAATATAATAATATAGATGGATCAAGCATTTGTTAGTATAGTTGTTCCTGTATATAATACAGCAGAATACGTTGAAGAATGTATTCAGTCTATTTTGTCGCAATCATACAAGAATATAGAGATGATTCTTGTGAACGACGGCAGTACGGATGGTTCTGATCAGATTTGTAAGAAGTATAAGAATCTGTCAAATGTTCAATATATAGAAAAAGAGAACGCGGGGGTTGTCGAAGCAAGGAAACGAGGGGTAGAGGAAGCTCGTGGCGAATGGATAATGTTCGTAGATTCTGACGACTATTTACTAAAAGATTGTGTTTTAGAATTACTCTCAGTCTCTGAAGGTGTTGACATTGTTATTGGCTGTCATTCAAGAAATAAACAACTGATAAAAGCCTCTGATTATTATGATAGAGAGGACTATTTGTTCATGCTTAGCAGCCTCCGATTTCCGGTTGTTCCTTGGGCAAAACTCTTCAGAACAGAACTGTTTAGAAGATGTCAACTTTCTTTTGCGTATAACTGCCCTCCATGGGAGGATTTCCTTATGAATTTAGCATTAGCCAGAATCAATGAGAAGAAAATTGCCGTATGGAGGAAACCTGTATATTTTTACCGCATTCGTATGGATTCTGCCATACACGGTCATAGTTTAGACCTTGATTATTATCATAGTATATCTAAGGTTGCCGATACTATTGTCGCAGATGGATTGTCTCAAGATAAAAAGAGGCAGGCTGGGATAGAACTTCGTATGAAATATTATAAGATTTATCTAAAAAAGAATGGTTTTCAAAGGAATAAGCACCATCCATTTGTAAAGGAAATAATTCACCTTATGAATGAAAATAGAGCCATCCGCTTAAGAGATAGACTATTATTATCAGTGTCCAACAAGAGAGATTTTAAGATGTATCTCTTCTTGAATAAGTTTATCAATAGGATAAAAAACTTCTATAGTTGTGAGGGATATTAAGCTATTGCATATATAGTAATATTACTCAAGGGAAGTCTTAAAAACAGTAAAGAACCAATGGTTGAAATAGGAATAATTGAACAGAAGAAACTGGAACTTGATATTTTGACATATGTTGCAGAATTCTGTGACAAGAATGCCATTACTTATTTCCTTTGTGGGGGAACAATGTTGGGAGCTGTACGTCATAATGGTATTATACCATGGGATGATGACATCGATATTATGCTTATGCGAGATGATTATGAACGGCTGATTGCTGAGTTCCCTAAACATGATTATTTCAGAATCATTGATAATAGGATAGACAAAGATTACCCTTTCGCATACGCTACCGTAAATGATATACGGACCTATAAAGAAGAGAGTAAATTAAGGAGTCGTTTCACTAAAAAACTTTGTGTGAATATTGATGTCTTCCCGATAGATATTTTACCCGATGACGAGAACCGGCGTATTACTTATTATAAGCAGATCGCCTGGCAAGGACAGATATTAAAGAGTTGTGTAGATAGATTTGGTAAGGGGATGGGATTGTGGGGTACAATAAGAAAGAATATGGCAATATTGTATTCTCGTATATTAGAATTATCATGTTTTCGAAAGCCAGAGGATGTGGTGGAAAACTTTAGATTACTTGCGCAGTCTCACTCTTCCGAGAAATCCTTGTATCGCGGAATTACTGCCATCGCTCATTATGGAATAAAAGAAACTAACCAGATAACGGCCTATGGTATTGAGAAGCATCTTTTTGAAGGAAAGATGTTTAATATTATCAGTGGGTATGATATATACCTGCGGCAGCTTTACGGTGATGAGTACATTTCATTACCACCAGTAGAAAAACAAATTACGCATCACGTCTCAAATTGCTATTGGAGGTAAGGTGCATATTATTTCAAATTATTTAAACATACTATAAAACAAAAAGAGAGTTAAATCATGAGAACGATAGCTGTAATTATAGCAGGAGGTTCTGGTCACAGAATGGGACTTGATGTTCCTAAGCAGTTTATTAATGTATATGGCAAACCTGTCATTATTTATACCCTTGAAGGGTTTCAGAATCATCCATTGATTGACGCTATAGAGGTGGTCTGTTTGGAAGGATGGCATGAAGTGCTTTTGGCTTACGCACATCAATATAACATCGACAAACTAAAATGGGTAGTGAGTGGAGGTAAAACGGGGCAGGAGAGTATTCGTAATGGTGTATATAATTTGAAAGGAAAGGCTTTGGATGACGACATCATTGTAATACATGACGGTATTCGACCTTTAGTAGACGCAACAGTGTTGACCGACGTTATACTGAAAGCAAAAAAGTATGGTAATGGAGTGACGTCACTACCATATAATGAGCAAATATTCGTTGTGAATCCAGAAAATGTTAATACAACCAAACAGTATATTCCGCGCGAAACATTGCGTAGGGTATCTACTCCTCAAGCTTACAAATACAAGCGCCTGAACGACGCATACCATGAGGCATTTGAGAGAGAAGTCGGAATTTATGGCTCTTCTTATACAAATACCATGATGGTAGAACTTGGAGAGACTCTTCATTTTGCCGCAGGTTCGGATAAAAATATAAAGTTGACAACCAAAGATGATCTTGAAATGTTCAAGGTCTACATAAAAATGGAAAAGGAACATGATTGAAATTAAAAAACATCCTTTGTATCAGGAAGACCTCAGATACATCTTAGGAGTTAATGGTATAGATCAGCTCCGTGACAAGAGTTTTATGATCACAGGCGCAACTGGACTGATAGGTGTGTGTATGATTGATGCTTTGATGGAGTACAATCGGTTTGGGGCAAATATTGAGGTATTTGCCGTAGGCCGTAGTTTAAGGGGTGCATCCTCAAGGCTAGGGGAATATTTCAGTAACGAACATTTTCATTTTATTGAGCAAGACGTACGTGAAGAATTGCCAACTGATGTGAATGTTGATTTTATTATTCCTCTGGCAAGTTATACTCACCCGTTAGCATACTCGCAATATCCGATTGAAACTATTGAAATAAATGTTAAAGGAGCCGAAAACGCATTGAAGCATGCTCTGAAATGTGGAGCAACAGTTCTGTATCCATCGAGCGTTGAAGTATACGGAAACGCTTATGGTAATGATGTTTTCATAGAAGATTATACTGGAATACTGAATCTAACTAATGCTCGCGCATGTTATACGGAATCTAAGCGCCTGAGTGAGGCTTTATGCCAATCTTATATTGCAGAACGGGGAGGAAAAGTAAAGATCGTGAGGCTAAGCCGTGTGTTTGGACCCACGATGCTGATGAGTGACAGTAAGGCATCTTCGCAGTTTATTAATAAGGCATTGGGTGGGGAAAAAATTGTTCTGAAAAGTAAAGGCGAGCAGCTCTTCTCTTATACATATATGGCAGACGCCATAGCTGCTATGTTATATGTGTTGATACATGGAGAGTATGGTGTTCCATATAATATTTCAAGCAAAGAATGTAATGTAAAATTAAAAGATTTTGCAAAGACTTGTGCATCTGCTGTAGGAACAGATGTTGTTTTTGAGTTGCCTTCTGAAGTTGAAAAAAAAGGGTTCTCTGTTGCTCAAATTGCTGTATTAGACTGTAATCGTTTAAATAGACTTGGGTTTGTGTCAAAATATTCTTTTGAGAATGCTGTTGATCGTACCATTAAAATACTTATGAATTACTATTAGTGATATGATTTATCGAAAAAAATATACATTGAAGAGAATTGCTATTGGGGGGATAAGACGAATCGTATGGTATTTTTACACCATATTATCGTACATATTTAGGATATTCCCCCTCCAAGACAAAGTTGTGGCATCCACCATGAATGGGAGGAAATTTGATGATAATTCTAAGTATGTGTATTACGAGTTACATCGTATATCTTCTACATTGAAACTTGTGTGGCTTAAGGATATGCGATATGACTATAATGTTCCGTCGTGGGTTTCAACCGTTTCATATAGGGGTCTTCGAAAGATTTACGAAATCTCTACTGCAAAAGTGTGGTATAGTACACATCGAGTTCCGTCTTATGTACGCAAGCGAAAAGGACAATTATATATTGAGACTTGGCATGGTGGTATAGGAACAAAGCAAGTTGGATATTGCAAAACTCAGTTTAGTGAAAGCGTTTCGAAGATGAAAAAAATAACTAAATTGGCTGATGTGTTTACTTCTGGCTCTGACTTTTTCTCACAAATTTATCGCCGTTCTTTCTTCTATGATGGTATCATTTGGAAATGTGGAACGCCTAGGAATGACATTCTAATCATAGACCATAAAGATATAGGCAAGGAAGTTCGTACTCATTTAGGCTTACCTTTATCATGTAAGCTTTTTCTTTATGCGCCCACATTCCGTGATAGGTTCCAGTATAAGGGAGAGGTGGATATGCATTATTACGACGTGGATTATGAACGCCTTTTGTTATCCTTGCAAAGGAGATTCGGTGGTGAATGGATTATACTTTTGAGATGGCATCCTTGTATAAGGCTTCGCATGGAGGGAAAGGTAAAAGTTGACAAAGTCATTGATGTGACAGGATATCCTGATATGCAACAACTGTTGGCAGCCTCAGATGCGATGATGTCTGACTACTCTAGTTCTATTATGGATGGTGCTTTATGTCGTATACCTTGTTTCATATTTGCAACAGATTATGAAGAGTATAGGCGTGATAGGGGATTACATTTTGAAATGGATGAACTGCCGTTCCCATATGCTAGCAATAATGACGAACTTGAACAAAATATCTTAGCTTTTGACAAGGATAATTATCTCAAGAAATGGGATGCATTTTCAGTAAAAGTAGGTCTGAATGAGACGGGCCATGCATCTCATGATATTGCAGAAAAAATTGTTGCGCATATAAATGGTGAGAAAATTGAATGGAAATAAAGTTGGAAAACATTCAACCCCGGGGGCCGTGTCGTTGATGCGGCTCTCGTTTCGTTTATGGGGTAGGGGAATGGCGTTATGGGCTGCGAAGTAAGGTATGCCTGTTAACGGTGTTGGAGATGCCTTCTAACACAGTTGGAGATGCCTGTTATACCCCCTAAAGTGCCATCCTTTACTCTGTTAGGAGGCATCCTTTACAGTGTTAGAAGGCATCTCCAACACCCTTAAGTATATATACTTATAAACGCACCCCTGATTTTGCCATCTCGAGATAACACTATACCCGTCCCTTTTACCACCCCTCTACTATAGCCCCACCTCTCTGTTAAGAGAGGTGGGGCGTATATAGAGGGGGTAAGAAAGGACGGTGACGTTTTTTTATCTCTCGATGCGGATGCGGGCATCGACGGCGATGACGCTGTGCTCGTCGGCGAGGAGGGGATTGATGTCGATCTCCTTGATCTCCGTGGCGAAACGGAGGAGGGTGGAGAGGCGCACGATGATCTCAGCGTATTTCTGTTCGTTGAGGCCTTTCTGGCCACGAGTGCCTTTGATGATCTTATAGCCACGAAGGCTGTTTAAACGGTATTTCATAGACGATCCCAAGTTCTTCTGGTATTTTGGGAAACAATTATTGGGAATCTATAAGGATCCGTTCGCTTAAGAGAAGAATTCATAACAAACAATCCAACCAATAATCCCAGGGGCCGTATCGTTGATGCGGCCCCTGGTTTGTTTTTGAAGGGTAGGGGGGTATGCGACGGATTTGGTGCGTGGGTGTGAGTTCACAGTTCACAAGTTCACAATTGGTATTGACTCACAAACTCACAAAAGTTTTTTAGATTTTACCAAACACTCACATAAGAATTATATATAATAATATATATAATATATTATATATATTATTATATATAATTTAATAAGACTTAAAAATGCATTTTGAATTTTCCTTTTGTGAGTTTGTGAGTTTGTGAGTGGCTGTAGGAAAATTGTACTACCCTAGAAAAAGTTGAATGGTTTTTACTTTAACCCTGCCATAGGTT
>CAMJBT010000054.1 GCA_946403965.1 uncultured Pseudobutyrivibrio sp. | reverse complement strand
GACAGCTTATTTAAGTGCGCCAGTTTATGGCTTTCCTCTACTTTCTTTCACACTAATCTCCCTATAATATTATTTATTCTACGCGGACATTTGTCTTTCCACGTCAGACATTATAGGTGATATTTTAACGCTTTAATTCATTAAAGTAAATAGTGATTTAACAATTTATCGATTATTTTTCGAAGTTTGTTAATAGTGCATTAAATCTTTAAGCTATGACCACTAAAATCCCACACATCTGTTGCAAGTCCTTCATAAAATTCTGGCTCATGACAAACCATAAGGATACTTCCGTTGTATTCTTTTAATGCTCGTTTTAACTCTTCTTTGGCCTCCACATCCAAATGGTTTGTAGGCTCATCCAATAGGAGAAGATTTGTCTCTCGATTTAAAAGCTTGCATAGTCTAACCTTTGCCTGCTCTCCACCTGAAAGGACACGACAAAGACTCTCAATATGCTTTGTAGTCAGACCACACTTTGCTAATGCTGAGCGAACCTCATTTTGGTTGTAGGAAGGAAACTCATTCCATATTTCTTCGATACATGTTGTGGAAATATTCTGATCCATCTCCTGTTCAAAATATCCAATTTCAAGGAACTCACCTTGATAAACAGTTCCTTCAAGTGGTGGAATCAACCCTAGAATACTCTTCAAAAGTGTTGTCTTTCCAATACCGTTTGCACCAACAAGTGCAATTTTTTGCTTACGCTGCATTTCAAGATTAAGAGGCTTTGTAAGTGGCTCATTTTTATCGTATCCAATTACCAGGTTCTTTGTAGAAAAAATAACACGGCTAGGTGTACGAGCTTCCTTAAAATAGAATTCTGGCTTTGGCTTTGCTGCAGCAAGCTCAATTACATCCATCTTGTCCAACTTCTTCTGACGTGACATTGCCATATTTCTTGTAGCAACATTAGCCTTATTTCTAGCCACAAAATCCTTTAGCTCTGCAATTTCCTTCTGTTGTCTATTGTAAGCAGCCTCAAGCTGGCTTTGCTTCATTGCATAAACCTCTTGGAACTTATCGTAATCTCCAACATAGCGGTTAAGCTGTTTATTATCCATATGATAAATAAGATTGATTACTGAATTAAGAAATGGCACATCATGGGAAATCAAGATAAAAGCATTTTCATATTCATTCAGATATCTTTTCAGCCATTCAATATGCTCCACATCCAAATAGTTTGTAGGCTCATCCAACAACAGAATATCTGGTTTTTCAAGCAAAAGCTTTGCCATCAAAACCTTTGTACGTTGCCCGCCTGATAGCTCAGTAACATCCCTATCAAGACCAAGCTCCAACACACCAAGCGCTCTTGCGACCTCTTCTACTTTTGCATCAATCATATAAAAATCATGCATTGTAAGAAGATCGGCTATAGTGCCTGCTTCTTCCATTCTTTTATTCATTTCATCATCATCTGTTACATCCCCCAGGCTGGCATAGATATCGTTCATCTCCTGCTCCATCTCATAGAGGAAGTCGAATGCACTATGAAGCACAGAACCTATTGTCATTCCTTTTTCAAGTACAGTATGCTGGTCCAAATATCCAACTCGAACCTTCTTGCTCCATTCAATTTTTCCTTCATCTGGCTGAAGCTTTCCCGTGATAATATTCATAAAGGTAGACTTACCTTCGCCATTAGCTCCAACTAGACCGATATGTTCTCCCTTTAAAAGCCTGAAAGATACGTCCTCAAATATTGCTCTATCTCCAAAACCGTGAGATAAATGCTCAACGTTTAAAATGCTCATAATAATCTTCCTATCTTAATTATATTTACAATTAAAAACCAGAAAGGACGATTAGCAATGCTAACCATCCTCCCGATGGACATTGTACCATATCCCCTGTTCTAACACTAGGGGCGTAACCTTTGTGATATAATAAAGTTATGAGTAAAGAGTTTAATGAGGCATTAGGGAATTTCATAACTGATTTTGCAGGTGGTAGTGCCGTGCGCCATTTGGCAGATACAGGTCTAACCATTTCCGAGATAGTTGACAGATTGGACTATCCTCTACCAAAGGAAAAGGTAGCCAATATAGTTTGGCAGCACTTTTTGAACACAGGAGTGATATGCCTTGAAGATCCTGACACATTCGTTGAAAAGGTTTCTTATGTAAAGGAACAGGATAATTTTGGCAAGACAAGTATGAGACGTGTTGTCGAAAAAATAGATATGTCTGATAAAAAGTATGTGAAAATTGATTTTGGAAAACGTATGTATAAAAACCTTGATGAATTTAAAAAATCCCTGGCAGAATTATCTGCCAAGGATAGAGAATACATTTTAGATATGCCATGGCCTCTCCAAGAGGTTTATCACATATTGGATGATAGAATGAACAGACTGATTAAAGCTGGTATTATTTAAATATCACCATCTCTGCTTTCCATTAATTCCATCTCATGTAAAGCCTGAATATCCTCAAGTGCAGAAAGCATAGGCTTTACATCTTTATGAAGAATATTTCTTTCCACATAGTTGTGAGTTATTTTTACAACTGTTCCGCTAAGGGCAATTACACCTATAAGGTTTGGAATTGCCATCATTCCATTAAGAGTATCAGAAATATCCCAAGCAAGTGTCAGATCCATTGTTGCGCCAATAATAATGAAAGCAACAAAGATAACCTGATAGAATTTTACCTTTCCTCTTCCAAAAAGGTACTCGAAAGCCTTGCTTCCATACTGACTCCAACCAAGTGTTGTGGAGAATGCAAACAACATGATTGCAATTGCGATAAACGCATAACCGAAATGTCCGAATACTGTGGAAAATGCTTCAGCTACCAATGCTGTTGAAACCTGTTCCGAAATAACCTTTCCTGTGTTTAAATCTACAAGTCCACTAGACAAAACTACAAAAGCTGTAATTGAACATACGATGATTGTATCAGCGAATACCTCGAAAATACCCCACATTCCCTGTACAACAGGCTCACGAACATTAGAACTTGAATGAACCATAACCGACGAACCAAGTCCGGCCTCATTAGAGAAAACGCCTCTCTTCATTCCCCATTGAACAGCCATTGCTACACCACTACCTACAATACCACCACCTACAGCTTTCGCACCAAAGGCGCCCTTAAAAATGGCAACAAATACCGCACCAGCCTGATCAATATGAACCACACATACAATAATTGCGCAAATCATATATATGATAGCCATAAAAGGAACAAGCTTTTCAGTAACAGATGCTATACGCTTTAATCCTCCTACAATAACAAGCGCACCAAGAATCATAAGGAAGATACCTGTAAAAATAGAAGGAATTCCAAATGCGGATTTTACGTTGACAGCAATAGAATTTACCTGTCCCATATTACCAATTCCAAAGGATGCAAAAATACAAAAGATACTAAATAATGATGCAAGGAAATGTCCCAGATGTCTAAAGCCTTTCTTTGAGCCAAGGCCATCTCTTAAGTAGTACATAGCACCACCGCACCACTCGTTTCTCACATTTCGTCTTCGATAATAAATTCCTAAAACATTCTCAGAGAAGTTTGTCATCATTCCGAAAAATGCAACAATCCACATCCAAAAGATTGCACCAGGACCACCTGAAGCAATAGCTGCTGCAACACCAGCTATGTTTCCAGTTCCGATTGTAGCAGCCAATGCTGTACACAAGCTTTGGAACTGAGAAATCTGAGTATCCTCTTTGTCTGTATGCGCAGTAACATGAGAATCCTTGAAAATTCCACCGATGGTATTTTTCAACCAATGCTTCACATGAGTGATCTGGAAAAATTTAGTAAGGCATGTCATTAAGATACCAGTACCAACCAAAAGTATAAGCATTGGCAAGCCCCATACAAAAGCGTTTACGGCACTATTTACCTTTTCCACAATTGATAAAAAATCTGTCATATATTTCCCCTTTGTATATTATTGGGCTTATTTTATCGCTTTACACTGCTAAAGTAAAGAAGTTTTTAATTTAAATCTTAATTATGTTTTCCAGTTTTCTTGAGGATATAAGCTCCTAAACATGCTAGCGCTGCTATACTTATCCCATCCATCTTAGCTATTACCCCAGCCATTTTCTTTGCCATAGAACCAGCGCACACTATTCCAACTTTTATTTCACTCATATGGCACACCCATTAACTACTTGCGCTAGAATAATGATTTAGCGAAAACTTCCACAACCACCTCGAAAAACATAAACAGGCCGGTATTGCGATTATAGAAAAGTACATATATGATTTGCTAAGCTTGCTCTTATTGTTGGATTTTTTCTTGCTTGGCCTTTGCTGTGCTTGCTCTTATTGCTGTTTTTTCTTGCTTGGCCTTTGCTGTGTTTGCTCTTATTGCTGTTTTTTCTCCTGCATTGGCTTTAACTTAGATTACTCTTTCTGCTGTAATATATTCTTATTAGCATCATCCTGAACATAAATATACACACTTCTTGATTTTGTCACTATCAGATTGAAAAAAAATCAAATACATGAACTATTGTATTTGCGTTTTTTTCTCCGAAGAATAATTCGTAGATTCTTGTTTTTTCTCAGAAAAACAGGAATCGTAAATACCATGAAAATAGATTTATCTATTTTCATGTCCTGCAAAACAGGATTCTTGCTGACAATTTCATTGTTTGGTCAGCAAGAAGTCATAGGTTATTGATTTTCCTCATAAAATCAATAACCGGACATAGACCCAATATTTTCTGAATGAAAATATTGCCTGGCAAAGCCAGGTTCTTGTGGGCTTTTTCCTTAAGTAGCCCACAAGAAGTCATATATATCATATTCTACTTGTATTTCTTTTTGAGCATATGAGTTTATACACACTTATACAACAATACTCCAATATATTCCTATGTACTTTGCCGTATAGCTGACTACAAATAACTTTTCACACATAAGTCAGCCAATTTTTTAATAACTAGCCACATAATTATAAATATGTATACTTTTCTTTTTTGAATTTACAATTATTTTTCTATTTTTGCGCATTATTTCTGTTATGTCATAATTGAAACGCTCTTTTTCACACAATATCTACCACTAATAATATCCACAGGCTGACTATTCTTCATTTTTCCCTATCCAGTCAGCTCAACGGACTAAACTCAACATATTTAGATTAGAGAATATCATCATGTAGTTTTAAACTTGCAACTACAGACAACTGCACCCCTCAATACCTTTAAAGCCACAACTTCTGCACTTCCAATATGTCTTTCACTCACTTTCCAGCGCCTCTGTATATCCTTCATCCAAAAAAGGCATACTAGAATACACTTTTCACTCTTCCTGTATGCCTTTCATCTGTTTTCCAGCTCTACCTATAATCCTTCAACTATAAAAAGGCATACTAGAAGCACTTTTCACTCTTCCTGTATGCCTTTCTATTGCTTTCCAGCTCTACCTATATATACTTCAACTATAAAAAAGCATACTAGAAACACTTTTTATTCTTCCTGTATGCCTTTCAATTGCTTTCCAGCCCTACCTATAATCCTTCAACTATAAAAAGGCATACTAGAATACATTTTTCACTCTTCCTGTATGCCTTTCAATTGCTTTCCAGATCTACCTATATATACTTCAACTATAAAAAGGCATACTAGAATACACTTTTCACTCTTCCTGTATGCCTTTCAATTGCTTTCCAGCTCTACCTATATATACTTCAACTATAAAAAAGCATACTAGAAACACTTTTCATTCTTCCTGTATGCCTTTCAATTGCTTTCTAGCTTTCTAGCTAGAAGCAATTTCGCCTAAAAGTAAAATTTTTCCTGCCAGTCGAGCAAGTTAGAGCACACCCATGAAGTTCTAACAAAATAGGGGCTGTAAAATGAAATTGACCATATGGTGGTTGTTTTTTATTTTCCAACACCTGCAGTGAGCCCTCTAATAAAAAGACCCCTATACCATTTCTGGTATAGAGATCTTGATTATGTCATCTTAACTTAATGACATTGCCTATTTAATGGGAGTCCATACTGACTGAAATTTGTCTATGATTCTTCTGGGGTTTGTGTAGCATTTGAAGAATCTGACTCATTGTCCTCTTTATCGATTTCTTCATTTGTACCTTCTGAGGATTCCTCAGTTTTCTCAGTTTCACCTTCCTCAGATTTCTCTGCTTCATCTTCCTTAGCATTTTCAGACTTATCATTGTCTGAGTCAGGCTTTTCTTCGTCTTTAGTTTCCTCTTCTTCATTTTGATTTTCAGGTACATCAGCATCTGTAATCTTTACTTCAAGGCGTCCTCCGTCATAGCTATCGTTTCCATCAGGATCAATTGCAAACATTACAGCATCACCTCTATGAACGTTGTACTCCTCTCTAAAGTAAACTGTGCGATCCTCTGCAAAGTTACCTTGAATTTCACCGCCAATCCATTTCTTTTCCTCACCGTTTATGAAGATTCTCATGCAAACTCCATTTGCATCTGGATCTGCATTATTGGCAAACTTAGTATAGTTTCCGTCAACAATGATTCGACCATTTGCTGCTGCAATCCACTTATAGGCAGCATTTCTGCCATTACCTGGCTCAACGAAGTCAGGCTTAAGCTCTGGCTTACCATCGTTGTAATAACGATTGTTTTCTTCGTCAAATGGAAGTTCTTCAAAATTCTTTCCATCCCAATCGCAGGTACCATAATACCAACCGTTCTTTCCCTGCTCTCCGCTAAAGTCATCCTTCAATGTTGTATTATTTGTTCTCTTTTCAACATCATCGTCATCTTCATCATCAAGCTCGGTCACATCATATATATTTACAGAAAGCTTTCCTGCATCATAAGCACTATTATTTCTCGAATGAATAACAAATGAAACCTTGTCTCCTCTAGAAACGCTGACGCTCTCAAGCATAAAGTTTACTGAATTGTCATTTCCTTCACCCTGGAACACATCTACATCCTGCGATACCAAGACCTTATCATTCACATAAACAAGAACCTTTACACCGTCAGGCCAGCTTGGATTTGCATCAGTCTGACCAAATTTAACATAATTTCCAAGGATATCGATTTTTCCATCTTCATATGCAACCCACTGATAAATTGCTGCAGCATTCTTTGATGGATGAACAAAATCCTTCTTCATTTCCAGGCCTTCATTCTTTGATGAAAGGAAGGCAGTATTGTCATCATTCATCTTCTTGAGACATCTTGCAGAACCAAGTCCCTGTCCCTCAAGGAACCACCATCCATCCTTGCCCTGAGCAAGAGGTGTTTCTAGTGCACCAAGAGAAGTATTGTTTGAACGAACCTCGTCACCAACAACCACCTGCAATGAATCTGATTCAGCAATATCGATATCAAGACATCCACCGTCCCAGGCACTGTTCTTGTTACATCCAATATCAAAGGTAATAATATCCCCCTTACTTACCTGGAATTTTTTAAGATTAATATCCTTGAACTTTTTCTCATCCTTTTCAGTTGGACACCAGCAGCTATCCTGATATACCTCATGATTATTCTGATATATGGTGATAACAACACCATCTGGCCAAGTCTTATTTGGATCCTCATGACCAAATTTACAATAGCTTCCAGTAATGTCAATTTTTCCATTGGCTGCAGCAACCCATTTGTACATTGCATGGGCATTAAGTCGAGGTGCCACATAATCCTTTTTTACCTCAAGCCACTTTTGCTTTCTTGAAGTATATCCAGAGCCATCCTTTGTCTTTGCTGTAAGAATCTCTGCCTTGTCAACAGAACGACCTTCGCAATAATACCATCCATTATTTCCCTGTGCACCAAAGTCCAGCTGAAGGTTTGCATTATTACTTCCGCTGTTATTTACCATATCCATTGTCTTTAGATCGCTATCTTCTACAACAAAGGTGTAATTACCACCATCATAAGCTGTATTTTCCTTGCCATCTACCATAAGGCAAATACAATCTCCGCCCTTTACAGGTACACCATCATAATTTAAATCCTTTGTAACTTCTTTATCTACCTCAGGAGCAAAACTTTCCTGCTTTAGGATTTTGCCATTCTTCATTAGATATACATTTACGCCATCTGGCCAACTTGGATTTTTATCTTCATTTTTAAGCTTTTTGTATGATGCCATAACATCTACACAGCCATCATCCTTTGCAACCCACTTTACAATTGCAGATCGTCCCTTGTTACCTGGAACGATATAATCACGTTTGATTTCTACTCCATCATTTGTGGTGTATTTCTCGTCCTTAACATAAGTTTCTAGATTTACTGCATTAAACGGATCTAGATTATAACCAGACTGATAGCAAATTCCATTTGTGCCCTGCTTTCCAAAATCCTCAACAGTTGCACAATTGTTATTTCTCTCACCTGTCAGAGATACAACGTCTTTCTCTGTTTTTCCAACAAGAGGACTTATGCCCTTAATAGAAAATTCAAACTTACCTGCATCATAAGCATTGTTTTCCTTTGGATTGACGACCATTGTGATAAAATCATCCTTATTTACATCCACCTCGGAAACATCAAGACGTTTTGTCACTTCGTTTTTACGATCTGGACCAAACTCTTCTGAAATCAACGCCTTGTCATTATGGAAAATTGTAACCTTTGTTCCATCAGGCCAGCTTGGATTTTTGTCTTCATTCTTGAATTTGGTATATGCAGCATCAATTTTAATCTTACCAGTCTGAGCCACCTTCCACTTTATTACAGCTGAACGTCCCTTTCCTGTGTTCACAAAATCTCTTTTGATTTCCAGATAGCTTTTATCAAAATATCTATCCTCGTCCTTTTCGAAATTTGTCATGTTGAGCGTATCCATTGGGTCGTCCTCATACCCCTCCTGGAAAAACCAACCATTATTTCCCTGTTTGCCAAAGTCATATTTTATATCAGCATAATTCTGTCTGGTTTCAGTCTCATCGATTTTAACATCCTTATCATATGTTACTCCGTTTCTATCAAGGATGTTTATATCAAATGCTCCACCATCATAGGAAGCATTACCATCAGCTGACACCATAAAATAGAGCTTATCCGCAGTTGTTACACTGATGTGTTTGTCACGAAACTTGATTTCATTTGTTCCAGATGATGGTGCAGCTACCTTTTTCTTAAAAAGGGACTCTCCATTTTTAAACACTGTAACTGTTACACCATCAGGATAATCAGGATTTCCATCATTCTGCTCAAACTTGGTGTACTTCATTCTAAGCTCTATGTCTCCATCCACTGCTGGTTGCCAAGCAAGAAGAGCGTTGTCGTTTATAGCAGGGTGTATGAAGCCTTCGCTAATAGTTAGATTTGGCGAGGTTGCATTCATATATTCCTGACCATTGAAAGTGGAAACAATGCTGGCATCTTTTACGTTCTTGCCATGTAGATATGTCCATCCATTTTGCCCCTCTGTTCCAAAATCTTCAAAATTGTTTGCATTATTGTCTTTTCTGGAACCATCCGATGAAGCCTGAAGCCCTTTTGCATTCACATCATTGATAGCCACATAAAGAGAACCACCATCATAGGCATTATTTGCTTTAGCATCAACAACAAAGTAAAGACTTTCAGACTTCTTTACATCTAAATCCTTAAGCTTCTGTTCTAGAACTTCCTCAGTTTTTGTGCTGACATCTACATCATATCTACCTAGTAGTTCATCTCCCTTATACGCATATACGGTAACACCATCTGGATATGAAGGATTCTTGTCACCATTAACAGACTTCACATATGTCAAATCAACATTGACCTTTCCGTCCTTTGCTGCTCTCCATTCCAAAATAGGAGCAGCATCTTCAGATGTATGTAGAAAATTATTCTTAATCTCTAAACCACTAACGCCTAGCTGCGAATACTTTTCCCCATCATATTTTTCCAAACGCTTTGAACGACTTGGGGTCTGTGCTGAACCATATCTATAAAACCAACCATTCTTTCCCTGTTCACCAAAGTCAGCCACATTGAAGGCATTGTTTGTTCTATTTGGCACATCCACAAACTCCGGTTCCACATAACCTTCTGCATCGAAAATCTCAGGCCAATTTGACGAAAGGAAAGTGAGACCCTTTTCCTCAAGCATTCCATCTTCACTTAAATTTCCTGAAACTCCCATTACAGCTGCTGCACCGGAACCAACAACAGCTACACCAGCCAAGGCAATTGCAGCTTTTTTAGTGAGCAATTTTTTTGCCAGACCATTTAACATTTTTATTCCCCCTTACTTAAAAATCTTAAAATCCTCCACTGAAAGCTTTGACTTAATACTAAAGATGCCCCAGTCCATTCCCTGTGAAAGGTACATACGCTCCGTAAATGCGATTTCATCGTTTACATACATTGAAACCACTCCATCAGCTATAATCATTTTTATATTCAGTGCATCCTCTCCACCAAAATCGTAATCAACATAGGACTGTGGAATCTCCGTCATAATATTGTCGGTATTATAAAATTCGATACGCTTATTTGCTGCATTGAAAACAATGTTAAGCTTGCCAACATTTTCCTGATCTAAATTGAAAGCAAAGCCAAACATACCGTTTTCATCAAAGTCTGTTATCTTTGCATTTACAACATAGCTTCCCATAAGCTTTTTATATGTAGCTACCTCATAATCCTGTCCAGAAAACTGAAGATTTCCATCACTCTCCTTGATAGATTCTGTCAACTTTTCTGGTACAACACTTAAACCATTTGTCATAGAAGCTTCGATTTCGCTGACCATTACAGGATGAAGACTTCCATCCTTGTCCTGAATCAACTCATGGGTGACCATATTTCCACCCCAATCATATTCTGCATCATCAGTATGACCAACCTTAGTTCCATTCCAACCAACTACAAACAATCTTTCTCCGTCTGTTTCCATTCTTCCAGCATAAAATCCGTTTCCATCAAAGAAATCACGTTCTGGCTTTTTAAATCCAGACTTCAAATCATCTGCAACTCTGTAGTGAACAATTCTATTTGGCCACTGATCCGAAAATGAAAGATACCATTTATTTTTGTATTTTAATAAAGTTGGACACTCCATATTTGAATCAGAGCCCATATCATTTTCAAATAGAACTCCCTCATCCTTCCATGTCTTCAAATCTTTTGACGTATACTTAGCTATAACACCTGTCTTATCATTTCTTGTGGTGATAAGCATCCAGTAGCAATCCTCATCTTCCATGTAAATTACATAAGGATCTCTGAAATCATTTTTTGAATAATTTTCATTTGCTATAAAAGTATCCTCAGGAACCTTTGTCCACTGGAGCATATCATCACTTGTTGCATGCATAACTGCTTCCTTAGGCTCATATGCATCATTGTGTCCAGTATAAAAAGCATGATACTTTCCATTTTTATCTTTAATTACGCTTCCTGTTCCTAGAGCAATATCCTGATCTTCCAGTTTTTCTCCATAGTTAATTACAACACCCTTGTCATCATAATTAACAAAATCCTTTGTTTGCATCATTGCCCATGGATGATACCCCTGTTTGCCATTTCTTTGATCCGCAAGATAGAAAATGTTATAGGTTCCATTATCATAAAATGGCATTGTGTCACCAACAAATCCTTCTACTGATGCAGGAAAAACCACATGATTATCTATACTTTCTCCCAAGTATTGTTCCTCCTCACTATTTTTTGCCTCGGATGTACCCTGTGAACAGCCCATACAGGTTATCCCCATTACACCCAGCAAAACCATTGCTACTATTCTCCTCATATTTCCTCCTTGAGATGCCTTTTGCACCATCCTTTGTTACATTTATACTATCATTATGTGTCATATGTATCAATTAAATAGTGCATTTGAAACTTATTTTTGTGAAATCCTTATTTTTTCAAGGTTGTATTTTTGTGGAATAGTAACAACAATGTTACATTTGACACATACCCTTTATTCTTGTAGTATTAAAAGAGCTAAATTAATTTGATTAATTTCGTTATTAAACATGACTCTAAAAAATCAATTATTATTGGGAGACAACAATGAGCAATAGAGTTACACTTCAAGAAATAGCAGATTCCCTTGGAATATCACGAAACACAGTATCCAGGGCTTTAAATAACACTGGCAACGTATCTGCCAGCACGAGAAATAAAATATGTCAGACTGCGCTTGCCATGGGGTACAAGCAATTTGTATCATCGGACCAATCTCCACTTGCTACAAATACAACATTACCCGTTCCTAATGACAAAACCGAGATTGCTCTTTTCACTCACTCTTTTCCCGGTTCATCTCATTCAGGAAACAAACTATTGGAAGCCTTCCAGCACAAAATCGATACTCTAGGTTACAGAATCACCATCAATATAATTCGTGATTACGAAATAGAAAATCTCTGTTTTCCAGCAAACATCGATATTGAAAACATTGCAGGAATTCTTTGTATAGAGCTTTTCGATCAAGGTTACAGCGAGTTTTTGTGCAGTCAAAACATTCCAATTCTTTTCATCGACACACCACTTACAAATCACTGTGACCTTCAGGCAGACATTCTTTACATGGAAAATGTCACTAGTGTATATCGCCTAGTTGATTCATTTATAAAAACAGGTAAAAAAAATATCGCCTTTTTGGGCGATAGATTTCACTGCCAGTCATTCTATGAACGCTGGCAGGCTTATGTTTCTGCTTTGACAGACAATGGCATTTCCGTAGATATTAACAATTGCATCCTGGATGAAGATTCCAGTCCATACTCTGACCCTGCATGGATTTCACAGCGCATCAGCAGTTTAAAAACAATCCCTGAAGTATTTTTCTGCGCAAATGACTTCCTTGCAATGTCCACACTAAGAGCATTGAGGCTTATGGGCAAAAAGGTTCCTGAAGATGTGTCGGTATGTGGCTTCGATAACGCACCAGAGTCCAGTCTTGTGGAACCTGCCCTTACAACTGTTCAAATTCACAGTAGTTCTATGGGATACACAGCAGCCGAGCTTTTATTAGCCCGAATTGCCAATCCTAATATGCCTTACAAAAAAACCTATATTGAAACCGACATAATTATGAGGGATTCTACCAAATAAAGTTTGGTAGAATCAATCCTCTTCTACTAGCTTAAAATGTTCCTTTTCAACTATGCAGACCGGACATACAAAGTCATCCGGTAAATCTTCGAATTTTGTTCCAGGTTCAATGTCCCAATCAGGCTCGCCCAAATCCTCATCATAAATGTACCCACATACATCACATCTATACTTCATAGACCCCTCCAATCTACTGTCATAGCAGTGATAAATATTTCCAGTTTTCTGTACTAGCTATCAGAAACTTTCTTAATTCGTTGATTCACTTACTCCCTACTTGTAATCCTCCACATCAAATTTCCTATCTTTGAAATAGTAGTCTCTGTCATCTTCAGTGATTTCTCTTACTATCCTGCAAGGATTACCTACCGCAATTACGTTATCTGGAAGATCTTTGGTTACTACACTTCCTCCACCGATGACTACATTGTTTCCTATTGTCACCCCAGGCATAATACAAGTGTTTCCACCAATCCATACATTATCGCCTATAGTAATGTCTATTCCATATTCGTAACCTGAATTGCGGGAATCTGGATGAATTGGATGACCAGCAGTATAAATAGAAACGTTTGGTGCAATCTGAGCGTTGTCACCAATTATTACCTTGCCCACATCAAGTACCACAAGATTGTAGTTTGCAAAAAAGTTCTCTCCCACTTCAATGTTATAACCATAATCGCAGTGGAATGGTGCTTCTATACATACTGTTTTTCCTGTTTTGCCAAGGATTTCTTTGATCAGCTTGTCCTTTCCTGCTGTATCTCCTGGATCCATATTGTTGTATTTATATATCTTCTTTTTATTTTCCAATCGCTCTTCGCTAAGCCCATCCATCCAAGCCTTGTATGGTAGATTTGCAAGCATTCTTTCTTTTTGGTTCATACGATATTAAACCTCCTCAATATTTTTATTTCCAATAGGCGCGTGTCCCTATCTTAATTTTATTTTTTCACCGATAATAATTGCCTTAGAATCAAATCCATGGCCAATTTCTCTTGTAGAGGCAACAGGCAAATCTTCTCTAATATGCATTTTTAATAAATCATAAACTGTCAATTGAAGATTTTCCTTTTCATAATTTGTAAATGTACCAAGTAACACTCCTGCCACTTCATCAAATACTCCAATTTCCTCAAGCTGCGCAAAGAGGGTTGCTATCTGACCTGAGCCACCTCCGTAGGATTCTAATAGCAATACTTTTCCTTTCATGTCAGGCCAATACTTTGTGCCGGCAAGCTTAGTGAAGCATCTGATATTTCCTCCAACCACAATGCCCTCTAAGGCACTTCCCTGCAGGAAGGTGTAGTTTATGTTGAATAGTTTGGTTTTATCACCATCTACATAGGCCTGAAATCTATCTTTCAACAATGGGTCATCTGAATAAACCATGTTTTTCACTTGATATAATACAGAGGATTTTCCTGTCATAGTATATATCGCATTTACGATAGTGCTTAAATCACTATAGCCCCAAAATATCTTATTAGAATTGGCAATCACATCAAAATCAAGATATTTCAACACCCCATTGGCTAAATCTCCGCCTGAAATATCATAAATAGTTTCTATAGAATCGTCCTTGTAAAAATTCATTAAATCTGCAGCCCTCTCCTCATGGGAGCCACTAAATTCATCAAACTTTGACATAATGTGAGGGGCTCTTACTGTTTCTATCCCCATACTATCAAGGACTTCTTCTAATTCATCTATTTGATATGCCCACTCATTACTGTGTCCATTTGAGCAAGCTGATAAACCAACTTTCATATTCTAATTCTCCTAATTCAAATAGGTTTTTGATTTTCCTCAAAAAATCAAGAACCGAGAAGCAATATTTTCTGAAAGAAAATATTGCTTGGCAAAGCCAAGTTCTTGTGGGCTTTTTCCTTAAGTCGCCCACAAGAAGTCATTACATGTTGCTGACCAAAGAAATAGTCAGCCTGAATCCTGCTTTAACTGACATGAAAATAGATAAATCTATTTTCATGTTAGTTACTTAATTCCTACTATACAGTAGTTTTTGCACTTTCTGCCAAAATAACTGTACAGGCATAATTTTTGCATAATAATGACTTCAAATAGCCTTGTGATTTCCTTTAGTCCTAATATTAAACTTATTAGTTTCTTAGCCTCGCTTCAAAATGTCCACTCAATTATTCGACATATTAACAATAAATATCCCAAGACTCACAAGTGCAAGTGCTATCAAGTATTTCACTGTAATAGTCTGCCACTCTGATAAAAATACTGCTGAAAGTAATGCACCAAATATTGGATTCGTAAATCCGTATATAGTGACTGATGATACAGGATTGTACTTAAGCAGTACGCCCCAGATAGAATATGCCACCGATGATATCAGAGCCATATAAATTATAAGTGGAATTCCGGCTGTTGAAATCATGTGAAGTCTGCCACCAGCCAATAATCCTACAATTATCATTACAAGTCCGCCGATAATAAACTGATAACCACTAAGTGTGACAGGATTTTCATTGAGGGAATATTCCTTTATCAGTACTGAGGAAATTGCATAGGATACTGATGCTACAAGGATGAAGCCTTCGCCGCTTAATGCAAAGCCTGAGCCAATATCGCCACCGGCTAAGCTAACAAGTATCACACCTATGGCACCTAGCACACAACCTACCATCTTATTAGTAGTGAGTTTTTCCTGTTTTCTTACAAGGGAGGCCATCAGGATTGCAAAGAATGTACTCATACCATTTATAATGGATGACTTCACTCCTGATGCGTGAGCAAGTCCCATGTAAAAAAAGAAATATTGAAGGATTGTCTGGAAGATACTGAGCTTGCAGACCATTCCCCAAGATTGCTTTTTAGGATACAATACCTTTTTCTGAAGCAAGCTTCCAAAAATAATTGCCAAAATTCCTGCCAGGAAAAATCTGATTCCTGCAAAAAGAATCTGTGACATGCTATCACCAGCGCCTATTTCAAAGAGTCTATATCCTATTTTAATGCTGGGAAATGCGCTACCCCAAAGCAGGCAGCAAAGTATTGCCAGCCCGCATACCACAATCTTGTTCTTTAATATAGTTCTATTTTCCATCTAATATCTCTACTTACTTTTAAATTGGGCTTTGCACACCCTATGGACAGCTATATTTCTGCATCTGTCTATTTTTCTATAATAGCTCCTGCCACTGGGCCTCTTTAAAGCCTAGTAACACAAAATCGTCTCCTATCACAAGTGGGCGTTTTACAAGCATTCCATCTGTAGCCAAAAGATCCAACTGCTCATCCTCGCTCATATCAGGAAGCTTCTTTGAAAGCTCCATCCCTCTGTAAAGCTGACCGCTGGTGTTAAAGAATTTCTTAAGAGGCTGTCCACTCTTTTCATATGCTGCTTTGATAGTAGCTTTGTCTGGATTGCTCCCCTTAATATCTATGAGATCATATTTGATTTTATTATCATCCAGCCACTTCAGTGCCTTTTTGCAGGTTGTGCATCTTTCGTAACAATAAACTTTAATCATAGTCCTAGCCCTCCTAATAAGTTTAGTATACTAAACCTTATTATTGTTTCATAGCAAAACAAAGCCTTTCCTATTTGTTTTTAACAAATGATTTTGCTAGACTAACATCTGGAATATTTGTGGATATTTTTATGTGTATCCTTAAAAACTGAATAAATTTATCCATGATAATGAAAGAGGTAAAAAGATGATTAAAACAATTATTTTTGATATTGGTGGTGTTCTCATTGGTTATGATTGGACTGCCTATATGATGAAGGAGTTCAACGGTGACGAAGAGCTAGTTGAAAGAGTAAGAGAAAACGTATTTGGAAATCATAAATGGGATGAGGTTGACAGAGGTGTATTATCTAATGATGAGCTACTTGCATCCTTCACAAAGGATGCTCCTGACATCAAAGATGAAATCACTCACTTTTGGGAGACCTGCGGAAATGCTTTGTGGCAATTTGATTTTACAAAAGACTGGATTAAGGAGCTTAAGGCACGTGGCTATCAGGTCCTTTTCCTTTCAAACTGGTCATATCATCTGAAGGAGCAGGCTGCAAAACAGCTGGATTTTCTGCCATTATTGGATGGTGGTGTTTTTTCTTGCGAAGAAAAGCTTATCAAGCCTGACCATGCCATCTACAAGCGCATTTTAGAAAAGTACAATCTGAATCCTAGCGAATGTGTATTTATTGATGATTCTGAGCGCAATGTCATCGGCGCCAGAGAATGTGGCCTATATGCTGTGCATGCCAAGGATAGGAACCATGATGTGGCTTTAGAAGGATTAGAAGCACTTCTTAGCCAGCAAAAATAAGGAGCATTGTATACTTTATGAACGTAGAAAACAAAGATGGAGTATCTTTTTTAACTTTTAATTCATTTAAAACTGCTGGGATTAAGCACGGCTTTTCCACTAGACTTGGAGGTATCAGTGAAGGCGTTTTTGATTCACTAAACCTTGGTTTTAACAGAGGTGATTCCGATGAAAATGTGCGTAAAAACTATCACCGAATCGCATCAGCCCTAGACATGAATTATGAGCGCATGTGCCTATCAAAGCAGACTCACACTACAAATGTAATCATTGTGGATGAAAAGGATGCTGGTAACGGATTAACAAAGCCTTTGCCATATGATAATGTAGACGGACTAATCACAAATGTAAAGGACATGCCCTTAGTCACTTTTTATGCCGACTGCGTTCCACTGTTCTTCTATGATCCTGTAAAAGAAGTGGTTGCTTTGTCTCATTCAGGCTGGCGCGGAACTGTTGGCAAAATCGGGAAAGTGACAATTGAAAAGATGCAGGACGCCTTCGGCTGTGAGCCTTCTAATATTTTATGTGGAATTGCACCTAGCATCTGTAAGGATTGCTATGAGATTAGCGCTGATGTGGCTGAAGAATTTGTAAAAGCTTTTGGCGAAGGACACAAAGCAGAGCTACTTCGCCCATCCATCTTCAATCCAGACGACAAGGATAAATATATGCTGGATTTATGGGCCGCCTGTCGATTAGTATTTCTTGAAGCTGGCATCCCAGATGAACATATTGAAATTACAAATTACTGCACCCGCTGCAATCCTAATCTTTTCTATTCCCATAGAATTATGGGGGCTAATAGAGGAAGCTTGGCGGCATTTATTTCTTTATAATAAGCGAAATGCATCCCATAAAGCATTACTGCTAGTTAGGGATGCATTTATTTTTTTCACTACATATACTATTTCCGAATTCAATATCTCTGCTGCTATATTCCACAAAATCAATCATATGGTGTGATTCAACGTAGGCTTTCCATTAACATCTTTAAGTAAAGCAGTGTTTTTATAGATTAATTACAAAATCACTGTACTGTATCATTCTGCAATAAGTAACGATACAGTTATTTTTAAGCCTTTTAATAAAAAAAACTGTACGTAAGACACTCACAAAAAACCATATACAGTTTTTCTAATACATTTTCCAAAAGTAACTGTACGCAATTTTTCTTTATTACAGTTATTTTAGGAATTTATAAAAAAAAACTGTATCATCGCAATTCTAAGTATCTTCACTCAGCCCAACATACAGTTATTTTTGTTAAATATTCGATAATCACTGTATGTAGTCTTCTTATCCAAACTAAATCCTTACATATTTCTTTTCCTTAATCTTTTTTTTAGTTTCCTAGTTTTCAAGATTACTAAAAATCACTTGAATATCAGACCCCTTTAGAAGTGAAGCTCGATTTTCATTAAGATATTCATAGAGATTGTCAGCCCAATTTCCATGTATGTCGTAGCCTTCCACGCTGAAATTTGAAGGGATGCGCTTCCAATTCCTTCTCCACAAAAGACCATAACTACAACCAAGATCAAGGACCGTATCCGATTCCTTGAAAGACATAGAATTGAAAATTTTCTCGTACCACTCTATTCCGTCAGCAGTGTGATCTGCGGCATACCATCTTCGCTCATCTGCGCCTTGGCTCATTTCCATTTTCTTGATAATATCAGCGCTATCATCCCAGTCAGGATTCTCGTCAAATCTGGCAAGTGCTGATTTGATACACCCAGCTGATTTTTTAAGCTCGTATATTTTCTGATTCATCATTTCAAGCTGATTTTCAAGTATCTCCTTGATGGAACTCAAATCATCATTTTCCAGATTAGTCTTAATCTCTTCCAAGCTAAAGCCAATGTGCTTAAGTACTATGATTTTTTTTAAATAATAAGTGAGCTCTTGTCATAAAGCTTGTAATTTCCTTCGGAAATATCAACAGGCTTTAGTAGTCCTTTTTCATCGTATATACGAAGTGCCTTAGGTGATACCCCTGCCTGCTTTGCAATTTTCCCTGATGTCATTTTTTCTTTCATAATGCCCTCCATTTCTTAAGTGTTTTCTTGTTAGGTCATATGTTAACTGCCCCAAGGGCAAGGTCAACACCTTTTTTTATTTATTTCGATTCCATACTTGTCCAAATCTACCTTTCCATTTTGGACAACAATTCCATCAGCTTCCAAAAGCTCCTTCTGAGCCCATGCTCCACCAAATACGTACTCGCCAGCAAGCTCGCCTTTAGAATTTACCACTCGGTAGCATGGAATGTTTTCAAAATCAGGATTTTTGTGAAGAGCATTTCCCACAGCACGGCTCATTTTGGGATTGCCTGCCATCGCGGCCACCTGTCCATAGGTGGCAACTTTCCCCTGCGGAATACGTTTCACTGCTTCGTATATACGTTTTGTAGGAGAATCTGTCACAAGGTCATAGCTTTCTGCAATCATTCGTTTAACATCATCATCTGGAATGCTTCCATCTAAAATAACAGTGTTCCAATGCTCCTTGTTTTGGTGATATCCAGGGATTACCGCATCATAGGTACGCCTCCAGAAATCTCTCCACTCAGGATCGCATTTCAGATTCAAACAAATCTGCCCATCTTTTTCATAAGACCACAAAAAGGCCTTTTTGCTAGGTTTTACTCTGATGAGTTGCCAATTAGGATTGTGAAATGGCGCCTCCTGATATGTGTATGGAAATGTAAGACCGTAGCTTAACGCTTCTTCTCTGGTTTTCATATATCCCCTCCTGTATACTTACGATTCTTCCACAAACATTCCTGTAAGCCTTGGCACATTAAAGCGATTTACAAATAATTCGCATTTACATAAGAATGTAAAAAACGCATGATGTCCTTCCCCTGCAAAGGATTCATAGTTTGCCTGCCCCTTAGAAAGAATAACATCTGCATTATCAATTATATTTTTAGCTTCCTCCGGCAATCTCTTATATACTGTACCCGCGATTTTCTCTCCATTTGTGATTACAGTAAATTCATCTGCCAAACCAACATATTTTGCATCTTCTAAGGTGGCATCATTATAGGCTTCACCGCCACGAACCATAACTGTTATTTCTAGATTTGGAAACTGCTTTTTGAGCTGACGAAGAAAAAGTTTATCAAGCACGATTTCTCCGCAATTATCTGTGAGAAGTAAAAACGTTTTCCCACTGCTGCACTGCTTGCAAAAAGATTCAAATGTCGCCAGCTCATCATCTCTCATTTCAGTATTGGAAAACATATCAAGAAATGTTTTTT
>CAMJBT010000053.1 GCA_946403965.1 uncultured Pseudobutyrivibrio sp. | reverse complement strand
AGGCAGTAAGACAGTTCATTCAGGATGATGTTGATTACATCGTAATCGATCCTATTGTTTCAACAGGTTGGGATACAGTTCTTACAGAGTGCGAGGATGCAGGTATTCCAGTAATCGTTATCGATAGAACAATCGAAGATTCTGACAAGTATGTTTCTTGGGTTGGATCAGAGTTCATGAACGAAGGTCTTGCATCAGGTGCTTGGTTGAAAGCATATGCAGAGGCAAAGGGAATTAAGGATTTGAACATTCTTGTAATCGAAGGTTCTAATGGTTCATCTGCTCAGATTGGACGTACAGATGGCTTCAAGAAATATGCTGATGCAGAAGGTTGGACAATCCTTGACTCACAGGATGGTGATTTCACACAGGATGGTGGACAGCAGGTTATGGAATCATACTGCAAGTCTTATGAAGGCAAGTTCAACGTAGTTGTTTGCCAGAATGATAACGAAGCTTTTGGCGCTATGGATGCTATGAAGGCAGCAGGTGTTTCTTATGGTGTTGATAAAGATGTAATCCTTATCTCATTCGATGCTTGCAAGGCTGGTCTTGAGTATGTTCAGTCAGGCGATATCAATGCAGACTTTATGTGCTACCCACTTCAGGGTTCATACTGTGCAGACATTATCAAAGCTCTTAAGAATGGCGAAGATGTTCAGAAGCAGACATTCATGACAGAGCCATGGTATGTAGCAGAGGATATTCTCAAGTCAATCACATACACAAATAATGCAGGCAAGGAAGTTACAGAAGATCTTATCGTAGTAACAGACGCTGCATCACAGGCTTCATACTAAATCGAATTCGTATATACGGATTGCAATGGGGGAGGTTTTCCTCCCCTATTATTATAGGTGAGCGGTCATTAAAAACTTGGCAGCGCGCGCAGGAAGGCTCCATGCCAAGCTAGGAGGGAGCCGCGAAGCGGAAAGTTGCCTAGCTTGAGTATGGAAGGTGGCCTGCGTGAGCATGTAAATCTAGGAGGACCGCGTAGTTAGAAAAAGTGGAGAAAGATAATGGATGAAAATTTACTTATTACAATGCGTGACATATCCAAATCCTTTCCAGGTGTAAAAGCGTTAGATCATGCACATTTTACTCTTAGAAAGGGTGAGATACATGCGCTGATGGGAGAAAATGGTGCAGGCAAGTCCACACTTATCAAGGTGTTGACTGGTGTATATTCTCTCGACGCAGGAGAGATACATGTGGCGGGAATAGATGGGCCGGTTGTAAATCATTCAACCTTGGAGGCTCAGGAAAAAGGAATTGCTACAGTTTACCAGGAGGTAAACCTTTGTCCCAATTTAACAGTAGCGGAAAATTTATTTATTGGTCGTGAACCAAAAACCAAAATAGGCACTATTGATTGGCGTAAAATGAATAAGCGAGCCAAAGAAATCATGGATAGCCTGGACATTAAAATTGATGTAACAATCGCACTTGAAAATTATTCTCTTGCGATTCAGCAGATGATAGCAATTGCAAGAGCTGTAGATATGGATTGCAAAGTCCTGATTCTTGATGAGCCTACATCATCCTTGGATGATAATGAGGTTGAGAAGCTATTCAAGGTTATGAGGGATTTAAAAAATAAGGGAGTTGGAATTATATTTGTAACACATTTCTTAGAGCAGGTTTATGAAGTGTGCGACACCATAACGGTTCTTAGAAATGGTCAGTTTGCAGGCGAATATTCGGTGGAGGAAATGCCTCGAGTAATGCTTGTAGCAGCGATGCTGGGAAAGGATTTTGATGACCTTGCATCTATAAAAAAGGAGGGGGAAGCTTGTGTATCAGATGAATTGGTTGTTGAGGCGGAGCAACTTAGTCACAAAGGTACAATTAAACCATTTGATTTTCAGATTAAAAAAGGCGAAGTTGTTGGTGTTACTGGGCTTCTTGGTTCTGGTCGTTCAGAGATGGTTCGCTGCATTTATGGTGCGGATAAAGCTCAGACTGGTACTTTAAAAGTAAAAGGAAAAACACTAAATATAAAAGAGCCTCTTGATGCTATAAAAGCAGGCATGGGTTATTTACCAGATGATAGAAAAGCGGATGGTTGCATTGGTGATCTTTCCGTAAGGGAGAATATTATCTTAGCCCTTCAGGCACGCAGCGGAATATTTAAAAAGATTCCTATTTCAAAACAAAATGAATTAGCAGATAAGTTTATCGACATGCTACAAATAAAGACCGCATCAAGAGAAACACCTATCAATCAGTTGTCAGGTGGTAATCAACAAAAGGTGATTCTCGCTAGATGGTTATGCACACATCCTGATTTTCTTATTTTGGATGAGCCAACTCGCGGTATTGATATTGGTACGAAGACTGAGTTCCAAAAGCTTGCACTTAAATTTGCTGAGGAAGAGGGAATGAGCATTGTATTTATTTCTTCTGAGATAGAGGAAATGCTTCGTACCTGTAGTCGAATGTATGTAATGCGTGATGGAGCTCAGGTAGGAGAAATTACTGGCGATATGACACAGGAATCTGTCATGGCTGCCATTGCAGGAGGTGGAGAATAATGATGGAAAATTTTAAGAAGCTAACAAAGAAGCCATTGTTCCTGCCAATCTTTTGTATGATTTTGGTATTGCTGATTAATTTGGTGAAATCACCTGCATTCTTTTCAATCAGTATAAACCATGGTGTTTTATATGGTCGTTTAATTGATATTTTAAACCGTGGCTCAGAAATAGCTATTCTTGCAGTGGGACAGACACTTGTTGTAGCTGTATCTGCAGGTACTGATATTTCAGTTGGGTCAGTAATGTCTCTTTCAGCTTGTAGCTGCTGTATGCTTCTGGCTGGCTATGGAAACAATTCGGTATCGGTACTTGCAGTACCAATGATTGTAGGTATGCTTTTTGGTGTGTTTATGGGGGGCGTCAGTGGCGCTATGAATGGAGCTTTGGTAGCAAAGCTGAAGATTCAGCCTATGGTTGCCACACTGATTTTGTTTACCGCAGCAAGAGCCATTGGACTTTTACTTTGTAATAATCAGATTACGTATATACGATACGAGCCTTATAAATATCTGGGAAATTTTTTACCGGGAAATCCTATTCCTACACCAGTGTTTGTGGCAGCTATCGTTATATTAATAGTGGCTGTACTTCTGAAAAAAACAGCACTTGGACTTTATATTCAGTCTGTAGGTATTAACAGCCGAGCAGCAAGAATATCCGGAATCAATTCAGATGTAATTTGTTTTATCTGTTATGTTATCTGTGGTGTATGTGCTGGTGTGGCAGGTATAGTTGCTTCATCAAGAATTTATTCTGCAGATTCAAATAACATCGGTCTCAACTATGAGTTGGATGCTATCCTTGCAGTTGCACTTGGCGGAAATTCTCTTGGCGGAGGCAAGTTTAATCTGGCTGGTTCAATCATCGGTGCATATACAATCCAGGCAATCACCACAACACTTCTTGCTATGGGTGTATCAACCGACAAGGCACCAGTGTTCAAGGCTATTATTGTAGTTATAATCGTAGTTGTGCAGGCTCCTGCTTTCAAGGCATACATGGCAGCCAGAAAAGCACAAAGAGTATCCAAAACTCCACAGGCTACAATGGCAAAGGAGGCAGCATAATGAAGACAAAAAAGAGATTAGACTCAAATACAGTGCTTATCTTTATAACAATAGGCCTCTTTATATTAATGTATGCAGTAGGTTGTGCTATTTATCAGGACAAGGGCTTTAGTAACCTTCAGACATTTTTGAATATTTTGATAAACAACGCTGGTTTGATTTGCGTCACCTGCGGAATGACCTGCGTTATGCTTACAGGTGGAATTGATATTTCAGTTGGTTCTGTTATTGCTATGGACTGTATGCTTCTTGTGTATGGTATGACTGAATGGAAGATATCAGCTGTAAAAATGGTTGTATTAGTTCTTGTTATTGGACTGATTTTTGGCGCAGTGCAGGGATTTTTGGTTGGGTATCTTGAGATACAGCCATTCATTGTAACAATGGCGGGAATGTTTTTTGCACGTGGTATGACAGCAGTTATATGTTCTGGTCAGATTTCAATTACTGAAGCAGATAACCCTGTATTTTATGCCTGGGCCAATTCCAAAATTAATCTTCCAGAGTTTTTAGGAAAGGTAAATCGTCATGGAAAAATAGTTGTTCCATACATGAGGCCAACAGTGCTAATTGCACTTGTAGTTTTAGTTATCATCTTTTTAATGCTGAAATATACAAAGTTTGGACGAAATTTGTACGCTGTTGGAGGAAACCAGACTTCCGCTACAATGATGGGACTAAATGTAAAAAAGACTAGAATGTTTTCTCATATACTCTCATCATTCCTTTGTTCAATTGGTGGAATTCTCTATTGTCTAAATACCATGTCTGGTTCTGTAAACCAGGCAAAGGGGCTTGAAATGGATGCAATTGCATCAGCAGTTATTGGAGGAACTTTACTTACGGGAGGTGTAGGAAATGTCATAGGCTCCCTGTTTGGTGTTCTTATAAATGGTACTATTACCGTACTGGTAAATACAAACGGAAAGCTTCTTTCAAGCTGGGCAAATATTGCAACTGCAGCACTTTTATGTGTGTTTATTATTCTGCAATCAGTGTTTGCACTTGTTAAAGCTCAGAGAAATAACTAAGGTAAAAATCCTATCCTTTACAAATAACATTATAAAAAGCCATCGGTGGCCAAGTGCTCGCCGGTGGCTTTTTACTGCAATGTTACAGAATGTAAAATTGGGGCTACACAATAGAAATATTAACTTGCATGAATTTGCAACATATGTAATAATTGTGCAATATATGCAACGGGCATATACGGGGAGAGGAGGAATGAATGTAATGAGGAGATAATATTATGAAAATGTTAAAGTTAGGGAGAAGCTTTAGTAGAGGAGTAGCACTGTGTCTTTTGGGAACAGTGTTATTTAACAATTCTTTTGTCTGTGTTCTTGCAGATGAAAAAAAGGAAAATCAACAAATTACCCAAGAAGAAAAAATTGAAACTGAGAATCAGGAAGCGGTGGCTGAGGATGCTGCTGGGCAGGAAACTACAGAACAGAAAAATCCAGCCATAGAATCTGATAAACAGGAAACTGCAGAGCAGAAAAATCCAGCCATAGAATCAGATAAACAGGAAACTGTAGAGCAAAAAAAAGAAGAAAAGTTAGAAGATGCTGAACAGACTCAGGCAGAAAAAGAAGCTGTAGAGAAAGATGAAAAAAAACCGGTAGAAAAGAACGGCCCTAAGGAGTCTCGCGGTAATGATTATTATTTTTCCACAACTATAAAAAATGGCTCTGGTGATGATTATACATGGATGCAGGACGATGAACATGTGTGGTACTCAAAGGAAATTTACAAAGGAAAAAATCTTTTAATTTCATACAAAGGTAAAAGTACTCATGAAATAAAAAATCCAGAACTGATTACGGTGGATTATAAGGGAAACAAAATGAAAGTTACTCCTATATCCCCAAGCTATTCATCATCAGAAAAGAAAACAGATAATGATGAAATCTATTATGACAATACCTTTGCTTTTCAGATTGATACAAACAAGGAAGGCACAAGTTTTTATCGAATGGAATTTAGCTTGAATGGTGAAAGCTATTCTACTGAAAAGTCTGTTGTTCGAATTGATAACACTGCACCAGTTTTAAATCTGGAATACAAATCCGAAGATCAGTCATTTGCACCTTATTACGCAAATGATGTGGAGGTAGTTGCTCAGATTACCGAGAAAAATCTGGAGACAGGATCACTTAAAATTTCAACCACAGCCCAATACATTGACCAAAGAATAATGGAAGATGCAACAGATGGTGAAGCAATGTTATATGGTGCATCGCGTGCAGCTGGCGCAATGATTCCTGGTGTGGCTATAGGAATAGCTTCTGGAGGTAGTGGTACAGCTGCGGTGGTAGGCACAGCTGTAACAGGAGGAGTGTATGGAACAAGTGCCGGTGGAAATGCCAAGGCACAAATGGAACAGGCAGGATATACAGAACAGGCTGCAGTAGAGTATGGAGTTGCAGTTGGAATTGAAGAAGGTGTAAAGACTGCTGCCATGTCTCAAATAGGCAAGATTGGTGCAAATGGAGGAAATATTCCACTTCTAGATGGTGCTGCAGCTGCAGGTGTGTCAACAGCAGGATACGAATTTGTTGATGAGACACTGATACGTCCAACGATTGATTATACAATCCTAGACGATAAGGATGCTTATAAGAATGTTGATTATGAGCAAGCATTTCATAACGCTGAAATTGCTGGTGTCACAACAGCGGTAATGTATTTGGGATTTGGAGCATATGGAAAATATAAAAATGGTGGAACAACCACAGAAGCTCCAGTCGAAAAGATTCCTGAGAATGAAATAATTCCTGAGAACACAAACATTGAATCCGAGGTTACACTCAATGAGCCGAAGCAGTTTAAGGGACAGAATGCATATGAATTTTACAAACAAGAGTATGGTGCTGATAAAGTATGTTGGGAATCTGTTGATCCAGTAAAGGCCGCAGAAGGTTGGCAGGGAGATTATCCATATGTTGGAGTTGATAAATACAAAGCTACAACATTACAGCCAGGCGATACAATTTATATGGGAGAACCATATCCTACTGGATATTCAACTACATTTGAAGATATCGCTGCATTGAATGGAGATGCGTCAAAGATATTCAAAGGACTACAGGTAAAACCTTACTATCAGGATGGAATGGAATTTGCAAGCTATAGAGGTGAAATGACACCTTATAGAGTGAATGAACCTATAAATGTTGCGGAAGGAATTACTAATGCAAATCCCCAATTTGGTGAAGGTGGATTACGTCAGCGCTTTGATCCTAATTTTGAATATAATACAGCTAGTGGCCGCCTTACACCAATCAGAGAAGGTACAATTCATTTAAATAATACTGAGGTGCCTTTGGACGAGTACTTTGGTATGATGGATAATGTAGGAAAGGTTGAGGCTGGAGCGTTAGAAAATAAGGGGAATAGTATATCTAATGCTACTGGGGCTTCAAGTCTGGATGATATTTCTACTAAACCTTTCACAAAAACAAAATGGTGGCATAATAATTATGTAAATAACTTATCCGATTTGCAGACAATTTTGGGTATTAAGCAATCTGAAAAAGGCTTGTCTACGTTAGGAAGTATGACAAGGGAAAATGCGATAAATACAGGAAAAAGTTGGGTTGGTGAAGACTATAAGACGATTACTGGTAAAAATGGAAACATAATAGGATATGCTAGTAAAGATGGTATGAGGGCTTTCAGAATACAATATAAACCACGTGAAGGAATGTGGAGAGCAAATTTTCAAGAGAACATGTTAGTTAATAATCGTTATCCTAATGTAGGGGAGCATGTTGCTGAATTACGAAATGTTCATGTAGATATAATAGATTAAAAGGAGCATAAACAGTGGAACTGATAGAAATCAATATTTTAAAAAAAGATTATATAAGCGAAAAAGATTTTTGCCTATCATGTGAGGCATTTATTGGCGCAGAAGATAATCCATTTGCATATGAAGTATATAGTTTCTATGTGTTAGGTGAAGAACGCGTGGAACAGGCGAATATGGAAGCCAGTTTTGAATTGGAGAAGGGATGGTTTGTCCAAAGTGAGTATAACGAAGGTAAATTGAAAGAAATTATACAATCAATAATTTCATTATGCGATACTGGGGATGATGAATTAACATACGAACGATTAAATGACTATTTGATATTGCAAGATAGTTAAGATAGGAGCGCAATCAATGAATACAATAATTGTTAATGGTAAGGCGATAGATAGTAAAAAGGAAATATCGTCCTTTGTGACAGACGACGATTATAGAATTATAAAGACTAATACATCACATATTTATTTATCTAAAATGCCTGCAGATATATGGAATTCAAAATTTTGGCTACGAATATATTCTGATGGAAAATATATTCAGAAGATAGAGTTAAGAAATGCTGAAGAGCGTTTTAAGATGGATTATTCTAATATGGATGCAAAGAAAGTAGAAGAGCAGTTTTCAACGAATAATACTATTTTGGCTGAAAACTACGGAGATTCTGTGAATAAGAAAGTTGGAAGTGTTGAGTATAAACTTGATTGGGGTAGAGTGGTAAGCTACATGGATAACAAATCTGGAGATGTTGGTATAGTTGTATTATTTGATTAATATGTAGAACAACATAATTAAGGAGCATTAAGTTAAGATGGCATCAGTTAGAGATCTGGAAGATACAATACGCGCGTGTCGCGAGATGATAAGAACAATTGAATCAGATATTGAGGGAATGCAGTCAGGAAAGACTGCTATGAGCAACTTCAAGACAACTTTTAATGACCAAAAGGAAAGCGTAGATAATTATAATCTTTCCACAGCCTCAGAGGTTGATTCAAAAGGAAATGTGGTGATAGCTACTCCTTCAACTAGTATCAAGGTTGTAGAAAATGGCAATGCTTGGGAAGGCAATTTATATGATAATGCCTGCACTAAGAAAGATAATATTTCCACAGAACTTGAAGCTGCAAAGACTTCATGCCAGACAACAATGGATGAATTGGATACCTGCATTACAAATGCACAGGCTGAAATAACGAAGTATGAAAATCAGATTTCAGATTGTGAAGCAGAGATTGACAGAATACATGAAGAGGAAGCTAGAGCGGCAGAAGCTCAGGAAGCTTCTTAAATATCATATAAACTGTAAATACACTAAAAGGATGAGTGAAACATGCAAGTAGAAGGAACAAGAGTAGGTGAAAAAGGAACTTCATCAACTAATAATATTTATTTGGATCAGGATGGTTTTGACACACTGGTTGAAAACATGAATGCTTCTGCTGCGAACATGACTATACCAGATGAGGCATTTGATAATTACAAGGCTGCCAAAGGAACCGACTCCATCAAAAAGATGAACTCGAAATGGAAAAAGATACAGAAGATGACTAATCGCTACAAAGAATTTTTATCCCTAGATGTTTCTATAGCATACGCAGAAGCGACAAAACGGATTATCGAAGCTAATCAAGAATCGGGGGATGCTATTAATTCAATAAAGAGTTCAGGAAATAAATGATTTTATAAAACTCGGGATCAGCGCTGTCCTGAGTTTTTTATTTAAGACCATATAATCAAAAGGAGCAATTCCTTAATGCATATAAGGTATTTGAGGAATCGTTTGATGGTAATAAAGATGTTGGATGCATAATCTGTAGCACAGCTATTAGGATTAGAGGCTGACAAATATGCGGCAAATGGTGGTGCTCGTCTTGTTACAATCGAACCATCTAGAATTGACAACATTAGATTCTCTACACCAGAAACACAAGGTTCTAACATCTGGTGGGCACCAGGTATGCGCACATCGGGAGACCAATATGAAGCTGTCATTTCAAGAGTTGAAAATGTACTTGATGGTAAGGGCGTAACTGTTAGTGAGGTTAAGGATTTTGGTGCTAGTGAGACTACGGTAAATAATAACCTTGGAATAAATAGTAGTTTGGGTACAAACGAGAATGGTGTAGCTACTGAGATATTCTCAATAATAGATGAAGAGACGGTACGTCATTCATCTAATGGAGATTTCACATACAATCCTAAAACGGGTCAAGTTTCAAGAATGAAAGGAGGAGGCCATGGTCAGTCCAATATAGATTTTTTGAGAGCAAATGGTATGGAGTATAATATTCTCAAAGAGTATGACAATGGAGTGCGAATTGGTAATGTTCCGAAGCATAAAACACCATCAAAAAGAGTGGAAACAGGTCAGGCTTGGTTTCCTGAATCATGGTCTGATGAAAAGATAGCTGAAGCAGGATTGTTTGTGTCTAATTTGTCGTTGCACTAGGTAGTTATAAATTACAAGATGCTTTAGATGTTTTTGATAGAAAATGTCGTGAGATTAAGGGAAAATGGCAATACATGAAATATGTTAGGAAGCAGGTAAAAGATTTTAAAAACACTAATGAGCAGAAAGTGTTAAAGGGTGGAACTTCAAATGATGCCATCTTTATATCTAAAGGTGAAAAATGGAAAGTTTATAGCCTGAATCAATTGGGCGAATTGAGAGATGAAAAGGTATTTGATTCTAAAGAGGATGCTTGTAAAATATTTGTATCAGAGATAAAGAGTCAAGTATATAGGCGACCTGCAAAGTAGTAGAAGATAATAGGGAGCTAGACGTTGAAAAGTGTAAAAAGTAACTCCCCATGTGTTGAGTATAGGTAATTAAGAAACTTTTGGAGGATTTTGATTATGAGTGATGCATACGCAAAGCTTAATGGAAAGAAAGTAAAGTTAATAATAAGAAATAATCAGGCCTTCTTAAAGAAGAATGGATTTGAACAGCAGATTCCCATGGAGGAGATACCTTTGTTATACCGTGAATATCCGCAAATACGATATAAGAATCATATCTTTGATATAGAGACAAATTTTTTCTCACACAGAAGAATAGAAGAAAGATTATTTCGCGTAGTTACTGTTAATCATGATGATATCGAAAGATTTGATGGTTTCTATAAGGTGGAGCCAGGTGTATGGTGTATGGATATCAAGATGGATGACATAGAGGCATATATAATCAAAAGAAAAGCAGTAGGTCCATTCAAAGGGATGGAAATAGAAGATGAAATTTTTGATGAGGCTCATGTCAATGAATGGATGGCTGAGCTAATGGATACTGGAGTTGTTCATTATTCTTTTTAAATTGATTTAGTAGTTATAACCACCGCAGAGTTGTGAGTATAGCTCTGCGGTGATTTTTGTAAATGTAGAGGAGAAAAAATATGATAATACCATTTTTTGGTCATATAAAGAATATCCAGATAGTGAGAGAGCTACAGATTATTCTGAAGAAAAAGGAAAGATAGGTGCAGCCTTAACATATGTATTAGGGGTTATAACATTTATTTTTGGTAGTGATGCATATATGGAGCTTGCTGCATGGCACATATATCTTGTATTACCTATTTTAGTTGTCGGTTGGGTTTTGTTGTTAGTTGTTCGTCCCAAGCTCGTAGACAAACATGCAAAGAAAGTTGTAATAGAAGATTTGACTGCTGCTGAGAATGCACGAATACGTATGAATAAAATTGAGGGTATGTCCTTAGTGATCAAAGACAAGTATGAACTGTTATTTTCTCAAAGAAGTGGGTTGTATGACATTAAAAATAACGCCATGACTAACCCAAATTGGTATCAGCAGTTTTCATCTAATAATTCAATTCTAGCGGAAAACTACGGTAATCCTGTTGAAAAGAACGCTGGGAGTGTTCAGTACGAATTCTTTACTTTTTAGCATACTTGTTACCATTATCTTTACTTTCTTTATGTGAGGAGGTAAAATAAGTAAAGATAATGGAGGCGTATATAATATGATTTCATATGAAGGTTTGGAAAAGGCGCTTAAGGAAAAAGGGATTGGAAAGACTGAGCTTTCTATAGAGCTTGGATTGTCTACCAGAACAGTTGCCAAAATTGCCAAGGGTGACAAGTTATCGCCAAGAAGCATAAAAAAGATTGCAGATTATTTGGGGAAAGATCCAGATTTTTTAATGAAAAGGGTTTCTGATAACATGATTCTGCAGTTGCTTCGGGAGGAAAAAGATATAAAGCTTCCAGGAGGACTTTACCATGAGCTGCAGGTTAGAATGACATATAATTCCAATCATATTGAAGGAAGTAAGCTTTCGGAGGATCAGACAAGGAATATCTTTGAAACAGATACAGTTGATATCGGTGATGGTATTCCTGTTGATGATATCATTGAAACGGTGCATCACTTCAGGGCAATTGATTATGTTATAGACATAGCCGAGGAAGAACTATCTGAAGATATAATTAAAAAGCTTCACTACATACTAAAGCATGATACAAAAGCTTCAACGCTATCTTGGTTTGTGGTTGGAGACTATAAAAAACGAGCGAATGTCGTAGGTGGCAGGGCTACTTCCAAACCATCCGAAGTACATAAACATATGGAGGCACTTCTTAGAGAGTACAATTTAAAAGAAGTCGTAACAGTAGAAGATATAATCGCGCTTCATGCCGAGTTTGAGTTTATTCATCCATTTCAAGACGGAAATGGAAGGGTCGGAAGGCTTGTAGCATTAAAGGAATGTCTTAGACACAATATTATTCCATTCATAATTGAGGATTCCAAGAAAAGCTTTTATTATAGAGGGCTTAAAGAATGGCGAAATGAAAAAGGATGGCTCATAGATACTTGTCTTGATGGACAGGATACATTTGTGAAGCTTCTTGATTTACTTGAAATTGAGCACGAGTAAGAGGTCCTAAATATAATCCTTATCACCTAAAATAAGTTTGTATTAGGCGAAATAATTGCCTAACATATTGATTATCGCCTAAAATGTGGTATAATTTAGGCGATGAGGAGAAGGATTATGCGAGAATTTAATTACAGTAAGTATAAAGATTACAAATGGGATAGCGAAATATTAGGGCTAGTCTCGGGTATACATGAATACCGAGGAAAGCAAGAGTTGTATTTGACTCAGAAACCAGCTGTTTTAGATAGGCTAGTTGAAGTAGCCAAAGCACAAAGTACTGAGAGTTCAAATGCTATTGAGGGCATTTTTACTTCAAATGCCAGGTTGAAGCAATTGATGCAGTCAAAAACTACACCAAAGAATCGTGATGAAGAGGAGATTGCGGGCTATCGTTTTGTATTGGATATGATTCATGAAAGTTATGAGTATATTCCTATTTCTGCAAATTATATTCTTCAGTTGCATCAAAATCTTTATCGTTTTACAAACAGAAGTATAGGCGGACATTTTAAAAACAGTGATAATCATATTGTTGCTAGAGATGGTAACGGAGTTGAGCATGTAATATTTGAGCCGCTTAGTCCCATAGAGACACCGATTGCTATTGATAGAATATGTGAAGAGTTTAATAGATTGTCAGCTACCGAAGAGGTAGACACATTACTATTAATACCTATATTTATTCACGATTTCTTATGTGTGCATCCCTTCAATGATGGTAATGGTCGAATGAGCAGATTGTTGACAACTTTGTTACTTTACAGAGCTGGTTATGTTGTGGGGAGATATGTATCTTTGGAAAAAAAGATAGCTGAATTAAAAGATTTATATTATGATTCGCTCAACATGAGTCAGAGTGGTTGGCATGAAGGAGAAGATGATCCTACTCCATTCATAAAATATATACTTAAGACTATAATTGCCGCTTATAAAGAATTTGAGGAGCGAATTGAAATTGTAGATATAAAGGAACCTGCCATCGAACAGGTAAGAGCTGCTGTTTATAAAAAAATAGGTAAGTTTACCAAAAGTGAAATAATGGAAATGTGCCCAAAGCTAGGCCGTGCATCCGTGGAAAACTCGTTAACCGCACTTGTTAATGAGGAGGTGCTTGAACGTCGAGGTAACGGAAGGGGGACTTATTACGTAAGAAAGGATTCACTTCAGGGCAATTGATTATGTTATAGACATAGCCGAGGAAGAACTATCTGAGGAGATAATTACCGGTTTTTTCATTTGCAGTTGAATCTTCAATATTATATTTTTCTATTTTAGTATTTAGATAATCATCTATTGTAAGATATACACATATTAATAATGCAGATAATAAAAAAATAATAGCTATCTTTCTCATAAATATAGACCTATTCATTTTAAATTTGCTTGTACAGTTATCGTTTAGCTGGATGTAAATATCAATCTCATTGGTGCCTGATATATTATATTTATACCATATATTTTTAAAGGCTAGAATGATATGAAAATAATTTTATTAATACTCATGCAGTAGGAGGTGTGATGGCCTTTTTTGTTTCAGCCTTTTTATACTGTCTCAAAGCAGTAATCATAGGACAGATTGGTGCTAGGATAGACAAAAAAGTGAGGATATTGATTCACTGGTCAACGGAATTGATGGTATAATCATTCCTGGATGTGTAGATATTCAGCCAAAACGCAAAGATAGCAGCAGAATATAACATGCTGCTCTAATGTCGTTTTTAGTGGCAGGATAGGTCGAAAAATAGAAAGGTAGAATATAAAATGGAAGAAAAAATTGTAATGATGTTTCATCATAATGGAACTGCCGTTGATATCGAAACTCCAGTTAATATCACAGCAAATGAATTTATATATGGAATGAACAGCGGATTCAATCTGGGAATAGATATAGACAATCCGGATGAATGTTTTATGCGTGCAGAGAATCCAGTAGCCCTGATTCGAGGAGAGAAAACATTGGAGGAGCTAGGGCTTAGAGATGGAACCTCAGTTTACTCTCCAAAATAGTAATGACATAATTACTAATAAATTCAAAGGATAATTTTATGAAGAAAGTGTTATATATCACTTTAGGAGTGATGTTGTCCATATCAATATTGACTGGATGCAAAGCTGACAAACAAAGTCAAAAGGACCAAAATACAAAAACAGAAACCACTAAATCAGCAAAGTCTAAAGCTACTTCCAAGGCCAAGAACAAGGCTCCTAAGGAGTATGCCTTGGACGAAGAAGATTTGAAACGAATAGAAGAAGATATGTCCCACATGGAGTATAACCCATTGCTTGGGATTGAGTTTAATGATAGAGAAGAAATAGACTGGGACAAAGTTTATGAAGATCAAAATTTTGAAGAGTACAAACCAGTAAGCTACACTTGCGTTTCAGGTAAAAATCTTGCCAGTACATATAGTGTCATAATGGAACCGGATTTAGAAAATGATACTCCGGACAAAAGAATAGAAAATCCATCACGAAATCTTTTAATGACTTGTAATGGACGAAAATATACTATTTTATCCAACAAATTTCAATGGGATAAAGGGTGCTCTGAGAGTATTGATATCAAACTTCGTCAGTATCAAGGTGAGTGCAAACTTATTGCTTTTTACGGAAATGATGAACATAGTACCCATCTGTTTATAACAGAGGATGGTAAGAAAGTTGCAGAATTCTCATCTTTTATTGATGTGGCCGGTGGCTCTTATGAAATTAAAAATATTAAAGACATTGCTGTGACAGATTATAACAAGGATTGTTTATCAGATATTATTATGGTCTGCGATACAGATGATGGTGAACATGTTGCAATAGAGACGGGGCGAGTGGGCTATTACGGAGATTTCTTTTACGGTGAAGAAGAGTTGGTCAACGAGGTTGAGTCCTGCTTGGATGGAAAATACACAGTAGCTGGAATCAAGGACTATATCCTTTTACACAACACAGACGATATTGAATATAAATCATACAAAGAAGCATATGCAGATTTGGTTGATAAAGCTGAAGCTGATAATGAATCTACAGGCAGTTATCTATACAACCTTGTGAAGGTGAACGGTGACTCTACCCCGGAGCTGGTATTACAAAAGGATGATTCTCAATTCGTATATACGTATGAAAAAGGCCAGCTTGCATTGTTCGAATCAGAGGACATTCAGAAGCTTGATGTTAAATACAATTATGGCCAGATTCTTGAAAAACTAGGCTGTGCAAAGGATAAAATCACAAAGCTAGCAGATGCAATGCCAGATGAAAATTCTAACAAGATAGAGTTTACCGCTGGCGGAATAGATTACACTTTTGAATACAATTTACACAGACTTGGCAGAGCACAAATCACGCTGGCAAAAGGTGAAGATTCCATTACTCAAAAAGATATGACTGATATCAACAGGGTATATTTAATTGAGCGTAGCAATGGTCAGGTGTTCTTGCTTTTTAATACTTGCAATGATTTATATCAAAGTCATATTTATGTTTACAATTTAAATACGGACCGTTTGCTTCCACCGACCCAGTTCAAGAGTATGTTTTCTGTATTCAATGGAGATATCAAAGATACTCGTAGCTTTGATTTGATGAGAGTGCAGATGATTCTTGGAGTGGCTGCTACATATCAAAATTTCTTTATTGGAATGGACGGCCTGCCAAAAACTAATGATGCGTTTGAAACGTATATAAGCAATTCTTCCCTCAAGGACGGAAATAAAATAATAAAGAATGGGGAAGTTGTTAAGTTAAAAAATGCAACTACATTTAGCGTAGGAAAGAGTCCTGATGATGAAGACTCCTGGAAAGATGAAGAATTACCTGCGGGCACAGAAATGACTTTGTTTCAAACTGATGGTGATATTGTTATCATGAAGCTAAAAGATGGTAGATACACAAATTTAAAGGTATATTCTAGTGAAGAAGAAGCAAAGGATGATGCTTCCGAAGACGATGTGCCATACATAGAGGATGTGTTTGAAAATATTCCTATGCTAGTAGATGAAGACCACATATGTTACTTGTTAAGTGATTTGGAAAGAACCCTGGGGGTAGAATAAAGTTCACCATAATAACATACAATTGTGGCAAAATAGATTTGTATAGATTCTTGTTTTTCCTCAGAAAAACAAGAAGTCATAGACTCATGTTTTAAGGTTTTTGGAAGTTATGGAGGCAGTGCCATGGCAGAGAAAAAGTTTCAAAACAGTTTGAAAAATCAAATGCTGAAAATAACCCTGATTCCCCTTAGCATCATGACCATAATCATCATGATTGTAAGTATAAGTGGAATGTATAAGCTTACTTCGGATAAGGTCAAGGAAGAGTTGATGCGTGAAGCTGATCTGGCTATGTATGTTTTTGATACTATATATGTAGGTGATTATTGGGCAGAGGATTCTGATGGTGATGGGGAGCTGGAAATGTACAAAGGCCAGCAGCCTATAAACGGTGAGAACACCATGATAGATGACCTGGGAGAGCGCTTGGATATTGATGTAACAATTTTTTACAAAGATACTCGTTTGCTTACCACTTTAAAAGATTCTGAAGGAAACCGCGCAATTGGCACAACAGCATCAGTTGTAGTAAAAAGAGATGTTATCGAGACACAAAAGCCAAAGTTTTATACTAATGTGATGGTCTATGATCAGAAAAGCTATGCATACTACAAACCGCTTATTTCCGATGATGGTATTGTTAATGGAATGATTGCTGTAAGTCGTTCACAGGAATCGGTTCAAAAAGAAATGCTGCTTTACACTATGCCTATATTTATTACATGTATACTTACGGCTATAGTGATAGGATACATTATGGTCTTTTTCCATAGAAAGCTTACCAACCGTATTTCCAAAATTGATAACTATATGAATGGTCTTGCTAATGGTAATTTTGATTTGGAGATGCCTAGAGACATCAACCTTCAGGATGATGAAATAAAACGCCTGGCCAACGAAGGTAAGCGGATGGCTCGATCAATAAAAACATTGGTTGAGTACGACGCTTTAACAGCATTAAACAACCGTCGCTTTGCGGATAAAAAGCTGGAAGATATTCGAATAAAAGCTGTAGAGTTGGGATTGAAATACTGTGTATGTATAGCGGACATTGATTTCTTTAAAAAGGTAAATGATACTTTTGGTCATGAAATGGGCGATCATGTTCTTCGAGAAGTGGCAAAAAAGCTAAAGGCTGGAATGGTTGGAAAAGGTACAGCTGCCAGATGGGGCGGTGAGGAGTTCCTTCTCATCTTCGAGAATCGCGAATTGGATATTGCCCGCAGAGAGCTTTCCATGATAATGGATGAGGTGCGAACTATCTGGGTGCCAAATTCTGATCGTCAGATTACAATGAGTTTTGGATTGACAGCTCTTGAACCTGGCGAGACTGTGGATTCAGTTCTTCAACGTGCAGATGAAAATCTTTATGAGGCCAAGGAGACTGGACGTAATCAAATTGTATGTAAATAAAAGTTTTCAATTGAATAAGCTATTAGTATTGCTGAAGGATTGATTAGGTAAATGAAAAAATGAGCTTCCTGTTTTGGGAAGCTCATTTAAATTATTGATTAAACTCTGGATGTGAAAATTCTTTTCTTACTAAAATAAAGCAAATAGTAAAAGAAAGTGCATCTGCAATTGGTCCAGCAAAAAGCACACCATTAAATCCTAAAATCATTGGTAAAACAATAATAAGCGGAGCAAGGAAAAGAACCTGTCTTGTCAGGGACATGAAAATTCCTTTGTATGGCTTTCCAATTGATGTAAAGAAATTGGATGCTAGGGGCTGGAAGAAGGCTGTAAATATTCCGAAAAGGAAAATTCTAAAATACTTCTCGCAGAATTCAAAATAAAGTTCGTCGCCTGATCCAAAGATTGAAACAATCTGTCTTGGAAATAGTTGGAAGCAAGCCCAGCTGGTAAATGTGATAACAGCAGCGCATTTTAATGCTAAATAAAACGCCTTTTTAACTCTATCGTAGTTTTTGGCACCATAGTTGAAACTGATGATTGGCTGCAATCCTTGTGAAATACCAATTACGAAGGAGAAGCATATACCATTCACCTTTGAGATGATGCCTGCACATGTAATAGGAATATCTGAACCATAGATTGACTGTGCTCCATAATGACCCATTACATGGTTCATTACAATCTGAACAATCATCATTGCAATCTGGTTGATAAAAGGTGCAGTTCCAAGTGAAGTAATAGCTACAATAATTGGAAGACTTGGAACGAAATGTTCTTTGTGAAGTGGCACGGTTTTAAATTTTGTCAAATAAACTAAAACCATAATGCCGGCAATATACTGACCTATAATTGTAGCAACAGCAGCGCCAGTCATGCCCCAATTAAATACTGCTACAAACAGGTAGTCCAAAATTGTATTTATGATAGCACCAGTCATATTGATGGCCATTGTCATATTCGGGCTGCCGTCGGCTCTAACTATATGGGCACCTCCGGCTGACAGAATAAACAGTGGATAGCCAAGTGCACAGATTCTTGAATATTCCATTGCATATGGAAGAATGTTTTCTGTAGCACCGCATCCTATGAGAATTGGCTGAAGGAAAAGCTCGGTAATCAGCGTAAGAGCTAAACCTCCTAAAAGCATAAGAGAAACAGCATTTCCAATATAATAGCCTGCTTTTTCTGTTTCTCCACGTCCCATTGCAAGATTAAAGGTTGAGGCTGCACCGATTCCACAGAGAAGCGCGATGCTCACGTTTAAAATTGAAAGTGGAAATTGTATGTTTGTGGCACCATTGCCCAAGGGACCAACAAAGTTACCTATGAAAAGCTGATCTACCATGTTGTAAAGTGAGCCTACAAGCATGGCTATTATACTTGGTATTGCAAATTTTCTAAGTAGTTTTCCAATTGGTTCAACGCCAAGTGGATTTATGGGAGTTGATTCATTCATAGCTTAATACGTTCTTTCTATTATAATATAGTAGTTATTATAGAGTTCCTTCTATAATATAGGTCGTTATTTTCTAACCCATCTTCCGCTTGCGCCACATGGAAGCACGAGACCTGACTCTGTTACTGGTAATCCAATTTCATCTGCGGAAACTTCCCCAGGATGATTCTTTAAAAGAGCAGTGCTAATCATGTAGTTGAGTACTGCGGGTTGTAAACCAGTAGTATATGAATTTACAAGGAAGAATAGTGCATCATCTGCAAGAATCTCTTCACAAAGCTGGATGAATGGAAAAATGTCATCTTCAATTTTCCATACTTCATTCTTGGAACCTCTTCCATATGAAGGAGGATCCATAATGATTCCATCATATTTATTGCCGCGGCGGATTTCTCTTTCTACGAATTTGCGGCAGTCATCTACTAACCAACGAATAGGTGCATCAGCAAGACCAGAAGAGGCTGCATTTTCCTTTGCCCATTGAACCATGCCCTTAGATGCATCTACATGAGTGACCTGAGCTCCAGCTGCGGCAGCTGCAAGAGTTGCACCTCCGGTATAAGCAAATAGATTTAATACTTTTACAGGACGATTCTTTTCTTTGATTTCCTTATTTATAATAGAAGAAAACCAATCCCAATTCACTGCTTGCTCAGGGAAAAGGCCAGTGTGCTTAAAAGCAAAAGGCTTGAGATTGAATGTGAGCTTCTTGTCGCAGATAGGGTAGCTGATAGTCCATTGCTCTGGAAGGTCGAAAAATTCCCACTCGCCTCCCCCTTTGTTTGAGCGATGATAATGAGCGTTAAGCTTCTTATAATAAGGAGAGGATTTTTTAGTATTCCAAATGACCTGTGGATCAGGACGAAGGAGAACATACTCTCCCCAACGCTCAAGCTTTTCGCCAGAGCTACAATCTATTATTTCGTAATCTTTCCAATTTTTTGCTGCTTGCATAATTTACTAATGTTACTATTCACAGTTATAAATATATAGAAAGCAATTCTTGGCAAGCTCGTTTGTGAGAGAATGCTTTCTATATATTTATAAACTGGAATCAGTGACTTACTCTTTATGAATAATGTTAAGTGCTTTAGCACTGGGAAAGAAGTCTGTAAGACTTCCATTATGAATAAAGAGTAAGTTACTGTGAATAGTAACTATCCTTTCTATATAATTTTATATACTTTACAAATCTAGTCACTCCGATTATTATACTGAAAGAATATTAATCTTCAATGATTTCTAGTTCAAAAAAATCAATAAAACCACAATATTTTGAGGTTCTCTAAGATTGTACATGATAAAATACAATTATTTTCATCTTTCTCTTGCATATATTGACTCCCCCGTGTATATTATTACTTGCTGTGACATGATAGCTATGAAGCGTGAGGTTGCAACCTAGTTACTCAGGTTGGTTTTCCGTGGAGCGAATGTCAAGTTAGGAAACTGACGACAAGTCACTGTACAACAGAAAACCGTCCGCTTTTGCGGAGACGACGTGTGAGAACTTGGTTCAAACTTTGAGTTTTAAACCATGATACACACGGGTAAGTGTACAGTCGCCACTTGTTCGATTTTTCTCAGAATCAGAAAAACGAAAAAGGAGGAGACTTTTTTTATGGCAAATCAAGTTATGAGAATCACACTCAAGGCTTATGATCATGAGTTAGTAGATTCATCTGCCAAGAAAATCATCGAGACTGTTAAGAAGAACGGAGCACAGGTTAGTGGTCCAGTACCTCTTCCAACAAAGAAGGAAGTTGTTACAATTCTTAGAGCTGTACATAAGTACAAAGACTCTCGTGAGCAGTTCGAGCAGAGAACTCATAAGAGATTGATTGATGTCATCGATCCAACACAGAAGACTGTTGAGGCACTTTCTAAGTTAGAGATGCCAGCAGGTGTTGAAATCAGCATCAAGAACAAATAATTGAGTTCATTTAGTTAAGTAAACATCCAAGATGGTTTTATATAGAAGCAACTTAGATTTCTTATCTGGTTCCACTTATATGACACTGTTCTAGGATGAACGGTTCCGCTACCCCAATCAATATAAGATGGGCATGAAGCGTTCCGCTGTAGAAAATGGAGGTAAGAAAAATGAAGAAAGCTATTTTAGCTACAAAGGTCGGAATGACTCAGGTCTTCAATGAAG
>CAMJBT010000052.1 GCA_946403965.1 uncultured Pseudobutyrivibrio sp. | reverse complement strand
TTTTTTTGCTTAAAAATCAGTTGTTTCTTCTAAGAAAAATATACTTTAGTTAAATTTGTATAAATGTAAATAATAGTTCCGAATAAAACATTATACAATGCCAAGACTCTATTTCGCTCATATTTACCATTCATATCTAATCATTCCTTTTTCTCCTCAACTTCAAAACCATACAATTTGTAAATTTTTATAATTCCTTCCTTGGAATTAGTTTTCATATCTTTAACACCTTTTTGTATAATAATACACATCTCCCTCTTTTAATTTATATAATTCAATAATATCAATTTGCCTCTAAATCCAACTATAGCTCGACATTCTAATTGCCGAGCTATAGTTAGATTTTTATTTCCCACTTTACAGAACGATTGTTATTTTCATTTAAGCTAAAAAAGTATTTACTATCTCTGCTTTATTTTTTTCACTCCATTTTACAACTCTAGCATCATAATTCAGGAAACCTTCTTCAACGCCTTTTGCTATTGGATTCAAATCATTAAGAACCACTATTAGTTTGCTGTCATTTCTCCGTTCTTCCTTGGTGTCATACCACGCAAATAAAATATTTTCCATATTACTCTTGTTAGGATTATTCACCAATCTACATAAACGCTCTGGCTGATTTTTGCTACGTTGAAACAAAAATTCATAATTATGAGCAAACCCCGACTTACCTGTAAATTGTACATTATCCGAATAATATATTTCCTTCTTTGAAAAGAAATTTATCACATCTTCATTGAAAGTCGATTTTGTTTTTGTATGAATATTCGAAAACAAATCATCTACCCTAATAAGAGCTTGAATAAACATATGCTTTTTTTGAGGAAAATTTTTTTCATTTGCTGAACTTACAATAGTCTCACCTTCTAATGACACTCCGAATGTTTTGAGTATCCTAGTTAATTCTTTTTTCTTTTCCCCTTTCAATTGCAAACCATTCATAATTAACCTGTTAATAGTGTATCCATCATCAGAAAAACTAATAGTATCGTCTTCTAATTTTACATAAAATTGCATGTAGTCATTGGCTTCATCCAGAAAAGGTGTTGTTATTTCATAATATTGCCCTATTTTTTCAAACGTTATCTCCCTATTGAGCCAATCTGTATAATCATTAATCAATTTTTGAATATCCATACTCAACTCTCCTCAAAAGATGTCACTTGATGAAATACTTGCGGTTTCTCTATAACATTAAATCTTTCCAAAAAACATAATGTAACTTCAACAAAATCATCAGATGTAACATCAGCAGCCTCAAACGCAATTTTTCTTCCATATTCCTCATTATAAATATGCCAATGATTTCCTAGAATTATTGTTCCGTCAGGGTTTTGATGTCTATTACTAGGGTTAATGTGTAGCTGCAAAAGCGGAATACTATCAATTATCAATAAAGCATTATAATCATATTTATCTCGATTAACACTTCCCTTGTAAATAGATATTCTAAATTTTTCTTTAGTCGTTTTTGCTTCAACTTCAAATTCAACTCTTTTACCTTTCTCCGGCAATGTAATACTATCCGTAAGTGTTTTCTTTAAAATGCTTAGTAGTCTCTCTATTTCTGCCCTCTCATACTTCTTTGCCATTAATAAATCTATCCTCCAAACGTCTCACGATTATAGTAACACATTCTTCCAAATCATCACCATGTTTCTATTTTATCACTATAAATACTAATAAAAAACCTGCAGCTAAATAATTCATAGTATATACAATACCTTCGACAGCCTCTAACCATCTATGAATACTTGACATAAAGCCTTTAGTTAAATATAATTAATTTATTAAATTTAATAGATTAACTTTCACAGGAGGTCATTATGAAGAATCAATCCATCCCACTAACCCTAAATCTGCCTTCCAATCTGGAGGCTATGACAATTGGCGAACTTGCCCGTAGCTCTGATGCCGAGGTACACTACAAAAATGGCAAGTTAAGTGTCCGCAGGGAACTCGAAGACTCTGTAGCCACATTAGAAGTTTCTACATATCCATCTGGCGGGCGTTCAGCTAAGATTTCTTCCGCCCCTAAACCAGAAAAAAAATATGAGCTTCTTGAAGATATAAAAGCTATGAAAAAAGAAGGTATGTCTCAAAAGGACATCGCTTTTCAGCTAGGAATGTCTCCTGCCTATGTTTCTAAACTTTTATCAAATTAGCAAAAACACCTCCTCTTTTCTGGGGAGGTGTTTTTGCATTATCAACTTGCTTCTAATTTTGCCGCAATCCACCGTAAGCGCCTAATAATCCAGCGGATTTAATAGGCTTCCTTTCTTTTTTATAATCATTGATAGGATTGAATGTATTAATTGCATTTCACTCCAATTATCTTAAGGAGGACCTATCAATGAGAAGATTTAAAACACCAGTTAGTGAACAATACCGTTTAGTCATGGAGGCAAGACAAAGTGGTCTTAGCGATGCTGAATGGTGTCGCCAGCATGAAATTGGACCATCACCCCTTTATAACTGGACAGTTCGTCTTAGAAAACAAGGCTGTGAACTTCCTCAGCCATGGCGTGATGAAAAACTACCATCACTAAAACAAGATGTCGTTTTACTTGATGTAATTCCTGATGAACCTGATGTTCATCCTGTTTGTATAGAAGCTCCTTCAAATTCACAACCACTAATTCTTGAAATGAATGGAGCTAAACTAACAATTCCAAATGGAATTGATACCTTGTTATTATCGCAAGTCATTTCTTCTATGAAAGGCAGCTTATTCTAGGCGATATTTCCGGTGTAAACGAAATTTATATAGTATGCGGATACACCGATATGAGAAAGTCTATCGATGGCCTTTGCGCCATTGTAATAGAACAACTGCATATGGATCCTAAAAGAAGTGCTTTGTATTTATTCTGTGGCAGAAGGTGCGACAAGCAAAAAACGCTACTATGGGAATCTGATGGGTTTGTACTTTTGTACAAACGTCTTGCAGTTGAAGGCAGGTATCGTTGGCCAAGAGATAAATCTGAAGTACGACCTCTTACCTAGCAACAGTTCGATTGGCTTATGTCTGGTCTCGAAATAGAGCAATCAAAAGCCATTGGAACATACAAAAATGTTGATAACTTACTAACAAAATATAGCGGTTGTGAACAGTTGTCAAAACCCTCGCGAAGCCTTGAAAATACTACATTTCTTGCTATTAATGAGGCCTAAATTTTGTATAATTTAGGTATCAAAACAAAGGAGAAATGGCTGTGGCAAGAGGGGCTAGAGACATTCAGTTACAAGAACTGAAAGATACCATTTCACAACTTAATACAACTATCTCAGCTCAGACTACAGTCACTGTTCAGCTGCAAAAAACGTTGCAGGATGCTGAAAATCGTGAGGCTGAACATCAAAAACGTGAAGCTGTTTTACAAAAGTAGATTGATTATCTTACTAAAAAACTTTTTGGCGCTTCCAGTGAAAGACGCCATGAAGAAATAGATGGTCAACTCAGCTTGTTTGATGAAGCTGAAACGCTCCAATCTGATGACATCTTAGTTCCTGATGTTGAGACTATCGTCAAAGAGCATAAGCGTAAAGCTAAAACTAAGCTTGAGGAAAAACTAAAAGGTATTCCTGTCGAGGAAGTCGTTGTATATATCCCTGACGAAGATAAGATTTGTCCTCAGTGTGGTACTCCTCTTGAATACATCGGCAAGGAACTAATTCGAAGAAAACTCGAATACATTCCAGCCAAAGTCAAGCTTAAGGAATATGTAAGTTATCATTATGGCTGTCCAGGATGCAAGAATACTGACGAGCCATATATCATAAAAGCTAAACTTGATAAGAAACCACTTATGAAGCACTCTCTCGTATCAGAATCATCTGTTGCATAGACGATATATCAGAAGTATGGCAATGCATTACCTTTATATCGTCAGGAGAAAGACTGGGAGCAGTATGGCATTGACTTAAGCCGAACCACTTTGGCTAACTGGATCATTTATTGTTCTAAACATTACTTTGATCCACTCTATCAGTTCTTCCATCGCAAGCTATTAGAAAGGAACTTCCTAATGGCTGATGAGACACCGGTTCAAGTATTAAATGAACCTGGTCGGAGGGCTGAGTCAAAGTCCTACATGTGGGTATACCGTACAGGAGAAGATTGATTCCCTCCAATAATAATGTACGGCTACTCCGAAACAAGGGCGGGAGAAAATGCCAAAAACTTCCTAAAGGGATTTGAAGGTTATCTTGAATGCGATGGTTACCAAGGTTATAACAAGGTGCCAGGTATTACAAGATGTTGCTGTTGGGCTCATGTCAGAAGATATCTGATTGATGCCATTCCAAAAGGAAAACAGTATGATTACACAAATCCCGCAGTATAGGGAGTTCAATACTACAATAAACTCTTCGAAATCGAAGACTCGATTAATCGCAAGAAAGTCTCGTATGAAGAGCGTCACAAGCTTCGTCTGCAAAAGGAACACCCAGTTTGGGAGGCCTTTTTTGAGTGGCTTGATTCACAAAATCCAGTTAGAAACTCTAGGCTGGATAAAGCTGTGAACTATATCAACCATCGTCGTGAATTTTTAACCTCATATCTAGAGGATGGACGATGCAGCTTTGCTAATAATGCAAGTGAAAATGCCATCAGGCCTTTCACTGTTGGCAGAAAGAACTGGTTGTTTTCAGATTCTCCTGCCGGAGCAACTGCCAGTGCTACAGTTTACAGTATCGTAGAAATGGCAAAAGCTCATGAACTAAATATTTATGAATACATCAAATATATCCTGAGTCAGCGACCATCAAAAGACTGGTCTGATGAACAGTTGGAAACAATTGCTCCTTGGAATCAGGATGTAATTGAAAAATGTAAAAGATAATTGGAGTAAAATACTCGCAATCCTCGCTTAGGTGCGAGAGATTTTAGGAGGGACGCCTTTTTATTAGGCGCTTACTTTTAAAATGCCAATTCTACAGTAGACATTGTAATGGATTTCGATGTCTCCTTCCGGTCATCAAAAATCTCTCCGCCTTTTACAGTGTACTTATACTTCAGCCCCTTTGCTGTCTTAAATCCATATCCTTCAAATAAGACAATACACTTCCACAAGTCACTTATATCCTTTGATTGCACCAGCTTAGCTACCGCCATTCTTCTTTTTCAATATTTCTTAATCCGACCTGCATTTAAGCTATGTTCCTTCGTATTATATAGCAATTTTGTATATGATAAACATCCATTCACTGATGACTTCCCTAGCCTGGTTATTTGACAGATTTCTTGAATAGTCTTTCCAGCTTCACGTAATGCCTTAATTTCATCTGCAATCTCACCCTCATACACACCGGCAGTAATCAGCAGTTTCAGCACCTTTATTTCTGACATTTCAAGTTCTTCCGCTACAGCTTTAACTTCACCATATTCTTCAAATAATTCAACTGTAAGGGTAGTTAGTGCTTTTTGTAGCTATGCAGGATTGTATCCGTTTTTTTCGCTGGGCGCCCACTTTTCTTTCTATTATCCATAGCGCCAGCATTGCATTTACTGCTCATCAATATACACCTTACATGCTGGGCAAAATCCATTTACCATCTCGCCTATACTTACTAAATCATCGCATCGAAAACAATTCTTCATCTCATGTTCATATCCACAGTAGCAGCATTTACCAATCGGAAGGAAGTCTTCTCTGATGGAAATACCCATTTTCCCGCACTGCTCACATGGATAATCAGAAACATATCGCTCAGCCCCTTTTGAATCATATTCTAATGCCTGCAGCTTTGCTGGATATGGGTTTAGGTTCTCGATTGCATCAATCAACATTTCCTTTAGCCCATCAATTTCTGAATCATCATATTCTGTGTTATCCGTCGCCTCCATCAATCCATTTTCACCTTCACTTCCATTTCCATTATGGAAATAAATTTCAGCACTATCAATGATATCCTCGTTTGCACTACATACACATACCACACATGTGCTATCAGCACTTAGTCCATCATCAATAGACCATTCTGCAGATACTTTTATAGTCAGCGTTCTGTCATCCTCTACCGGACAAGACACATAAAAACTCATATAATTACTACCTAAAGGATAATAATCGGACACCTCTAATTCTACATCCAAATGATACCTTTGATAAATATCAGAATATAGCTCATATATAACCTTGTCAAACCAATCCAAGATGGCTTTCTCCGATAATATATCCATTCCGGTTTCCATCTCTACACGTTCACGGTGGTATTGCTGTTCATAGAATTGATCTTCCTCCATGGCCACTCGCGTATCTATAATTTCTGTCGATTGCACGATTTCCTCATATTTTTCATTAGCGAATTCTAGTAGTGACTCCATTTTCTCAAAGTCTTTTAACATAATCCCATATGCATTCCACGATAGCACTTTACTATGGGCAACATGATTACGATCTTCAATAAAATCATGTATAGCTTTTTTTAAGGAATCTGAATCATCAAAAAATTGTACAAAATATTTATCCCATAGCTTTGCCACAGGCTGTCTTCGCTTTTTTAAGTATTCTGCAACATTACCTGCAGACGCACCATTTTTGTTGCAAATCCTTTGAAGCTCTATATATTCTTTATTTGATAGTCTGACCTCCTGATCATATATTACCCCTTCAAACAATACTGCTGACAGTGTTTCCAATGTCATAGACAGAAAATCAGTATTAATGTTGCGGAATTCTGGTACACTATTCGTAAATTTCTCAGTAAGGTTTTGAACAGATTCATCTATTTTTTCTAGTCCCGGATTCTTGATCCAATTTATCCCCAGATATAATATCAGTACCTTACTCACAAATGCTCGAAGTTCATTTTCTACAACTGAAGCTTTCTCAAATGCCTCCTTGCAAAGTCTCGTAGACTGATTATCTATTAACCATGTACAGCTTCCCCAATCAACAAGCAATCTATCTTTCAGTGCAATCTTTAATTCTTCCAGCTGGTGATCATAGTCCTGCCCTTCAAATTCTTCTGAAGAGACAGAGACTTCCATCCTGGCAATCTTCTCTCCATACGTATCTATTGTAAAACAAACCTTATATAATAGCCCATCATGCGAGGTAATTTTAAATGTTTCGTTAGCAATACGTCCTAATGAGCCCAAATAGCTAATGTTTTCTCGTCCTAGAAATTTTACATTATCACAAACTGTTTCAAGTACTGCCTTACAATAATCTCCACCTGTATAATGCTGTGCGGTCATTTCTGTATTATGATCAGATTCCATTTTCGTTATAGAATATAAATAACTCATATCCTTAACGTCATCCATCAAAAACTTAATCAACATTTGATTCACCACGTCAATTTATTTTCAGATATATTACCACGTCAAATGTAAACGGTAAACCGGTTTACCGTTTACACACCATCTACATCCTCCATCATAATGAACTGGCCACTACATACTTCAATACACTTATTACGTGTAAAAGCCTGACGAATATTCTTCTCATTATACAAGATTTTCACCTTAGTATCGCTAGCATAATCCTGCAGCTTTTCTCTAGTACCATCTATCGAGAAATCATCGCACACAACTATTTCTATATTTTATATGTTTGATTTAGAAGCGAGTTCATACACTCATCAATATATTTCAAACAATTGTAGGTTGGAACTACAATTGACACCAATAACTTCTCCATTATATTAGGCAACTTTCCTGCCGCTGAACTTTATTCCACATAACCTAACCACCAATATATGTGTGAGTGCTGAATATATTGTCAACACTATCACAGATATTAAAATTAATCTTATATCATTCAAGTATCCTACCTCCCTTACATAATATATATGAATCAATGTATTATTTAAATAAATCGAATAACAAATGCCCTCTAATCTTATAATCGGTTTGCTAATTTTCTTTGGTAGTGGGGTATCAAACGCGCAATAAACGCCCATTGCCAAAAGAATAATATAGAAAAAATCTATCCCTCCTGAAAAAAAACAAGCTAACATAATCACTACTGGCAAACAGATATTACCGAATGGTACCCATTTATTTTTTCCTTTTTTAAATTTTTTTAACTCTAACAGAAGTGCACCAATCCCCATATCTGCCATTCCACGTAATAACCTAGCATTTATTAAATTTCCATATACCTTATCAACTCCCAAGCTACCACAAGTTCTATACAAATATGTATATGCTAATATTGAAAAAACAGGGATATATAAAAATAATCCAATATCCCGTTTGTAATACAAAAACGAATATATAATGATAGAAACAAGCAGCAGTTCACTAACATACCATAAAGGTGGATTTGCCAATGGTGCGCATGGATTAGACCATGTCCAATTTTGTAGCATTAATAATTCTTGCCATCCATTTGAAACAAACCACTCAAAGTACTTATTAATATTTAGATTTCCAATTACTGGACTAAAATCATACTTGCTAGCTAAAACAAAACAAACGATAACCGCAACAAAATATTCTGGATATAACCTAACAATTCTATTATATATATATATGACAGGATGCAACTCCTTTTTTTCTAGGCCTTTCATCATCAAATAACCCGCCACTATAAAGAAAAAATCAACGCCAATATAACCGGATTTAACCTTATTCTGAAAACATAGGATATGGTATATCAAAATATAGTATGTAAAAATAATTCTCCATAGTGAAATCATATTGCCTGATGAATTGTTCATATTATATGTTGTAATATCTTTAGCTTTACTTGTATTCATAAATCATCAACCTTTAAATATAGCAACGGTTTTATTTCGACCGTTGCTATATTATACATAATATTATCTACTTATAAAAGCTTCAATTTCTTATTTCACAGTCACCCTCACGCTAAACTCAGTACCAGTAGTACCATCCAACTGACCATCACAAACAATATTGTATGTCAAAGTATAGGTTGAATTCTTCTTAAGCAATGCAGCATTCTTAATCTTGATTGAAAGTGTATTGGTCTTTGCATCGTACTTAGGTGCTGCGAAAGCGTTGGTTAGGTTAGTGGCCATTCGCTTTGACCAAACAACATTTGAGAGAACAGCTGTACTGTTATTTGCTGGTGTGACAACAATACGTGCCGCCTTGGATCTATTTCCAATGTACACATTAGCTGTATTTTTGCTAAGTGTTACTCTTGGCATTGTCTGGATTGGTGTTGTATCCAATTGAATCTCTTTTGATTCAACTGTCTTTACAGGAGCTTTAGAACCTTTCTTTGCATCACCAGTTCCAAATGTATAAGCACCCTTGTAAATATAGCGTCTATTCTGAATCTGGCCCTCATACTTAGGATTTGCAACGAGCTTGAATGAATTTCCATTCTGTTCTGCAAGCATGAAATGGAAGTCCTCTGCATTACTATCCCACTCTGCACTTGTTGATGCACTTGTATTCTGACGTGTGAGTCTGAACTTGCTTGCATCCACTGTGCCATTAAAGTTTGTCAGAGACATTGTGTATGTCACGGCTGTATCAGCCTCAAGTACGTTGATTCGCTTTCCATTTGAACGAAGTGTCACTGTTGGTTCTGCATTGATTCTTCTTACTGTAAATGTCAAATCATTTGTCTGAACACCATCGATAGTAAGATTTGAAATCTTGAATGTCTGATTCTTTTCAAGCACTTCCTTCAAATAAACATTCATATTGCCATCTTCGAATCTTACGTCTATTGGTGCATCCTTTACAGAATCGTAAACTACAGGCTGGCGAGAATTTGTAATGTTTGTTAACACAAAGCTATCATTATTGACCTTGTTTTCAGCGCCTGCTGCAGTATTTCTTAATGTATAAGGAATTGAAGCGATTTCCTCAGCATTTCCTGATGCATCTTTCACTCCCACCAGGTAATCATTCAATGCAAATGATGTTGTTCTGAGGGATGTCACTGGTTTAGTTTCGTAAATCTTTACACGAACAGTGATATTTGATTCATAAGCTGTGGTATTTGCACCTGTGTATGGAACCTTATACTTGCTGTTAAATGTATAGGTTCCATATGCTGGTCTATCATCTTTGTCCTTAAGACTTGCCACAATCTTTCCATTCTTGTATTGAACAGAAATCTTGTCTGCATTCTCTTTTACCTTTGCATTTCCCACAGAAGCAAATTCGTCAAATACTGTCTTACTAGCATCCATGAAATCACTGTTTACATTGAAATCGATATAGTTTGTTGTGCTTGTTGCCAAGTTCACATCTATTTGGCTACCGTTTGTCACAGCTATTTGTGGACGTGCTGTGCTGACATTTACGTTAAACTGGAATACCAATTCCCTTGTCCATGTGGAGTTTTCCACTTTGATAAATGCACTGCAATTTCTTTCCGGAGCCTGTTCCTTTAAAGCGACCACAATCTTGTTATTTTCAAAATCATATTTTGGATCTAAATCATCAAAATAGTCGCCTGACCGAGTTGTATATGCCACTCTAGAAAATGTCTTGTCAATATCTACATTTTTCTTTGCAGTTCTATCATATAAAGAAACGCTGTATGATTGGCCTATAGCAAATTTGTGTGTAGTCACACTGGTCTTGTCTAGTGCAAGACTTGGTGCAGCATCATACAAAGGAACAGAAACTCTAAGCTTACATGGTTCATCGTAACCCTTGTACTTAACGCAAAGTAAACCACTGTTTACAATCTGCTTTCTTGAATTCTGCTTAAGCACCTTAGGTTTCTGCGTAATTTTTAGTGTTGTAAAATCATTTGCATCAACTGCTTCTACCTGAAAGTTCTCTGTAAAGTTTTCTTCTGTATCTCCAGTATTACACTCTAATGTAGGAGCGTAGCTTGTATCGAACTTATATCCTTCAGGACTCTTGATTGTTACAAGTACCTCCCCCTGTTCCTTTGCATCGTTAGTATAGAACTTATTAATCTTTCCTACAGTTTTTGCGATTGAAGGATTTGGCTTTCTATTTACTATGTTAACCCTTGGTAAATCTACGTAGTAATAATCCCCATCAACACTCAATTTCAGACATAAATCATTATAAGATGAATTGTTCTTGTAGTAAGTTGTATCAGGTCTGACTGCAATAAGCATCTTCTGCTCATCATCAACAATGTCTCCTGATTTCTCTACAACAAAAGGATTATCCTGAATAGTCTCGTACTTTGAACCATTCTTTTTTACAACCTGAATGTTATCCTTTGCAATCACGCCGTTGTATGCCTGAATAAGAGTAAATTCTACACCCTTGTTAATTGAATCTGTGCTATCAAGCTCTGTTGCAGGAGCATTGATTGTGATTGTTGGATCCGCAACATATGGAGTCTTATCAACTACTCTTACGATAAATGTAATGCTCTTCTTGTTATCAATTGTTGAGGTTGCAGTGATTGTTGTCTCACCAACACCGCACATCTGAATTACGTTTTCATTGCAATCTGTAGTGGCTTTCTTAACCTTTGCTATCCTTGTATCCCCTGATACCCATTTGAAATTAGACTCAATTTCTTTTGGTACTTCAGCGTTATCTACTGCTGTAAGTTTTACAGCAAAATCTCTTGTCTCTTTCTTTGCAAGAGCAGTCTCAAGCCATGCCTTAGAAGTCTGAGCGAACTTCATTCCTGCGTCTTCATCAAAACCAACTTCAAACTTATATGGCTTCTCAAAAGTAACATCTGTGATATCACCAAAAGATGTTTCCTGATCAACCTTGATGTTAAGCACAAGCTTAAGCTTTGAGTTTGCTTTGAAAGTAGCTGTAACAAATACCTTCTTATTTGCTGGAGTCTTCTTTAAGAGCTTAATCTTTCCATCTGCATCAACAGAAACAATGCTTTTATCGCTAGAAGCGAAGTTCCATAACCAAGGGTTTGAATAAACAGTGTCACCATTTTCAGTATCAACCTTGATGGCCATCTGCTTAATCTGATTAGCTGTGTCATAAGTAACTTCAAACTCGTTACCAGATAAAGCTACAGCGGTTTTATCTGCAGTGTCTACAAACTCGAATTTACTAAGGTCGTTCAAATTATCGTAATAAGCATTTACCTGAATCTTCTGCTTCTTGTTTATATCTGAAGATTCTACAACAAATGCCTTTGAAGAATCGATATACTTCTTTCCCTCTCCTCTTGTGAGTGAAACAAGATAATATCCCTGAGCTGGCTTTGGAGCAACTGTAACCTTCTGTCCTAAGCCGACATTCTTATCCGGTGTAGATGAAACTGAGTTACCGCTCACCTGCTTATTAAACTCAACATCTTTTCCTGCGAAAAGAGTGCTATAAAGGACTCCATCTGCACGATGTGTTCCAACCCATTCCTCGGCAGTACCGCTGTAAGAATGGATTGTGAGTCCACTATATGAAGGGAAAGAATCTGCAGTAAGCTCAATAGCTGACAGATTTGTTTCCACATCTTGATTCTCAATATATATATCCTTAAGTGAAGTACACTCAACAAAAGCGTTGTTTTCAACTAATGAAACCGAATTCTTAAGTGTAACGCTCTTTAAGTTAGGACAATTTCTAAAGGCATAGGCAGAAACTTTCTCAACACCTTCACCAGCATTTTCCGTACCAAGTGTGATTTCTGTTAATGAAGCACAATCTTCAAACAAACCTGCTGGAATAGTCTTATAAGTCTTAGGAAGCTTGATTCCTGTAATTCCACTGTTTGCGAAAGATCTTGGAGTAAGTGTAGCCTCAGTAACTGATGTATTACTTAAGTCAATCTTTCCTAAATTTTTACAACCTGAAAAAGCGTTAGCCTTTACAGTAGCAAGAGTAGATGGGAATTCCACTTTATCATTTATAAGTGTATTCTGGAATGCATACTCACCAATTGTGGTAAGAGCTGTACCTGAAAGATTCTCAAACTTTCTAAGTGCTGTACAGCCATTGAATGCATAATCTGAAATTGTTGTAAGGCTGGCAGTGAAGTTAATACCCTGAAGACCAGTACAACCTGCAAAAGTGTTTTCACCAACTGTAGTAATTCCACTTGGTATTACGAAATATTTGCTGCTAACTGACCATTTCAAGGCAGCGCAACCAGAAAACATCTTATCTGGGAAAACAGTTGCATTTGTAGCATCACCTTCAAACTTTACTGTTGAAAGGTTTCGACAATCTTTGAAGGCTCCGTTTCCAAATTCTGATACGAAGCTTGGAATCACGATAGATATAATGTTGCTTCCAGCAAATAAATCTGAAGGAATCTTTGAATAACTTCCAGCCTCTTTCATCATTTCAAGAGTGATAGTCTTTGGAAGTTCGTTCTTATTCACCTTCAAAGAAAGCGCACCATCAACCACTTCAAAATATTTTGAAGTGCTCTCTCCTGCTGTAAGAAGCTTATCATTTGACTTTAAAACTTTAGACTCGCCAAGAAGCTTTTCAGCATCTATCTCCTCATCAGCCAGTTCTTCCTCTTCTGACTCACCTTCTTCGTCAACGGAAATCTCAGCATCTGACCCTGATGATGTTTCATCCTTTGACTTTTCATCTGATACTTTTTCTTCAGATGATGGTGTCTCCTGACATTCATTATCTTCTTTTGTTTCAACTGTTGTCTCTTCCTTTGGAGTAGCCTCTGACGCCCCATCAGAAGGCTCTTGATTCTCTGTGTCTGATGAAACCTGCACTTTCACTACAGGCTGAGAGTCTTCCGCCGCAAATGCAGTAAGCGGAGCAAGATTAATCATCATACACGCGCTCAGAATGAGCGACAAAATACGAAATCTTTTTCTCATAGCATTTCCCTTTCTTAGATTTGTATCTCTATACTAATCTACAATATATAGTAGCACTACTATTTTCCATCTACAACATAGATTAATAAATCTTAAGGAATAAAACTGGTCAAAATTTAAGAGCGAGACCGTAGTCTCGCCCTTGAATTGAGTTTATGAAAATTTTGTGTACAGCTATTTAGGCACATAATAAGCATAAACCGTAACAGTAGAACCTGTAGGATAATTAATATTATCCACGTTCAATATAGGCGCTGCAGTAGGCCTTACTGCTGCAAAATATATTTCATCTTCAGCAACTCTGTCACCAAGAGCATGTGGTGTTAGCGTCCAACCTGAGAATTGATATCCAACTGGGGCACCAAAACCATTAGCACTCATGGTCGCAAGATTTGCAGTGGATGAATTCTTCATCACCTTAGTCGAATCTGCAAATCCGCCTTTATCATAGACAATAGTGTACTTCATATTCTTGGAATTGATAGTAAAGGTGTAATTAAGAAGTCCGCCATAATTGCCCTTTCCTCTTAATGTAACTGTAGCCCTACCCTTTTTGATGTTATTTGTATATGCCACAATATCATAATCATCATTGGTAAGAAGAATTTTTCCATTATTGATGGTTACCTTAAGAGCCTCCTTAGGTATTGTCTTGCTGTTTCCAGAATACTCATATCCACTTTTCAACTTCATTCCTGCTTCTGTATCAATGTTAATCTGAACCTTTGCGGAAGACATATTTGCTGCAAGGAATCTGTATGTAACCTCAGTGGAAGAACCTGCATAGTCACCCTTTCCTGTTATAGCCACGTGAATAACAGCACCAACAGGAATTATGTCATTCTTATCCACCTGTGTGCCCGCAACTCGTGTAAGCACAACCATATTCTTGCCTACTTTTCGTGTAACTGTCACATCCTCTGCATATGTATAATCGCTATCCTTTAGTGCTTCATAATCTGTTCCTGCTCTTAGCTGTGTATTAGTGGTCGCATCTTTCAGTGTAGGTGCAGATTTATAAATACCATTTCTATTTGCATATACCTTGTCTGCTACAGTTACAATAGTATCTCCAATGTCACCTTTCTTTATTATGTATTGAAAATCCTGTAAATCATCGGCGTCATTTGAAGGGAATTTTTTCCCTGAATGATTTTTCTTTGGAGCAAGCCATACAGTAACAACATCACTAGCATCCTTCGCTGCACGACCTGTGTTATTGCTCCAGCTAATGGTAAAGTTTTCCTTTACAAATGTTTCTGGCAACTCTTGACCATCAACTATCACCTTTGGAATTTGCTTCACTCCGCCCTTTACATACGCAACCTCTTCATCAACTCTAAAAGACATTATTCGCTCATTTTTGTCTTTTTTCCTATCAGCATCCACATCAAAAGGAAGAATCTTAAGACTCTTTGTTATCTTACCAGTATATTTACCTTTTCCTATGAAGGTGATGTTTTTAACTCCAACACTTTCCATATCCTTAGGCAATTGAACTTCATAGTCTTTATCCATGACAAGTATTGTATCACCATTGCTAACTTTAATATCTAATTTATCTTCGGCCAAATTGCTCTCTGCCAAGTGCTCTTCATCTGATTCTTTCACCTTGTACGGCTTGTTTATATAATCAACAGTAGGATTTTTTTCGACACCTCCAAAGGTCACCTTAAATTTTGTACTAAGTGGAATGCCCTTAATCTGATAAGTAACTTTCTTAACGCCCTTGTATTTTCCGATTCCATAAATAACATCAGTGTAATTACCAATTTCAGCACCATTTGCGCGAACAATAATATAATCCTTGTCGCCTCCTTCGACTAACGAGTATCCGCTATCATTAAATTCGTAATCTAAATCTATTACTTTTCCATCATCATATATTAGATTATTCAATTTCTGATTTGTTGGTAACTCCATCTTTACTGACGTGATGTTCTTACCACCTGCTAGTGAAAACTTCTTTGTAATGATTCCTGAGAATATTACTCCATCTCCGCTAATAGTAACTAAGTAATTTCCTGGAGAATAAAGATCATTACGATAATCATATGCAACAGACTCTGGTATATCCAAATATTTATATGATACATCACAATTATAACTATCTAGCTCTGTTTCATCATAAACCTTACCATTTATCTTTATCTTCAAATGAACATTACCAACCTGATTTGGATTTCCTATTTTAACATCCTTTACATCAACTGAAGTAATAGAGGCATTATTAAGTAATCGTTCTTTTGCCACAACATGATAGTATGCCACTCTGCTATCAGGAGAATAATTCCCCTTACCCATTATCCTAATAGCTTTCTTGCCTGCATCCTTTGATAATGTAGTAAATGGATTAGCTAAAGATTCATCATAATCAAAATACTCAAGTACATACTCTTTATTATTTGCAAGATTTACACTCTTATTATTCCTAATATCTTTTACTGTAACTGCAGGTTTAACTAAAGCATTTCCCGCCTGATAGAACTCGCCCTTATTCAGAACAACTTCAATATCACTATTAGCGACAGAAAAGTCTCTAGGTTCTATCGTAAAGTTTTCAGCATAAACGCCAACATAATCACCTTTACCTGTCACGGTAATAGTCACAGTTCCAGCATTAGTATTGTTCTTCAAAGAATAAGTGTAGTCAACTTTATTTTTCAACAATACAACACCATCGTAAACCCTGAAATCCACATCTGGCTTTAAGTCAAACTTCACACCATTATAAACGAAGGTTGTAGGACGGATTCCTGCCACCCAGATTCCTGTTCGCGGATTTATAAGATATTCCTGTCTATCATCCATGTTTGCAATTAAAGTGGCATCAGCTGCCAAATCCTGAATATTTACAGTCTTTGACACCACCGTACTATCATTCCAACCTGTCCTTACTGCGACGGCATAGTAAGTACCAGCGTTGCTTACGTTGATCTTAATTCCACCCAAATACTTCGTCCATGAATCTTTATTAGAATCGGTATAACCAGACTCCGCAATTGTTGTCGACGTTGTATAGTAAATACTTGCGCCATTTGTCTTAGTAGTTATATAGATAACAGAATCTGTTCCATAAGTGTCATCACTCAATCCTGCTAAGCTTCTCAAATCTGGATTTGTAGTATCCAAAACTTCAAACTCAGGTGCATCAACGATCTGAACTTTGCTCCACAAAGCGTATATGATTTTGTCACCACCGTATAAGTATAAATCTGTTGTTTTAACTTCACTTTCATAATTGGCATCATAATACCAACCAACAAATACATGCCCAGTTTTTGTTGGGGTTGGTAAAGAGCCAATTGCATCGCCATAACTAATTATTCTGGAAACATCACTTGGATTCACTAATTCGCCATCATCTAAATCCAAGTAAATGTTATACTTTGCCCCTGACCATGAAGCGACCAATTTATGATTCGATGCAATACTGACAGTTGAATATGTTGAAACTACTGGACCATCAATACTATTCACTCTCCAACCATCAAATGAATACCCTGGCTTTACAGGAGTTGGAAGTTCTCCATAATACCCTTCATAATAAACCTCATACCTTCCATATGTATAATTATTATCTAAATATCCACCGTTTGTATCGAAGTTTATGTAATATACCTCTGGGAACCATACTGCATAAAGAGTATGGTTTGAATTAATATCTACAATACTAAATGCATAAACCGTATTATCCTGATCATTAGTTGGCGACCAACCTGCGAACCGATATCCTTCACGTGTAGGATAAGGCAAATCTCCATAATAATCCCCATACAATTTGCTTATAGAGAAAATGTCACAGCTTCCACCCATTGAATCCAACGTGATTGTAAGGTAACTAAGTTCATCCCATTCTGCTACTAGTTTATGCTCTGCGGCAGTTTTCATTACAGAAGATGGTGTTATTACCTCACCATCTATTGTGTTCAAATGCCATGCCACAAAGAAATATCCAGTTCTAGTAGGTGTCTGAAGTGCACCATAATTAGCACCATAATTTACATACTTAGAAAGCCCTGATGGCAAGTAGCCCTCACCTGCATCATAGGTAACTAAATATGAATTAACCTTCCATACGGCATATAATGTTGAGTCATCTGCTGTATAGTATTTGGTTGTTGAGGTTACAACAGTACCGCTGGCATTACTTTTTCTCCACTCAACAAATGAATAACCTGTCCTCTTAGGTATTGGCAACTCACCATATGCACTACTGTATTCAATCTCCATTGATGCAGGATCACAGGTTCCACCATTTGCATTAAAGGTTACTGTATAAACAGAAGGTGTCCACGAGGCATATAAAGTATGGGTTGTAGCAGTCTGTACTATTGATTCAGAAGTTATTAAATCTCCTACAGCAGAACCCAAATGCCAACCGGTAAAAGAATAACCTGACCTTGTTGGTATTGGTAGCGGGCTACCATAAGGGGAGTCAAAATAAACATTCTTGTTTGATGGAGACACCACCTTTCCTCCATTTGCAAAAAAATTAACTTTCACCAATTCTGCCGAATACTCCGCAACCAATATATGATTTCTAGTTTCTGAAACATTCAAATTGTAGGTAATTGTTTTTCCGTCGATTGAGTCCAAGTGCCACGCTTTAAAACTATAACCAGTCTTCGTTGGAGATGGTAATGAACCATATTGACTATTATATGTAACAGACTTTGACGTAGTCGCACAAGTACCTCCATTTGCATCAAAGATAACTGTGTATGTTGCAGCTTGCCAACGAGCATATATCGTCTTGTTGGCAGTATTAGTGTACACAGTATCAGACTTAATTTCTTTAGAGGATGAATATGTGCCATCATACCATCCTACAAATACATAGCCATCTTTTGTTGGGATAGGCAATGAACCATACGTCTCTTTATATACAACCTGCTTCGATGAAATATCGCTGGTTCCCCCCTTCGCATCAAAAGTAACTATATATTCTTTTCCAGTCCACGCAGCCACAAGCACATGATTATCATCTGTCGTAACCACTGATGTTGATGTAATCAATTCTCCATCAGCACTATTCAAATGCCATCCAGCAAAATCATACCCAGTCCTTGATGGTGTAGGAAGCGCTCCATATTTTTCCCCTATAAAAAGCGATAAAGTCGACGCACTTACACTTCCACCATTCGCATCAAAACTTACTTTTATGGATTCATCTACAACGTACTGCGGATAAAAAGTTAGAACTTCTCTATAGTTTGTCGAATAATATCCTGTTGCCGAATCTTTAGTTGTGATGTATATATTTTTATCCAGCGTAGTTACAGGCTGTTGCCCCTCTGGATCCATGGACCAATAGGAGAAAATCATTCCTGTATCACCTACATAATCGTTCGGATTATAGTAGGTTTTTTTTGCGTTAGGCATTGTATATGGAATATCTCTCATCCTCAATTCTGATTTTATGGAAAGTTTTCCTTCTGTATATCCCGATAAATCAGAATTAGGAACATAGTATTTTAATGTTACATAATAATCAAACCATTTAGGATATAAAGTCAAATCACCGGATAAACCTACAAGTGTTTCTGTATTAACCTCCGTTTCCAAGCTCTCATCTGTACACCAATAATCTAATAAATATCCCTGGCGACACATTTCCCATTGTTCTGGCAGAATACAATTACTAGCATCTCCAGGATAATATGTGGTGTATAGTTGTGTATAAGACACATCATCACCTAAAACATAAGTTATATTATATGGCTTCACCATAACTATAAGGGAAACTTCATATTCTTTGCCTGTTGCCGAATCAGTATAGGTTCCTACAATCGCAGTCTTCCCCTTTTTACTACCTACTGTGATAAGTCCATTGACATCTACAGTCGCCACATTTTCATCTATTGCAGTCCATACCACGAGAGATGGATCGGTTACAACAGAATCATCGGTCAGTTCAATTTGGTGAGTTTCACCTGCATGATCATATATTCCATTAGTAGACACTTTAAGCTTTCCGGAAACTACTGGCATCGAGCCAGACACTCCATTATCTGTATAGACCATAATCCGAGGATCATCACCATACTCGTGTCCATTAATGGAAAAGCCTTTATCCAAAGCTACATAATGTATTATGTTTTTTCTTTCCTTCGTTTTATGTGTTTCAGATAAAATTATTGGAGTGTCACCTTCGGACGGAGTAATGGTGTACTCAACGGTTACTTCTGTGTCTTCTTCTATTTCCATAGGGTTATCCAACTCAACCGTATAGGTTCCAGTTGCTTGATTATAATACTCCCCTGATGATGACCTATCACCAGCCTTCACGGTGACTTTAATATTTCCGTTAGGATTTGCCGTTGCAACAGCTACAGCTTTTATTGTCTCTCCGCCCATGATTGTAAACTGGGTTGTTGCGGTATAGCTGTTACCTCCGTAACCTTGCTCGCCCCAATCCACACCAGTCCAGTAAGAATACACATTATCGTACATATTTGTGGTAGCAGAGAATACAGTTACACTTCCACTATGAAGAAGGCTTGCGTCATAATATGAAAGCCAGAAATAACCATTCATACCATAGTCTTCCAGCCCCCAACTATTTCTTACAAGCCAAGCACCATTTCCTTCTGGCTTCAAACCATCATAGAAATTATCCTTAGAAAAATTATCGTTCCAGCCAACAAGTGCTACTGCATGATTAGTTGTTTGATAAACAGTTCCATAATAAGAATTGTGAGTCGCACTATACTTTTCCTCATATCTATTTCCACTACTATCAGTAAAATATTTATTTGTAGATGCATAAAAAGCAGCACCTACAGCACCATGCTCTTTTATGGCCTCTTTAATCAAATCTCTATCATTTATATTAATCTCATAAACATCGGTAACCTGCGCATAATCACGACTTACAGCATACTTTTCGTCAGGCGTGTAGCTAGCTCCTTTTGTATAAGGCACGTAGCTTTCCTCAACTGCTCCAACTTTATTCATCAATGCAATAGATGAAATACTATAGTTTCCACCGTTACTTAGATAACCTTCTGGAGCACCATTAATAGTATATGTGTCATTATCATGACAATTCTTTGGATCATCATAGTTGTGGGCTGTATAATAAGCCAACTGAAGTTCAGATAAATCCACGTCTGTATTAGCCATTCCTTTTTTAATAAGATCCATCTCAACTGCTGCCAACGTAGCGAAAGCCCAACATGCTCCTTCCTTCCCCTGATTCCTTATTTCTGGAAGGTAACCATTTTCATAGCCATTGTAATAAGTCTCACTTGCAGATGAGCGCAGTAGCCCCTTTCTCCCTGTTAACTCTGCAGATGGCACCTCATGACTGTCGTCAATTAATCCAGTTGGACCTTCTGATTCATCATCTACATAGACCTTAAGTAAAGGGGCCTTTAATTCTTCATCAATCTTATAGTCTGTATCGATAATAGGTTCAAAAGAATATTCCCCTAAGTTTTCATCATAATCATCTATAGACACCCATTCGTATATACGAATTTTTATTTCTTTATCTCTATTAGTTCTTGCGGTAATTTTAGAAGGAAATTTCTTTTTAAGGCTTATAAGTGCAAGCTTGTAGTGCGTAGTAATATATTCAATCTCACCATACTCAACGATGATTTCCTCCTCTTCCTCCTGCTCTTCTTCCAATTCTTTTTTCTTTTTCTCTTCCTCTTCTTTCTTTTCTTCCTCCCATAATAATCTTGTTATATCTCTTGTTAACTCACTTTTTCTCACTTTT
>CAMJBT010000051.1 GCA_946403965.1 uncultured Pseudobutyrivibrio sp. | reverse complement strand
TGATGTTTGTGCAAATAAAGCTGCACTAGTCCAATTTGTACCCGGAAGAACCACACCACCTTCTAATGATGAATCACTACCTGAAAAATCCTCATTCATTTGAGCTAATTCTGTTAACTTAGGAATATAGCTTACATCATAAGCACCTCCATTAGCTTTATTAGAATATGTCATTTCCATTGACTCTAAATATATATCTATTAAATTTCTCTTTTTTGATGGGAATACTATAGAAACATTTGAGGGATCATTATAGTTTTCTGCGATGAAATTACTATCATTTATTTCTAATGCCGCTCTCACAAAATCAGATGCAACATGTGTCGTCTTATTGTATACATACATGCTAGTTCCATCTAATATCAACAATGAAAGGACAATAGTCAATGCCGCTATAATATAGGCTTTTATACTCTTTTTTTCTATTTTTTTTAGCACCACAAAAAAGAGTATATAAAGCACCAAAGTAGGTAAAGCATATCGCAAAAGTGCAGAAATTATCATTTCTGGATTTGTTCCATAAATAGAAGTCTTTAAGTGAAATGCAAATTCAGAATATGTAAGCTGTCTCCAATTATGTCTAAAATACGTAATCGTTCCTAACAGTATAGTTAGTATTGCTATTACGATAAATAGCAGTACCTTCAGAATTCTTTTAATAATCTTACTATCAACTAGTTTTGTACTCTCCAAGCTCATCAAATTAACACACCCTTTCAGTCCAGCCACACTAATAAAATAGTATCAATAACGTTCCAATAAATTCCATTAATCCAATAAACAATAACACTACAAACTGTTTCTTATTTGGTTTTGGAACCTTAAAATTCCCAATAAATAATATAGCGATGATGAATAAAATCCAAAAATAAAAAATTGTCAAATCTGCTTCAACATACCAATGAATCACAAGCGTGAGTGGAAAAATTAATGCAGCTGTAGTCACTGGAAGTCCTGTGAAGTATGCTCTCCCCTTTTCTGTAACTTCTTTTGCGCGCTCCTCCTCGGTAGAATTAAAATATGCTAATCGGATGAGTGCTGCAAGCACATAGAAGACAGCTATAGATATTAGCAGCAAAACAAGTGCATAATGATCCGGTTTGTCTGCGTTTCTACCAAGATCTGTAAGAATTCCACTCACCCTGATTTGCGCCATACCAATTGAAGGTGGTAAAACACCAAAACAAATCAAATCTGCCAATGAGTCAATTTGAATCCCAAATTCCTTTTCAATATCCGTCCTATCCTTTTTGGTACGAGCCACCCTGCCATCGAGACCATCCAGTAATCCAGAAATCATCAAAAAAAATGTCCCGCAATATGGATGTCCTATACCTGTCATGGTAATAATAATTCCAACAACCCCAGATATTGCAGACAAATATGTCAAAACAACCGTATAATCATAAACCCCTATCACTCGTACACTCTCCTTCTTCATTCTAAACCAAAAGATAATCTATTGTCTTTTTCTACAGATAACGATATATCCAACAACCGCCACCAAAGATATTACCTCTGCCAAATGCCATATCCATGGCACCCCAAAATCCACCTTAAGTCTATCTGAATAGTCTTCCTTTGTAATAACAATTCGATTATTATCTCCCAGTTTCCAGTTAATTTTTTCTCCGGTTTCTTCATTTGTTACAACGTAAGCGCTTAGTGTTACCCCGTAGGGTATAAATGAAGGCATCCTTTCGGATGCCAGACTCATTAAATATATGGAGCATTTTACTCCATTGTTATAACGCATGATTTACGAGTAGCTTTACTCCATGGAGCCAGCTGCTCAAGTTCCTCGTCTGACATATCAGCACTCAGACGACTCTCGAGAAGGTATTCGAGATATTTTTCAGGATCAATGTCGTTAGCTTTTGCTGTTTCAATAAGTGAGTAGATAACCATGCTGGCATTAGCGCCATCCTGAGTATCACTAAAAAGCCAGTTCTTACGTCCCATTACTATAGGACGAACAGCGTTCTCACTAAGATTGTTACTCAAGCTGCAAGCACCATCCTTGAGATAGTTCTTTAAGTATGGTCGGCATCCATTGGTGTAGTTAATCGCTTTGATTATACTATCACCAGTCTTTGGTGTAAGTCCGTCAAGCCATGACAAAAAAGCATCTATCACAGGCTCTTGATCCTTTAGACGACGCTTATAGGTTTGTTTGATTGAAAGTCCCTTTTCTTTATAGAGCCTTTCATATCCAAACAGCTTATCGCAGTATAGAAGTCCCTGCACAGCAGGATGAGTGTAGTCAGCTTCGCGTCCCTTAGGTATGGCTTTTAACCAATACCTTCTGATGTGTGCCCAGCAGGCACATCGATTGGCCTCAGGTACTTTGTTGTAACCTTTATAGCCATCGGTCATCAGATAATAACCTTCGGGCGAATCCTTTAAGAATTCAGCTGCATTTGCTCCTTTTCTCGTAGGAGAATAGTTGAAGAGGATTATTGGAACACCTCTATCCTCACCAGTTCTAAATACCCATACATAGGATTTAGACTGTGGCCTACGGTCAGGCTCTTTTAAAACCTGTATAGGAGTTTCATCTGCCATCAGATACATTCGCTCACAAAGCTTACGATGCAAGTACTCATACATATGAGTCAGGTAATCTTGCGAACAAGTGATAATCCAGTTAGCCATTGTAGCTCTACTGATTTTTGCTCCTAGATGAAGGAAATCCTGTTCCTGACGATAAAGAGGACACGCCATAACGTATTTGTAATACATTACATGTGCCGCAAGCCCAGAAGAAACATAGCTACCTTTTATCAGTGCCGGTTTGCATTTATCGCGAAGGAAGATCGTTTCATCTTCTTTGCATGCATTTGGGCAACGATAGGTTTTAGCTACATACTCAATTCTTTCCAAGTAAGGCTTGTGATAGATGACTTCTGTACGAACTACCTTAGTTCCTACGGGTTCCATTATGGTGCCACATTCATCACAGATACGTTCTTCCTTGGGAAGTTCCTTAACAGGAACCTGTGTAGTTTTGATGTTCTCAAATATCTCGTCATATGTAGCCTTTGGCTTACGTTCACGAGTATGAGCTTTAACTTCAACGATTTCAGGTTCGATAGGAACAGCGGGCTTATCATCTTCATCAGATGAATCAAACAAACTTAACTGCCCAGGAATATCGCCTTTACGGATTTCGCTTGTTGAGCCAAACAGCTTAGTCTTTAAATAGTCAAGCTGTGCCTGAAGATTTGCTATAACTTGATCTTTTTCATCAAGCTTTGCATTTCTCTCATCAACAGACTTTTGAAGTGACATAATAAGCGTAGTCTGAGTGTTGATTGTATTATTCAGTTGTAAAATTGTATCCCTCAGATCTCTGAGTTGGATATCATTTGCACCTGACATTTACTAGTTAAAACTCCTTTATCTGATACATTTATTATACCAGATTTAGGACCGAAAACCCAGTAAAATCAAGGCTTTTAGGTGCTTTTTATTGCCCTTGGTTGCTCGATATCAAGGCCTGACATTAACCAATCAAACTGTCTCCAGGTGATAGTTCTGACCTCATTTTTATTACGAGGCCACTTGTACTTTCCAAGCTTATAATCGAGCCTTTTATATAAAAGCAGGAATCCATCATTTTCATGATAGAGTGCTTTTATCCTATCATTGCGCTTGCCACAAAAGAGGTATAGCGATTTAGTATTTTCTGCATCGAGTTCGAGCAGATCCTTAACTACGGCACAAAGTCCATCAATGGACTTTCGCATATCTGTATAACCACAGATGATATATATGTTATCTGCCATAGAGATATCACCAATCATAGGCAACCTCCCAGGCAGGTCATAACCTGAGATAATAACTTTGGATTAACATCATTGAAAACTTTTATCGATGCCTGTCCTATAGTTATTTCGATGGCACAATTGTTTGATGGAAGCTGCTGAACCACTTGTGGTTTTTCAGCAGGAAGTTCATCGACAATTTCAAGTTTCACGATATCTGGTTTTGAATCAAGATGGTAATCTTCGGCATATGTTCTTTCTGGAACATTAGCTCCATCTCGTTTCAACTGTTTTACCCAGCTATAAAAGGTGCTGCTTTGGATATCGTGCTTCTTGCACCACATGTAATCGGATAAGCCGCTGTTGCGACATTCCATTACCATGTCAAACTTTTGTTGCTTAGTAAATTTGCTTCGCATAATAACAACCTCCATGTGTAGTGAAACACTCCACTTTGAATATCCTATTCGATATGGAGTAAAACGCTCCATATGAACGAACTATAACGAATAGTAATTGGAGTGAAATGCTCCATATGTTTAGTTGTTATTATTATTTCAAAAGTACCGCTGTCAGTCACGACGGTGGATTACTAAGCGCTTACGACTGTACTAGCTGGTGCAGCAAGAACATCGGCCACAAGCACCTTCTTAGCAAGACCTACTGAGAATCTGTAAAGGCCCTTATTAAAATTGTCCCACTGAAACTTCAGTTTAGATGAATCCTTTAGCTGTGGTAAAAACTGATTGTGGTTAACAATAGGACCTGAAACGATTCTTGGAAAATAGCTGACATATAAGCTATAGTCTAAAAGATCTACAGGTTCCACTTCGCCTCTGTATGTATCTACCAAAAAGGCAATCTGCTGAAAAGTATAAAAGCTGATTCCAAGTGGCAAAATCAGGCTTCGCTCTACAAAATCCACATGACGAAGCTGGTCGATATGATAAATAACTGTGTTGTAATATTTCAGAAGCATAAGCGTGCTGGCGTTAACAGCTACGCCGATAAACAGAAGCACCTTCTTGTGACGTTCCAGCTTATCCATGATTAATAATCTGTAAATGGCATAATTGAAAGCAATGCTTATTAAAACTGAAATAATACCAATGTAATTGAATCTATAAAACAAGAAAACAAGGGATGCTATGAGAAGCAGCCCATTACTTAGTTTCCTGTTGTTGAATTTTCCTGTTAGGAAGTACACTGCCAGGGTGACTGGCATGAACAAAAAGATAAATATATATGAATTAAATAACACTTCCCTCTAACCTCTAAACCTTATTAATTATTTATATGTATTAAATCCCTTATTAGTCGCTCAATCACAAATGGAACCATGAGCAGGTAAAAACATACATATGAAAGCCCTACCTTCACAGGGTTCGGTTTCAAATACGTCTTTACGAAGTGCATTCCAGATGCATGAACTATGTTGATATATTTTATAGCTGCCTTGGTAGTCTGGCGCTTTGTAGAATGATCATGAATTACCTTCATCTGTGGAAGATAATGGAACTTTCCTCCTATGGCATGCATACGCTCCTCCATGATTTGCTCTTCAAAGTACATGAATGTGCCTTCATCAAAACCATCTACCTGCTTGAAATATTTCACATTGAAGAACCAAAAGCAGCCTGTGAATGCCCATCGCTCTTTATTAAGCTTTGGTGCTATCTTCTTAGGTAAAACAGTGTTCAAGTAAATCATGAACATGTAGTAATTCTCCGTGTTCTGATATACCGGATTAAGATGCTGACCATGTTGGATTACATCCGGCCCAATGACTGCATAATCATGCTGACTGAACAACTCGTCTACTTCATCCAGATCTACATCCTGCTCAAATAGAATGTCGTTATTGCTTACTAATAGATGATTTTCTGGGAACAGCATCTTGGATGCCTTAGCAGCCAAGTTATTACCGCGGGCATAACCCATGTTTTCATATGCTGGAATGCAATAGATTGATTTGCCCTTGTAATCATATTCGTATAAACGATATTTATCCAACTGCTGCTCAGATTTCTGTCCAAACTTATCCTGAAGATAATTCCAGCCCTTAGCATCAGGTGAAACATCAGTAATAAAATACTGAATCTGCTGTGAGGACTTCATCCTTTCATTGCATAAATCTGTGTAGTTTAAAGTGGCTTCTATCGAACAATAGTCCACCATCAAAATTGAAATTGCCATGTTATTTTTCCTTTAAAATAAGACTGTGACCTGAGCCACAGCCTTAATTATACACTATATAAGATTAAGCTTCCAATATGTCCTCATATCTTGCACTAACTTTTGCCCAATCAAGAACTTCGAAAAATTCCTTGATGTAATCAGCACGAAGATTCTTGTACTTGAGGTAGTAAGCATGCTCCCAAACATCAAGTGCAAGGATAGGAATCATTCCTGTTCCCTCTGAGATTGGGTTGTCCTGGTTGCCAGTCTTAGAAACTGCTAGCTTTCCTGTTTTATCTGTTGATAACCAAGCCCAGCCAGAACCAAACTGTGTAGTTGCAGCTGTTGTGAGCTGCTCCTTTAATGCATCAAGGCTTCCGAATGTCTTATCAATAGCCTCTGCAAGCTTTCCTGTAGGCGCCTTGGCAGGATTTGGTGAGAACATCTCGAAATAAAGGTTGTGATTATAATATCCACCACCCTGATTCTTCAAACCCTGTCTAAGTGTAGCGTCGCTTACTTTATCTAATGATGCAAGGCGCTCCTCAGCTGAAAGATTAGCCATACCAGCCTTTTCTGCCAGCTCATTAAATGTCTTTGTATATGTAGCATGATGCTTGCCGTGGTGAGTCTCTACTGTGAGCTTGTCGATGTGTGGCTCGAGAGCATCTGTTGCATATGGTAATTTAATTTGTTCGTACATGTAATTATCCTCCTCTACATTTAGGCAATAAATAATTATGCTTTTAATATTTTACAACTATGATGTTTGTACTCATAGTCATTTGCACCCGTCTTTTTATAATTTATCCCTACTAAAATAAGTTTCCCCTTATACTTCTTAAGCGATTCTGGATACTCTTTTTCTATAATCTGATTTATTGCAGTATCAGCATCCTTATTCCACTTGAGCTCAACTAGTAAGGCTGGCTTATCTGAATATTCTGGTGATGGAATATACACTAAATCTGCAAATCCCTTACCAGCCTGCATTTCAGGAATACATGTATAATATTCTTCAGCGTTAAAATAGGCTAAGCGAACCGCATATGATAAAGCAGCCTCACTGTTATAGGTCTGGTTTCCAGCGCGCATATGGGCTTCTTCTACCATCTTAGCAACTGTGTCTTCGTCTCCAGCCCATGTAGCCTCCAATAGCTTCTGTGAGTTTTCCAATGCCTGGAAAATGTATTTCCATTCCTGATCCTGAGTCGTCTCTCTGAATACCTGCTTTACTTCCTCATTAGGTATGAAAACTTCCTTTGTGTTGCTATCATAACCTAAGTATCCAAGATGTATGAGCAAAGTAAAAATATCATCCTTAGAGTGGAAGGTAGTCATATCATTCTGGTATGTACTAACATTCACTGCCACTCTTCCGTTTTCTATTAAAACTGCCACATCTTCTTTAAGACCATCGTAGTTCCTGCGGATGTATTCCTTTAAAGCTTCCCCCGTCTCCGTTTCATTCCAATAGTTACTTAACAACCCTGTCCTAATGGCATTTACAACAGATAATGGACTATAAATATGATATTCCTGAGGCTTTGTCTCATGAGGTGGTATAACTCCTATCAAATCATATCCGTCGTACCACTTTTTTAAATCCTCGAAATTTCTACCATACCTTTTACATTCTGCTAGAACTTCTTCATCTGTAAAGCCAACATACTCTGCTAGCTGAGCAGGCTCAATCATAGAGTACTCATCAAACATATTTAATGCGGAATGCTCTCCATATTTCTTTATAGGTAAAATTCCAGTCATGTATGCCAGAGCAATATATGGCTCATCCTTCATAAGATCACGAAGAAAATCCAAATATCTTTTTTGGCCCCCTGTGTCACTCTGAAGCTTTCGGAAAACGCAATCCCATTCATCTATTACCAAGACAAACTTAACTTTTTCTGATGCATATAATTCTTCTAAACAAGAATGCAAATCTGATGCATCAAAAAATTCCACATTCGAAAACGCATTTACTATTTCTTTGGTAACCCTGCTATTAACCAAAGCCACACACTCATCTACGCTTTCTTTTCCCTTGATAAATTTAGCCATATCAATGTGTATAACATTAAATTTATTAAGATAAATATCCCAAGCTTGCTTTGGCTTATACTCACCTTCTTCCTTGGCTACTTCTGGATTAAGTTTCTTATCGCAAAATATATTTCTACTATTGGCTGAAATGTCATAATATGCCCCTATCATGTCTGCAGCGATAGTTTTGCCAAAACGTCTCGGACGGGATACTGCTACATACTTCTGTTTTGTATCTACAACAGAATTCAGGTAGTCTATCATCCTTGTTTTATCTATGAAAATTTCTGATCGAATTGCTTCTTCGTATTTATCCGTTCCTGGATTTAGATATATTCCCATATTTCTTTTCCACCCATATTAATTCATAAAATATGTAAATTATTTTCTTTTTACTGGAACCGAATACACAAAAGGTATATAACTTTCGTGTATTTTAGTCGCTAATATGATTTAATTTCGCATCAAACACATTTATTCTACAGATTACTCTGCAAGTATTTTTTTGCCATGTATTCATTTCGCTTTCTCTTGAATGAACCTTTATATCCTTTAATATTTTTCTTGTCTTCCCATAATCTAAATTCTACATGAGTAAAGGTGTTTTCATCCATAATATATTTTATATTTTTTTCATTAGTCAAAATCCTAGATATCTCTATACTGTCCTTCTCACTATATATTTCATTTAGATTTAGCAGATACTTACTAATCACATCTTCAGTCATATTATTCAGAACGAAAAGCAAAAAGTCGGATGTTTGTTTCATGCTCATCAATGGCTCAATCATTCCAATGGTGATAGTCTCTGTAAGCTGTCTATATAATCTTTCACTCATGAAATGATTCATAAATAGTGAATTAGCTTTAATATATTCCCAAATGATTGATTTTTCATTATAGAACTTGATTATTTCATCATCTGAGACTCCTTCTAGTGGATACGTAAACACCTCATCATTTAGCGTTTTTCCCACAATATAATGTTCATAAGCTTTCACCAATAATAATTTGTCAGTAACGCACTTATTTAAGGCGTACTTTGCTGGATGTTGAACAATTATTTCAACTGCGATATTCGAGACCATATTGCATGTATTGATATATGACAGATATCGTTCAAAGCCCTCTGTTTGGTATATTTTATTTTCAAAATCTGGTACTAAACAATTTACTAGTCTCATAAATTTCTTCTGAGAATCTAACTTTACTAAATTCATTGGCTTATTAAGCAAGGTGACAACATCTATTATTTCAGTATCTGTCATTGAACCAAATATAACCTTATTGTAATCAATAGCTTCTACAATAGCAGTTATAACATTTGCATCCGTACAAACAGTAGCCCCATAATCAGAGTTGAATAAATAATCAAAAATATGATAGCATTCCTCTCCTTTATGCTCTTGACTATTGATATACTGCACGTATTCCTTATAATTATCATGAGTGAACTTAGATGCATCAATCAAACTTATAGCTACATCAAAATCTGCCATTTCACACAACTCGTTAATTGTTATAATGCTATACTCTCCTTCATATAGCTTGTTATATTTCTCATATGGCGTTCCGTTGTTCATTCGAGATAACTCTGTTCTTATCATTACAACTGCTTCCGGATTCACTCTATTAATAATTTGACAAGCCGAGATTACACCATCTACATCCTCGTTTTCAAAGAATGAAATAGTATTTTTATATTGATTATCATATATATTTAGTAGTGGATATGTATATAGTTTTCTTTGAGTCAAATCATTTACAATATCTTTACTTAGACCCTTATCAAAGCATAGCTCATTTAATTTATTCAAATAATGTTCTGGCAGGTGTTTATCTTTCAAGCAGTTTACATATTCACAAATATCTCCTTTTTCCAGTTCACCTTCTTTTACTAGTTCACATAAATAATCAAAATAATCACTGTCTACAATTTTGTTTATTTTAACAAACTCGTACAACCCCAACACAATTTTATCTGATAATGCTTTTTGCAAGAGAATAGTCTGAATATGCTTAGCATTTTCAATTGCTGTTTCTTCTATTTCATGATTTAAAATTAAGCTTTGTATATAGTCTACAGAATCATCAATCTTTGAACCATTAACTAGACATACCGATATTGACGGCGAATCTATATGCTTTATTTCATCGGCAGATATAATAGGTACATTGTCGTTTACAAACAAAATCTTTAGTGGAATCAAGAATTCTCTCATTTCAGATATGAAGCATCGTCTAATCTTAATAACCGTTTCTGTATCGAAATTAACAATCTTACCATACAAAGTTTCAAGATATAATTTCCAAAAACCATCATTCAAATCTACGCCAAAATTAGCAATTTTTTTCAACATATTACAACAAACATCACTTGATTCTTGCTCCCAATTTACATATTTATCGAAAGATAAAACAGTTTTTTCAATGTTGGATTCACATGCACGAGTATATAATTTTTCATTTTCAAATACACATTTAGGGAATATTTTTATTTCGTTAATATTTGCAATCCTATCTACTACTTCATATATAGAATCCATCTTGTCAAATAGCTCTATTCTACGTATTTTATCGTTCAAGTCATCCTCGTCATACGAATAATCATTAGGAAATTCTAAACAATTACAGACATCTTTTTCGTCTATATTTTTAATATAACTCCCTTTTGGGAACGAATATAAATACATCCTGTAATCAAGATCGATCAGCCCTTCAAATATAAATGTCGCTAAATCGACAACCATTTCACCACTTATTATTTTTCCTAGTTTTTGATCTATCTGCTTCTTTATTACATCTACGGTGGTATTTGGTTGGTTTCGCAATATATATGTAGTTTGAATTATTTCACTAAATTTTTTCTCACTTTTTAATATTATATGGAAATCTTTTGGATATGTTCTTTGTAAATACGTAATGCAAGCACATACCTCTAAACTAATTGATGGATTACCATAGTAATCCTTATTTCTAAGTTCTATAAATAATGCAATAGTCTGATTTAATCTTTCTTTTAATTCTCTAATAGATAAGTTTTCTCCCCTATATAGCTTAGAAAACGCTTCAGGCAAATAATTATCATCAACTTTTTCATTGAAGGGTAATAGCTCATTCAATTTTTTTTGTTTTTCTGGTTCACTTGTAATTATTTGGTAAATAACATTTCTATAATCATCACAATGTATTGGTTTTAACGAAACCATGAAATCAAAAATCTTTGGATACAACCATTCTTCATTAGTCTCTTGGCTAGCCTCTTTAATACATGGTTTATTGCTTTCATTTAGTGTTTTATTATTAGAATCCAGAAGAACTTCCGGCGAAATTGATATTAGAAAAACAGGCCCTTTTCCATGCTTCCTACCACACAATGTGTTAAATCTATAAATCTCCTTCAGAAAATTGATAATTAATTCCTTATTCTCGACTCTATCTAAATCTTCAATAATAACGATACGGTCTTTTTTTCTATTTTTTAAATAATTAAACACATAAGTATATGCAAAAAACACTTCATTAAGTCCTGTTTTTCTATTAGACTCCGTTTTCCATGAGGAAAAAACAATGGTTGACAAGTATATAGTTAATGCTGCAAAAAATATAGCTACCACCTTTAACAAAGGTGCCAACCATTTAATTATCATAGCAACTTTTATACTTTCATCTCCAAATAACGTTACAAAATTATTGTAATCAATGTTGTACCCCAACAAATAGAAGGCATAACTTATGACTGCTATTATGAGAAAAATCCACACTTTTTTATATCCAAAACAAAATGAGACTATACCATAATTATTATTCAGTATTCTATTAACATAACTTGCGGCATAATTTGAACAACCACTTGCCAACTGATATATAAATGACTTTGTTAGATTTCCAACATTATCATTATCATCCTTCGCATTTATAATATCCCACATATTGATAGGTATATTTCTTTTATATTTTTTTGTTTTTGAAAGTAATTCTGTTAAACTAGTTTTTCCTGATCCGTATTCAGCAATCACGCCTATCATACTTGCATTCTCATCTATTGCTGCTTCTATTTCATCAACAATCGACATCACCCCAATTGCATCTTTTTCTTCACTGCTTATTGGACTGTTTAGAAAAATTATAGGCTCATATTTCTTTTTATTATTCTTCTTCCCCTTTTTGTACATCATAATTTTCTTCTCCTTCATAAAGATACCTCCTGTATGTCGGAATTTATACATAGTCTCCATAATTTATATAAGGGGCTCCATTTTCTGCAATATGCTAATAATCTTAGAAAATAACTACATACTCAATGTCTAATAAATCCTTTCACACTATGTATAGTTAGTTTAAAAGATTATTAAACTTTAATAACTTTACCAAGGCATCTCCATCAATAATATAAATATCTAATCCCAAATTTACTTGTGCCCTCTTAATATAATTATAAAAACCTTCTGTGGCCTCTTTTACTGATACAAAAACTACAATTGCACTATTCCCAAAATTTGTAAATGGTCTAATCACTTGATATGCTATTTGTTCACTAACTTTATTAGGTATTTCACGCCCAGATTTTACTGGTATACATAGGTAATACGTCGAAAAAACTTTTTCTCTACGTATTGGTAATTCCATGTCTGCTATTTCCATCGGTCCGTGTGGTTTTCTGGATTCTCTTTCTACTACGTTACTATCAATATTTTTAATGATTTTTGCCAGTTTTTTTCGTAGCTGTTCATCATTTAAATCAGCAACTTTTGCCTTATCAGTTTCATCAATCACAGTTGTAAAAGAACAATCATATCCATTGAAATAATCATCCAACTTAAACCAACTGTTATCAACGCTTTTCATATTTGAAGGTAATTTAAGCAATCCAAATTTAACATCTTCATTTAATATCAGCCAATGTAAATAATTGCGTAATGCAATAATTCGAGATTCCTCATAGTATTTTTCATAATAATCCGCATTGATTTCATCTTTCATTTTTAATTTGAATAATTCAGTATCAATTTCGTAAATACTCAATAAGGCCCATTCAGTATCTGTTTGTCCAGTTTCTAGGTCTATTTTTTGTACCGCTTCTATAATTGATTGTATAGGCATTCCCTTATATAAATAGTACGAATAATATATTTTAGCCACAAATAATCTTAGCTTTGCATTTCTTTTTAAGGAATCTTTAACTGAATTAAATCTACTGGTTAATACCCTAATAACCTCAAATGTATCATTTATCAAAACATCTACCATTGAAATATATGTTTTGTCTCCACTATGTTTATATTCAAACAGCGATTGCATATAATTTAAAGCTAGATACAAAAATTGGTTATAATCTCCTCCTTTATCTCCATTATTTGCTAATTTTGCTAATCCCTTTATTAGTTCTTTCCCTCTACTAAAATAATAATCATCTTCAGAACAGCCTGTTACATAGCCATGTCTAATCTGTATCCTCATTATGTTTATTTGAATATTCATTTGGTAAATATCCTTGGATAAGCCTTCTATAGGATCATTGTGCATTAGATGATTATAGAAATAATGAAATGAAGAATAATAAAAAATTATATTGTCAAATCTGAGTTTATCTGCTATTTCTTCACTATATCTTTTCAATTTAACCAAATCTACTATATCAAGTTTCCCATATTCAATTACTTCATCCAAAAGAATTTCAAACTCAGCCAACTGTTTTTTCTGTTTCCAATTCATATTGGCTTTGCTAATTGTAATGTAGTTTTGAATTTCAGCCTCTAATCTTTCTATAAATTGGTCTTTGTTCATATTATTTTCAAAAACTCCCCTTCAAATAATTCTATTCTTCCTGCTTTTGTAAGCTCGTAATACTCCCCACTAGATAAGCAAATGACATCTATATTAATATGTAAATCACAAAATAAGTTCTCTACCAATTCTTTTCTTTTTAACATTGTTAAATCATAAAAATCGTTAGATACTACCAATATATCTACATCTGACGAATAACTCCAATCGTCTGAAAGTATTGACCCCCGCAAATAACATTGATTGCATACAAAATAGACATTTTTCGATAATCTAGAATAAACTTCATATTTTATTTCATCAACCGTACTTATCAATGTTTTCCTTAATCCCCCACATGCACACATGATGTTTCAAATATATTGCTGAACTTTAATATACTATTCTATCAAGCTCATATTATCAGTTTAAAACAGCCACTTTACCTCTCCGGCCCCCTCCATTTACTCACAACCCCATCAGGTGTCCCTTTAAAATCCTCCATCGTGGCCGAAGTCTCTGAACTGATTCCCTCTCTCTTCAGCACAACTTTAAAAGTATCAATGAAAATCTGCACATCCAGCCCAAATGATATATTTCTTGAATACCACACATCCATGGCAAACTTGTCTTCCCAAGAAACTGAGTTTCTACCATGCGCCTGTGCATAGCCAGTTAGTCCTGGACGTACATCATGTCGATGGCGCTGTTCTTCGTTATAAAGAGGTAAATATTGTACCAATAATGGTCTAGGACCTATCAAAGCCATGTCACCTACTAAGATATTAAAAAGCTCTGGCAATTCATCTAGTGAGGTACTACGCAAAAAATTACCATATTTGTTAAGGCGTTCATCATCTGGTAATAAATGGCCTGAAGCATCCTTTCGATTATCCATTGTTCTAAATTTAATTAGTCTAAATACACATTCATCCTTTCCTGGACGCTCCTGTGCAAAAAATGGATTACCTTTCATGAATATAAATCCAAGTATTATAAGAACCACAAATAGTGGGGATAGCACAATTATCCCCACTAGAGCTAGAACAAAATCAATTAGTCTCTTAAAAAATTTAGCATACATATAGTTTTAGCACCTACTTAACCTTCCTCGCTGGCACTCCCACATACACACCCGTCTCAGAAATATCCTTCACAACCACAGCGCCTGCTCCAATCATCACATCATCGCAGACATTGATGTTATTACTGATAACAGCACCAATCCCTAGCCAACATCTATCACCCATATGCACTGTACCTGCAGTATGAGCGCCCACGCTCACATGAGAAAAATCACCAACCACACAGTCATGATCCACAGATGAGCAGGTATTGACAATACATCCTGAACCTATTACACTTCCAGAATTAATAACAGCACCTGCCATTACAACAGCTCCGACACCTATCTCCACATCATAAGCCACCGAAGCACTAGGATGAATAAGTGTTACTACCTTAGCACACTTAGCCAACAAATTATTCTGTATCCTCTCGCGTATTGCAGCATTACCAATGGCAACGATAAAATCATAACCATCGTCAATGAATGAATCCACTTCAGAAGATGAGCCCACTACTACATACTCGCCAACAATCTTGACTGCAGGATTATCATCTAAAAACAAAACTTCATCATATCCATTTAATAATGCGATGTCAGCGATTACTTTTCCATGACCGCTAGCTCCTACAATTACTATTTTGTGCATTTATTTTTCCTCGGTTTTAGTTTCAATGTATTTTTCAAGATTAAACCTATGAATAATTAATTATAAAAAATACTTTTTCAATTTCCCCTCATATCCCCAATAACTCATTCTTCCTTCTCAATATCTCCCGGTTCAGCTTTTCCTGATCAAAATTATCTCTAGCAAATTCTATGCATTCCTTCTGCATATCCTTTGCGCATTCAGCCATGCTTTTCATAGCTTCAGCCAAATCATCAACATCCTTTGGCTCAACCCATAAAGCAGTTACACCTTCAACTGAGGCGTCAATAGGTCCTGGGATGTGTGAGACGATAGCAGGTGTTCCCATGGCTGCTGCCTCTATCACCACATTGCCAAATCCCTCTCGATAACTTGGAAGCAACAGACAATCAATTGCTGCATAGTATTTTTCCACATCGTTTACAGGACCAGTATAAATAATGTTTTCATTATGACGAGATGCCTCATACAAGGCATCGTCTAGTGTATCAACCTCATCCAAGAATCCTACGAATATCAACTTTCCCTTATGAACTTTATCATAAGCCATTAATATTTCATTAATTCCCTTATCACGAGTTACTCTTCCTACAAATCCGTAAATGAACTCGTCGGCATCTATTCCTAGGTCCCGTCTAATCTGAGAGCGGTACATCTCCCTTAGATCAGCATTAAAGCGCTGTATATCTATACCGCCTGTACTTCCATGGAATACAATTGTGCCTTTTTCCACTGGAAACAATTTTTCTTTTATTGCCATATCTAGATTGGATCTGCTGACACATTCAATATCAGTAGATAATCGGCATGTAATCTTTTCAAACATTTTAAGCAAGTTGCGTTTCATACCCGCATCACCAAGATATCTCAATCCCATTAGATGGTAATTACGCACAGGTACTCTACATCTCTTGCTGGCGATAGCTGCACATAAACCAGCATTAGGTGTAGAATATTGCACCAAATCAAATTGCTCCTCTGTAAAAATTTTTTTTAATTTATTTATAGCTTTTATCATACCAAAAAAAGAGACACCACGTGGTATCTCTATTGGGTAATATCTTACTTTGTTCCCTACCAATGCCTGTATTCCATCTTCGTAAGAACAGATTACAGTCACATCATATCCATTCTCAGCAAGATACTTCAATTGTGGCACAAAAAAAGATCTTATTGATAATCCAATTGTTGCAACGTAACATATTTTCTTCATAGATATTTTACGATTAACCTCTGCTTCTTTTATACTTTAAGCAATTAACCAAATATGCTAAATGAGCAGCTATTGGTTTCAACACATATAACCATCCAACAGGTAACATGATTTTATTAGCCTTGAACCCATGTGCCCTAATAAAACACTCATCGATTCTTGTTGAAAATGTTCTGCGTTGAAGAGCATCTCTGTCCACCCTATAGCCATAAAGCAAATCTGGAATATTCTTTCCGCAATATCCAGCAGCATAAAGATTCATTATTAAATCATAATCTTCCGCTCGAGCTAAATGTTTTCCTGTTCTGTATCCTCCAACAGCATCTAAACATTCTCTTCTAAACATGCATGCAGCATGAACAACTGGTATTCCCCATAAAAGATCTTTCTTCTCTGGATATTTTTTTTCAAAGATCCAATCTTTGTATCTGCCAGTTTCATCGAACCAATAGCAGCCACTACTTACAAAATCCACATCATCCTCAAACGCATCAACCAAAATGCTTACTCGATTTAAATCAGCAACGTCATCGGCATCCTGCATCATGATAAAATCTCCTGTACATTCCTTAAGACATTTATTTCGAGTAAATGCTTGTCGCATATTTTGAGTATTGTATAAAACTTTAACTATATTTAACGACTTGTATTTTTCAAGTTTTTCTCTTGTATCATCAGTAGAACAGTCATCGCACAAAATAATCTCTATATTTTTATACGTCTGATTCAACAATGAATCCATACATGTGTCTATATACTCACTGCAATTGTAGGTTGGGACTATTATTGAAACCTTTTTTTCACTGCACATAAAATTTATCCTTAAATATTAAATATGGGCGATAGCTCAATGACTGCATCTTCTAATTCAAACTATCCCTTAAAAGTTGGAACAGTTTCTCTGATTTTCTGAACCACCTCAGGAGCTTTATTACTGTATGCTAAATTCATAAGGATATTTAGATTACCCAAAAATTCATCCGCATCAAACTTTATTGGTTCAGCCACATGGATAAGATGATTCTCAGTCTCCTTCAAGCCTTCCTCGCTCATAAGCTTCTCTTCATAAAGCTTTTCGCCAGGACGAAGACCGATTTCTTTAATCTCGATATCTACATCTGGACGAAGGCCTGCTAGCTCAATCATGTTTCTGGCAAGATCAAGAATCTTTACTGGCTCTCCCATATCAAGAACGAAAATCTCACCACCGCTTGCATTAGCTCCAGCTTTAAGCACAAGGCTTACTGCCTCAGGAATGGTCATGAAATATCTGATAATGTCTTTGTGAGTAAGAGTGACAGGACCGCCTTCAGCAATCTGTTTCTTAAACAAAGGCACCACCGATCCGTTTGAGCCAAGCACGTTACCAAAACGAACTGCCACGTACTCGGTATGTCCACTTCCTGTAGGAACCCTATCACCATCCTCAAGATCCATATCAAGCTGATGTGTAATAAGAACAGGAAGCTTGTCCTCTTGGTTGGTACGAACCAAATTATCAAATGTCTGGATGATCATTTCGCAAATACGTTTTGTGGCACCCATGACATTTGTAGGATTAACAGCCTTATCTGTACTTATAAGAACGAATCTGTCACAGCCATACTTCATGGCAGCATAAGCTGTCTTGTATGTGCCAACAGCATTATTCTTAATAGCCTCACAAGGACTATCCTCCATAAGAGGTACATGCTTGTGAGCAGCAGCATGGTAACAGATATTTGGTCTGTAAGTCTCAAATACAGAATTGATTCTGCGTGCATCACGAACCGAACCAATAAGGGTTACTAAATCCAAATTAGGATATTTGCGCTTTAATTCCAGCTGTATATCATATGCATTATTTTCATAAACATCAAAAATAATAAGCTGTTTTGGCTCGTACTTTGCAATCTGACGACAAAGTTCTGAACCAATAGAACCGCCACCACCTGTTACAAGTACAACCTTGTTGTGAAGCTGAGCTGCCACATCTTCCTGGTGAAGGCTGATTGGATCACGACCAAGAACATCCTCAATAGTGATATTCTGGAGGCTACCAGCACTGACAACCCCAGCTTTTTCAGCATACATATTTGGAAGCTGCTTGATTCTGCAGTCTGTTTCCTTACAAATGTTTATAAGGTTTCTCTTGTCGCTAGGAGTGATGCTTGCAATCGCGATATAGATTTCATCTATCTCATATTTTTCAACTGCAGCGAGAATCTTGTCACGTCCACCGATTACTTCTACTCCATCAATGTAACGGCCCCATTTGTTGGAATTGTCATCTATTATACAAACAACTTTTGTCTTGCCATGGGTTCCACCTTGAACAAAGTTAACATCTCGAAGAATCATTCTGCCAGCAGCACCTGCGCCAATAAGGAGTACGTTTGTTTCAACTCCAACGTTCTCATGATTCTCTCTGAGAAGCAAAATAAATCTGTAAGAAAATCTAATTCCAACAGAAAAGAAAAACTGGAAAGCCACGCCAAATACAAAATATGAGATTGGCATACGATAAACAAACATCAACACAACTACAACTTTGGTGATTGCAGTGATAGCTGTTGCGATAACAAGCTTCTTGAGCTCATAGAAACTAGCGAAACGCCAGATACTGTGATACAGCCCAAGCAAATAATATACCAATACCACAAAAACCGCATATGGCAAAATTATCAAATAATATTTGTTTAAATATTCCTGGCCTATATGTGAAAACTGACAATCAAATCGAAGCCAAAGGGCAAGAAAATATGACAGCACAACAGTAAACAAATCATATGCACATAAAACATATGCAATTTTCTGCCAATGCTTAACGCCATTAAATATTTGCTTCATTTTCAAAGAATCCTTTAACAACACTAATGACCTTTGCTCTATCCTCAGCTGTCAGACCATAATAAAGCGGAAGACGAACCAAACGCTCGCTTTCTTTTGTTGTGTATACATTCTCGCCATGGAAACGACCGCACTTCTGGCCTGCTGGCGATGAATGTAATGGAATGTAGTGGAATACCATTTCTACGCCATTTTCTTTACCGTACTTGATGAGGGCGCTGCGCTCCTCCAAATCTTTGCACTTAAGGTAGAACATGTGGGCGTTATGAGTGCAACCTTCTGGAATTGTTGGAAGTTCAACCTTACCTGCATCTGCAAGCTCCTTGAATGCGGCATAGTATTCATTCCAAGAATTCATTCTATCATCAAAGATTTTGTCTGCCTGCTCTAGCTGACCGTAGAGATAAGCTGCATTGAGCTCTGATGGAAGATATGATGAACCTGGCTCCACCCATGTGTATTTATCAATCTGACCACGGAAGAACTTTGCTCGGTTTGTACCTTTTTCACGGATGATTTCTGCCATTTCAGAGTTAGCCTCATCTCTGATGAGAAGCGCCCCACCTTCACCCATGGAATAGTTCTTTGTTTCGTGGAAGGAAAAAGCTCCGAAATCACCGATTGTTCCAAGGGCCTTGTCTTTATATGTGCTCATAATACCCTGAGCAGCATCTTCAACTACCTTTAGATTATGACGTTTTGCGATATCCATGATGGTGTCCATCTCGCATGAAACACCTGCATAATGAACAGGAACGATGGCTTTTGTCTTTTCTGTGATAGCAGCCTCGATCTTTGTCTCGTCGATGTTCATAGTGTCTGGACGGATGTCTACGAAAACGGCTTTGGCGCCGCGAAGCACGAATGCATCTGCTGTAGAAACAAATGTGAATGAAGGCATTATGACTTCATCCCCTGGCTGAATTTCGCAAAGAAGTGCAGCCATCTCTGTAGCGTGTGTGCATGATGTGGTGAGAAGGACCTTTGGTGAACCAGTTTTCTCCTCAAGCCATGCATTACACTTTTTTGTGTATTCGCCATCACCACAAATCTTGTGCTTTGAAATGGCATCCTTTATGTATTTTTCCTCTGTGCCCACAAATGGTGGTACATTAAAATTAATCATTTGCTTTCCTCCTGCCTTATAGACGAATATAATTCTATCTTAATAGGCTTTTTGCTTTAATATCTAAGCATGGTGTACCGAGCAATCTAAAAAAGCTATATACATCATTTTAATATTTACAATTAAAACATATATATTATGACTCTCTACTCCATCACTGGCAAGTCATTTTAGATTTTTTTATTATTCCTCAGGCAAATACTTCACCACATCCCCGTTCCCATCCGCGAGAATGAAATATCCATATCTGGTAGAGCTATCAGTAATCTCTCCAGTCAAATCATCTTCGATTTCATATTCCACAAGATGATCAGCACAATCACGCTTCACTTCTTCTAGAAGCTTCGCATCATCGGCGCTCATGATATATCTGATAATGGCATAGCCATTTTTTGTCTTCTGAACCTCTGGTTCCTTGCCAACGGCCACATCGATTACCGCCTTTACGAAGTCGATTCCTGTGGAAAGTTCCACCAGGCTGCTGCCGATACAGTCGCCACCCATGCGGGCACCGATTTCGATAATGCGGATCCTACCATTAGAATCAATCTTTAATTCTGAATGAGATGCACTGTTTTTCACACCAAGACTATCTAGGGCATGGAACACTACGTCACGAACCTTTGAAGCCACCTCCTCAGAAAGCGATGCTGGCTCTAGATGGCCTACCTCGATAAAGTTTGGCGCCTCCGTAGTGTACTTTCTGGTGATTGCTAGCAAGTTATGCTGACCATTATATGTGATGCATTCCACACTGTACTCCAAGCCGCTTGCGTACTCCTCTACAACAACAGCCTTTTCAAAACCACATTCAAGAGCTGTATCGATAGCTGTCTTCAAGCCATCCATGGATTCCACCTTTGTGACACCACGACTGCCAGAACGATCTGTAGGCTTTACAATGACAGGAAACTCGAAGTCCATGTCTTTGCACTCATCAAAAGATGACGCACAAACACTCTTTGGGCTTGGGTCGCCATTCTCAGCAAAAGTCTTTCGCATCTCCCATTTGTTGGTGGATTTTAGCATGGTATCCATTGTGTTTCCTGGCAAGCCAAGCTCTGTGGCTACATAGTTTACAGCCACTGTAGCCAAATCAGAAGCGATGGTGCAAATGCCATCTGGCTGAATCTTCTTGCATTCCTCCAGGATAGCTTCCTTTTCCACGATGCTGATAGGATAAAAATGGTCTGCGAGAGCTTCCCCCACATCCCCTGCTGCCCAGGCAAAAACATGAGTCTCGTAGCCAAGTTCTTTTG
>CAMJBT010000050.1 GCA_946403965.1 uncultured Pseudobutyrivibrio sp. | reverse complement strand
TAGGTTTATGTTTATTGAACAAGGCCACTATATATGGTAAAATAAAATGTCATATTGTGGGCAAACAGGGGATATGTGACAATGAATAAATTTAATGATTTAAAAATTGCTATTGCCGGCACAGGATATGTCGGATTAAGTCTTGCTGTACTTCTGTCTCAAAAGCACGAAGTTACGGCTGTAGATATAATGCCTGAAAAGGTGGATATGATTAACAATCGTAAGTCACCTATACAGGATGAGTATATTGAAAAATATCTGGCAGAGAAAGAGTTGAAGCTGACTGCAACTCTTGATGGAGCCAAAGCATACAGCGATGCAGACTTTGTTATTATAGCTGCACCGACTAATTATGACCCTCAGAAAAACTTCTTTGATACCAGTGCTGTAGAAAGTGTCATAGAACTCGTCTTAAAATCTTCTGATACAGCAATCATGGTAATCAAAAGTACCATACCCGTCGGATATACCGAATCGGTAAAAAAACGTTTCAATACAGATCGTATTTTATTTTCCCCCGAATTTTTAAGAGAATCAAAAGCTCTATATGACAATCTTTATCCCTCGCGTATTATCGTTGGAGCAACGGAAGAACAGATTGAAGAAGCAAATACATTTACAAAACTGCTCGTGGAAGGAAGTCTAAAAGATAATGTAGATACTCTCATCATGGGTACTACAGAAGCAGAAGCGGTTAAGTTGTTTGCCAATACATATCTTGCGTTAAGAGTATCGTATTTCAATGAACTTGATACCTATGCAGAAATGAAAGGGCTTAACACAGATCAAATCATAAAAGGAGTAAGCCTGGATCCTCGTATCGGGGACTTCTATAACAACCCTTCATTTGGATATGGAGGATATTGTCTTCCCAAAGACACAAAACAGCTCTTAGCAAACTATGCAGATGTTCCTGAAAATCTCATAGAAGCAATCGTTGAATCCAATAAAACCAGAAAAGACTTCATAGCGGACAGAGTATTAAAACTGGCCGGTTACTATGATTATTACAACAGAGGAGATTTCAAGGCTTCCGAAGAAAAGGAATGTGTGATAGGTGTATACCGACTCACTATGAAATCAAACAGCGATAATTTCAGACAGAGCAGTATTCAGGGAGTAATGAAGCGTATAAAAGCCAAAGGGGCTACTGTAATCATTTATGAGCCGACACTTGAGGATAATTCAACATTCTTTGGATCTAAAGTAATAAATGATTTAGAAAAGTTTAAGAGTATGTCTCAGGCAATCATTGCAAATCGTGTTGGTTCAGATTTGGATGATGTGAGAGATAAGGTTTATACGAGAGATTTGTTTAATAGAGACTAATTATTTGTAGTAATATTATTAGCATTCATTAATTGAGGAGGCTAAGCTATGGCTGACAACAAATTGAATATAGCAATGCTTGGCCATAAAAGAATTCCAAGCCGTGAGGGCGGAGTAGAGATTGTAGTTGAAGAATTAGCTACTCGAATGGTAGAACGCGGACATCAGGTAACGTGTTATAACCGAAAAGGTCATCATGTCAGTGGTTCGGAATTTGATAGTGCTGAATTAAAAGAGTATAAAGGCGTAAAAATATTGCCTGTATGGACTTTGGATAAAAAAGGTCTGGCAGCTATGACTTCATCATTTGCTGCAGCATGGAAAGCAGCAAGATCCAAAGCAGATGTTGTTCACATACATGCAGAAGGACCTGCAGCAATGTGCTGGTTACCTAAGCTTCATAAAAAGAGAGTAATAGTTACAATTCATGGATTAGATTGGCAGAGAGCCAAATGGGGTGGATTTGCAACCAAGTATATAAAATTCGGAGAGAAACAGGCTGTAAAAAAAGCTGATGAAATAATAGTTTTAAGCCGAGGAGTTCAGGAGTATTTCAAAAATGAATACGGCAGAGAAACTGTTTTTATCCCTAATGGTGTAACTAGACCAATCATAAGAGAAGTAGATGAAATAAAGAAGTTGTGGGGTCTTGAAAAAGACAGTTATGTCTTGTTCCTTGGTCGTATAGTTCCTGAAAAAGGTCTTCACTATTTAGTTGACGCATGGAAAGGTGTAAATACTGATAAGAAACTTGTAATTGCCGGAGGCAGTTCTGATACTAATGAGTTTTTGAATGAATTGAAAAACTTTGCAGGAGAAGATGTGATTTTCACAGGTTTCCAACAAGGGAGAGTGCTTGAAGAACTTTACAGTAATGCATATATTTATACACTGCCGTCTGATCTTGAAGGAATGCCTCTAAGTCTTTTGGAAGCTATGAGTTATGGCAATTGTTGTTTAGTTTCAGATATACCAGAGTGTGCGGAGGTAGTCGAAGATAAAGCAGAAATATTTATGAGGGGAAATGAGGAGAATTTAAGAAATAAATTGCAGGGTTTGTTAGATAATCCTGAGAAGGTGAATTTATACAAAAGCAAATCTGCAGATTTTATTTGCAATAAATATAACTGGGATGATGTTGTTGAAAAAACCTTAGAAATATATAACTAGCAGGGAGAGACAATGAATAAAAGAAAAGTGGAATTAAACGGAAAAACAATTTTAGTTACTGGTTCCCCAGGGTTTATTGGGGCTAATCTTGTTATACGTTTATTGAAAGAATTAGATAATGGAACAGTAATATCTTTCGATTCAATGAATAATTACTATGATCCTAAGTTAAAGGAATACAGACTTGGATTAATAGAAAAGGAAGCGAAGGATAGCCGTGCAAAGCATATATTTATAAAGGGAAATTTGTCAGACAAAAAACTTATAAACGAGATTTTTGAAAAGTATAAACCAGCGGTAGTAGTTAATCTTGCAGCTCAAGCGGGGGTAAGATATTCCATAGATCATCCAGATGCATACATAGAGTCCAACATTATTGGTTTTTATAACATATTGGAGGCGTGTAGATATCATGAAGTAGAGCATTTGGTTTATGCTTCCTCAAGCTCAGTATATGGTGGCAACAAGAAAGTTCCTTTTTCTGTAGAAGATAAAGTTGACAATCCTGTTAGTTTATATGCTGCTACGAAAAAATCTTGTGAATTAATTGCACATTCATACTCAAAAATATATAACATCCCTTCTACAGGACTTAGATTTTTCACGGTTTATGGACCTGCAGGAAGACCGGATATGTTTTACTACTCGGCTACAAATACTTTAGCTAAGAACGGTATAATAAAAATCTTCAATTACGGAAATATGAAGAGAGACTTTACTTATATTGATGATATAGTTGAAGGCATTTATAGAGTAATGCAAGGAGCTCCTGAAAAGCAAATTGGAGAAGATGGACTTCCGATTCCTCCGTATGCTATCTATAACATTGGTGGAGGAGAACCGGAGAACCTTCTAGACTATGTTGCGACGCTACAGGAAGAACTTGTAAATGCAGGAGTATTACCCAAGGATTATGATTTCGAAGGACATCGTGAATTGGTAGGAATGCAAGCGGGGGATGTGCCAATTACATACGCCGAATCTGAAGCATTGGAAAAGGATTATGGCTTCAGACCTACGATTGGCATAAAAGAAGGTTTAAGGAAATTTGCAACTTGGTACAAAGGGTATTACGGGAGTTTTGAAGAATGAGGATCCTTTTAGTTAACTACAGATATTTCATTTCCGGAGGTCCGGAAAAGTATATGTTTAATATAAAAAAGATGCTAGAGGATAATGGGCATGAAGTGATTCCGTTTTCTATTCATTCCACAAAAAATGTTGAGACAGAATACTCCAAGTATTTTGTAGAGCCTATTGGAAGTAGAGACGCAGTATACTTTAATGAAGTTAAGAAAACGCCTAAGTCGGTTTGGCAGATGTTTTCCAGAAGTGTATATTCCACAGAAGTGAAAAAAGCTATACAAAAAGAAATCAAAGATATAAATCCAGATTTGGTATATATTATTCACTTTGTGAATAAACTATCTCCAAGCGTTATTACAGGAGCAAAACAACTTGGTATTCCTGTCGTTCTTAGGCTGTCAGATTACTTTCTTCTTTGCCCGCGTTTTGATTTTATTTATCAAAAGCAGGTTTGCGAAGAGTGTTTAACAAAAGGATATAAGACATGTATTAAGAGAAGTTGTGTGCAAGGCTCAAAAGCGGCTTCTCTAATACGTGTGTTTTCAATGAAATATCACTATTTGATAAAAGTATATGATAAAGTAGATGCTTTTATTACTCCATCTGAGTTTCTAAAAAACAAATTGGTAGATAATGGATTTGCGAAAGAAAAGATATATTGCATTCCCACGTTTACGGCAAGCAAAAGTGAAGTTGGCGAACCTCAAGTTGGAACTTACGGTCTTTACTTTGGGCGTGTTACTGAAGAAAAGGGTGTAGATACGGTCGTCAGAGCATATGAGAAAATGCCGGATAAACTACTAAAGATAATGGGTGATGATACCACCGAAGAGGGTGAAAGATTAAAAACATATGTTAAGGATAATAATCTTAGCAATATTGAGTTTTTAGGGTTTAAAAGTGGAACAGAACTTGAAAATATTATTAAAGGAGCACGTTTCACACTTATTCCTTCAATCTGGTATGACAATCTTCCCAATACAGCACTTGAATCATTTCAGTATTCAAAGCCGGTAATTGCTTCAAATATTGGTAGCTTACCAGAATTAGTAATTGACGGCGAAAATGGATATTTGTTCAAACCGGGTGATGCAGATGATTTAAAAGAAAAGATAATGCTTCTTGACAATGATGAGAAAATAACAGAAATGGGATTAAAGAGTCGTTCTCGTTTGGAAGACAGATTCGCTCCTAAAACACATTATGATGCGTTAATGAAAGTATTTGAAATAGTAAGAGGATAAACAAAATGGCTTCAAAAGAAAAAAAATTGAACGGAACGGTAATCGTGACATATAGATGTAATGCGCGTTGTTCTATGTGCAATAGATATAAGGCTCCTTCCAAACCTGAAGAAGAGTTATCTATTGAAACTATTAAAAAACTTCCCAAAATGTATTTTACGAATATAACTGGTGGAGAACCTTTTATTCGTACAGATCTCCCTGATATTGTTAGGGAGTTGTACAAAAAATCTGATCGTATTGTGATTTCAACCAATGGATTTTTTACAGATAGAATTGTTGCTCTTGCAAAAGAATTCCCTCAGATAGGTATTCGTATATCAATTGAAGGCTTGGAAAAAACCAACAATGAAATTCGTGGCCTTGAAAACGGTTATCAGCGTGGATATCAGACATTGAAAACTCTTCGTGAGATGGGAATGAAAGATGTTGGATTTGGAATGACCGTACAAGATAAGAATGCGCCTGATCTGGTTCCGCTTTATGATATTTCCAATGAGATGGGAATGGAGTTTGCAACAGCCTCTTTACACAATAGTTTTTATTTTGTAGAAGCTAAAAACATTATTCATGATCGTCCAATGGTGGCCAAGAATTTTGAGGAACTAGTTAATAAACTTTTACGAAGCAAGAGTCCGAAGAAATGGTTCCGTGCGTATTTCAATCATGGATTGATAAACTATATTTATGGACAACCTCGTTTATTGCCTTGTGATATGTCTTTTGATACCTTTTTCATTGATCCCTATGGTGATGTTATGCCATGTAATGGAACGAAAGACAAAGAAGTAATGGGCAACTTGAATAATCAAACATGGGAAGAACTATGGAATAGCCAGGAAGCAGAAAAAGTTAGGTCTAAGGTTAGATGCTGTGACCGTCAATGTTGGATGATAGGTAGCGTGAGCCCTGCTATGCATAAATATATATGGAAACCAGCATGGTGGGTTTTTAGGCATAAAGTAAAAAGTATATTTTCAAAAACGCCATATTCTATGTATGAAAACAAAATATGCTGTGACTATAGAGATGGTAAAGTCACGAAGGAACAGTTGGATAAATGTAGTACTTGTGATTTAAATGCAGTGATTAGTAATGGGTTAAGTGAAGCTTCAAAAGCCCAATTGATTAATAAGACAGGAGAAGAAATAGTGGATGCTGATATTGCTCAGCAGATGGTGAAATGAAATGTATGATTATTTGATAGTAGGTTCGGGATTATATGGATCTGTATGTGCTAGAGAATTAACTGATGCTGGAAAAAAAGTGTTAGTGATTGATAAACGGAACCATATTGCTGGCAATATATATACAGAAGAAGTTGAAGGCATTCATGTTCATAAATATGGCGCACATATATTTCACACTAATAACAGAGAAGTATGGGAATATGTTCAACGTTTTGCTACTTTTAATCGATACACTAATTCGCCAGTAGCCAATTACCATGGAGAACTATATTCTTTGCCATTTAATATGTATACATTTAATAAAATGTGGGGAGTAGTTACTCCGGAAGAAGCTAGGGAGAAGATTGAAAGTCAAAAAACTGAAATTAACTATGCTCCAAAAAATCTCGAGGAACAAGCAATATCGCTTGTTGGCCGTGATGTTTATGAGAAGTTGGTAAAAGGATATACCGAAAAGCAGTGGGGACGAGATTGTAAAGACCTTCCGGCATTTATCATCAAGAGGTTACCAGTCCGATTAACTTTTGATAATAATTATTTTAATGCGCTTTACCAGGGAATCCCGATTAGCGGATACACCAATATGGTTGAAAATATGCTAAAAGATATTGAGGTTGAATTGGGCGTAGATTATTTACAAAACAAAAAAGATTTAAATTCGAGAGCGGAGCATGTTATTTATACAGGCCCCATTGATGCATTTTTCGATTTTTCATTAGGCACACTAGAATATAGGAGCATTCGTTTTGAAACGGAAATATTGGACAAAACAAATTTTCAAGGGAATGCTGTGATTAATTATACAGATACTGAGACTCCATGGACTAGAATTATTGAACATAAGTGGTTTAATTTTGGCAAAGATGAAAATGGAAATGATTTGTCCAAAACTGTGATTAGTAGAGAATATAGTTCTGAATGGAAACTTGGAAATGAACCATATTATCCGGTCAATGATGAGAAGAATAATTGCTTATATGAAGAATATAGAAAATTGACAGAGAAAGAAAAAAAAGTTTCATTTGGCGGACGGCTTGGGGAATATAAGTATTATGATATGGATCAAGTAATCGCTAAAGCCCTATTGAATGTTAAAATGGAGATTCGGTAATGAATAATAAGATTATAGTTGTTACCCATAAGGATTATAAAATACCTTCAGATGCTATATATCTCCCTATTGTTGTTGGAGAGAAAATTGTTGATTTGAGCGATAAGTTTCAACCTGACAACGAGGGCGAAAACATAAGTAAAAAAAATAAAACATACTGTGAATTGACGGCCATCTATTGGGCATGGAAAAACTTAATTTTGAAAGATTATGATTATATAGGTGTCTCTCATTATAGAAGATATTTTAGCTCGAATGGTAAAAAAGAGATAACCTCTCTAGATTTGGAAGGAATAATTAAAGAAGAAGTTCCTTGCATTTATGCTACACCCAAACGAAAGTATCTTAAATCCATAGAACAGCATTATATTAATTCAAGAAAAGGTTATGAAGATATTCATAAAAAGGATGTTGAACGATTAAAAAGGGCTATTCATGAGTGCTCACCTTCTTATGATGAAGCTGCTTTAAAAGTGCTTCAAGGCAAATCGGCGCATATGTTAAATATGTTCATAATGGAGTCTAAGATATTCAATGATTACTGTACTTGGTTGTTTCCAATAATAGATAGGGTTGTGGAATTAAGTGAGGACCGAGCTGATCAGAAAAGGTATGCAGGGGCGCTGAGTGAATTTTGTTTAGATATATGGGCATATAATAATGGGTATAAAATTCAAGAATTAAGACTACTTGAAACAGAAAAACCATCTCTAGTAAAAAAAGCTAAAAACTACATAAAACGAAGAGTGTAAGTATGTGGAAAACCACAATTTGAGACATAGGAGCAATGGAATATGCAGGATGGCGAAAAACGTGTATTTATAGTTAGCCATGAAAAATTTCCCAGAGGAAGTGCAGGAGCAAATTATATACAGTATTTTGCATATGCTTTACAAGATGAAGGATATTCAGTAATTGTTATTGGTGAAAATAATACAGTACCAACAGGTTGCGAAAATAAATATAAAGAGATTGAATACGCGACTTACAAGAGTAATTCAAAAAACATTATAAAGTCAACTTTCGATATAAAAGAATGCAAAAAAATATTTGAGCATTATGGTGTGAACTCAAATGATTATTTTGTTTTCTATAATTTAGAAATTGATGGAATGAGGCATTGTGTAAAAAAATACGGTACAAAGAAACTTTTTGCTATTCGTGTTGAATATATGCAACCATACCAATATAAATTTAATGTTTTCACACCCAAATTCCTGACAAATAGAATTTCCATACATTATATGTGGAAACATTTTCGGGGAGATTATGCTATCAGCAGTTTGTTAATGAATCAGGATATGAAGCATAAATGCAAGTCAATGCTTTTACCAATTATGGCAGACCCATTTGAGTATAAATGGATTCCGAACAAACAAAAAGGAGAAATTATTAATTTTATCTATCCAGGAATGAAATTAACAGGTTATGAAGATGATATTAATACCATGTTTTCATCTATTGCTAATTTAAGTAAAGAGAATTTATCAAGGATAAAATTACATATAACTGGAGCAAGTAAAGAGAAAATAATTAACGCTATACCGCGTGAATTTTATGAAAAAATTAAAGATAGCATTGAAATTCACGGTTTTATGCAATATGACCAATTAATTGAATTATATAAAAATATGGATTTCTTGTTGCTAATTCGAAAAGTAAACAAAATTACTCAAGCAAATTTTCCTAGCAAAATTCCCGAGTTACTATCCTATGGGGTAATACCAATATGCACAGATTTTGGAGATTATACAAAAAACTATTTGAATGAAACATGTGCAATATTAATCCCACCATATGATTGTAAGGGATTTGTGGAAACTATCGATAAAGTTTTAGATATGAATCAAGAAGAATACATTAATATGAGAAATTCTGCTAGAGAAACTGCCGAAAAACTATTTTATTATAAAAAATGGTCAAATCAAATCGTAGATTTCATATCAAAAAATGAGGGTTAAGATGCAATGATTAGTATTGTTACACCTACATATAATTCAGAGGAATATATTGAGAAATGTATTCTTTCAATTAAGAATCAAACATTTCAAGATTTTGAACACATCATAGTAGATGGCGGTTCAACAGATCGAACAATAGAAATAATAAAACGCTATGAAAACACTTATCCTATGCGATGGATTAGTGAAAAAGATAATGGAATGTATGATGGTATTAGAAAAGGATTTGAGTTGGCTAAAGGAGATATTTTTTGTTGGCTTAACTCCGATGATATATATATGCCTTGGACATTAGAGGTAGTATCTAAAATAGTTGGAAAAAACGGTGTAGAGTGGTGTGTTGGTTTACCTGCGCAGATAAATGAGAAAGGGATTCTTTATTTTCCTACTACGAGTTTTATAACATTTCCACGGTATTGTATTAAGCGTGGTTGGATGGATGGAAGAAGACTCGGTTGCATTCAGCAAGAATCCTCTTTTTGGACAAGAAAGTTATATGAATCTGTTGGTGGAATTAATTCTGATTTTAAGGCAGCGGGTGATTATGATTTATGGCATCGATTTGCCCAGAAAGAAAAAATATGGTCTATTAATACTGTATTGGCTGGATTCCGTGTTCATGAAGGACAAAAGTCTGGAGATAGAGAAGGATACTGCAATGAGGCTCATCGAATGAAGATGTTTGAGACAATTCTTTTTAAACTGAAATATTACAAAACTCTAAATTATATTCTTAAGAAACATGAAAAAATCATTGATATACGGGGATGGATAAATGAGGATTTTTAAAACTATAATGAATCGACTCAAGGTGTTGTATGATAGATACAGATGCAATAAAGATCCAGCAAGTTATGCTCGTAGTCTTGGTGTAAAAGTAGGTGAAGGAACACGTTTTTATGGAACTTCTCCAAAAATGTTTTCTACAGAACCATGGGTCATAACTATTGGAAATAATTGTAATATTACAGATGATGTTCTATTTATGACACATGATGCAGGTACTCTTGCGGTAGAAAATGAGTGTGGACGGTGGGTAATAGTTGGAGATATTGTTCTTGGAAATAATGTTTATGTTGGAACCAGAAGTACAATTCTTCCGGGAGTTCATATAGGAGACAATAGTATTATAGGTGCTGGATCCGTTGTAACAAAGGATATTCCTGCTAATGTTGTGGCAGCAGGAGTACCGTGTCGTGTTATTCGTTCACGAGACGAATACATTGAAAAGGTGAAAGATATTAAAGCTGGCAAAAATACGAGGTATTATTCTGACCTAGAATATCTTCATAGTCTTGATCCTAACAATAAGAAGGGTAAATAAAAATGCAGAAATTGCATCTTAAGATTAATAAAAAAACAGCTTTCCATTATTTGCTAATTTACTTTGCGATATGTTTGAATGATTCATTTATTTATTATCAGATAGTAAGTAAGTATTTAATTGTATTTGTTGGAATAGGAGCTTTGCTTTTATTATTATTTTCTAAGTTACGAAATCAATGGGTATATATTGCAGGAATAATATTACTTGTGATAGTAATAATGCAACGTTTTGCAACAGGTGGAGTTGGGTTAAATATATATTTTATTTGGATAGTTCACATTCTTTTTGGATTTATTGCGGTTTTGTATGATAAAGAAAATTTCCTGACTAGATATATAAAAATCGTGGTTTTTTTAGCTGTTGTGAGTCTTTTTTACTACGAGTTAAGTCTAATAAATTTAGATCTCGCAAAAAAATTGACAATGATTCATCTTCCATATAGAACATCGGTAAGTAGTTCGATTACTATTGATGGATTGTTTTTATATTGTTTTAATCCTTGGCATTATGATAGAAATACTAGTATTTTTGGTGAACCTGGTTTATACCAAATAGTACTAAATAGTGCATTATTTTGTTTGTTGTTTATAGAAGATAAAAACAACTTATCCAAAAAGAAAGTTATTATATATATTCTTATACTATCGTTAGCCTTGATATCAACAAGATCAACCACAGGGTTTATAGGTTTCTTATTATTGCTAGCTGGATATATTGTTGAAGGGAAAAAGAAAGAAAAAATAGGAATAAGAAGTACACTTTTATTATTATTAATATTACTTGCGACTGCGTTATTAATTGATTATCAGTATAATCTTTCAAATAGCATTATACAAACGGCATTTATTTCGAAGGTATTTTCTGAAAACGGAACAATCAATATTTTGAATAGTACAGGTCAGTATCGTTTTGGAACAATAGAACTTTGTTTAGAATCTATTCGACAACATCCTTTTGGAGTAGGCTATGATACGATTACATCTATTCTTTCGACAAGAAAAGGATTGGTAGCTGCAAAATTTTTAACCACTGCGGCAGCATGTGGTTTACAATGGACATTATTTGCATTAATATGGCTTTTTGCACCGATAGTAAAGTCAAATTGGTCAATAGTTGTTAAATTATTATTTATTTTGCTTTTCTTCAATACAGCATTGGCCCAATCTCAAGAGTTTTATACAGGTTTCATAATGATTATTTGTTATGCTATGGTTATGTGTAAAGAAAAGGGAAACAACAATGAAAGTTCTTTGGTTCACAAACAATCTTTTACCTAAGATTGCAGAAGAAAATGGAATAAAAGCAAGTGTAAATGAGGGATGGGTAGAAGGAATGCTTGATGCGTTTCGTCTGTCAGAAGATGATATTGAAATTTGCTTAGCATGTTCACAAACCGAAATAAAGAATACATTACAAGGGGTTACTTCAACATACAGGTATTATGCATATTATGAGAAGAGTAGAAATTCTTACGATAGTAATCTTCAAAAAGATTTGATAAAAATAATAAAAGAGTTTAATCCGGATATAATTCATATTATGGGATCAGAATACCCACATACATATTCTGCTATTTTAGCAGCAGAAGAATGTGGATTATTAGAAAGAACAATTATTTCAATTCAAGGATTATTATTTTATATTCATATGCACCTTGAAGAAGAATATAAATCCCTAAAAGGGATACATCCTTCTTTGAGAGACATGATTAAAGGCGGAGGAATTCGGAAATTATCAAAAGAGTATTATTATCGAAAAGAATATGAAAAGAAAGCGTTTCAACTTGCCCAACATGTTATAGGAAGAACAGATTGGGATAAAAAAGCTTCATATCTGTTGAATCCTAAATTACAATATCATTTCAATAACGAAGTTCTTCGGGAACCATTTTATGAAGGAGATATTTGGAGTTTAGAAAGATGCGAAAAACACGCAATTTTTTTTAGTCAAATATCAAATCCTATAAAGGGATTTCATTATTTATTGGAAGCGTTACCTATTGTAAAAAAATACTATGGTGATGTAAAGGTTTATGTTGCGGGAAGTGATGTGTTTAAAAGCCAAGAACGTCTTTCCAAGGGTCGAAGAACGGAATATGTGAACTATATATTTGGATTGATAGAGAAAAATAATCTTAAGGAAAACATTATTTTTTGCGGCTCTCTTAATTCAATAGAAATGAAGGAAAGATACATAAAGAGCCATATATTTATATCATCTTCGATTATCGAAAACTCACCCAATTCGGTTTGTGAGGCGATGATTCTTGGAGTACCGGTAATTAGTTCAAATGTAGGGGGAGTAAGTTCAATAATATCGAATAATGAAGGCTTGCTTTACCCTGTTCATGAATCATATATATTAGCTGCAAATATTTTAGAATTATTTTCAAATAATGACTTATGCGAAGAAATATCAAAAAAAGCAAGGGAAAAAGCTCTGCAGAGACATGATAAAAATCGAAATGCAAAAGACCTTGCTAGCATTTATCGAAGTTGCTTATAATATCGTCCGTTAAGGAGGGGTGAATATTTTAATGAATTTCAAGGATAGAATTAAGAAAACACCTTTTGGAAAGGTGATAAAAAGATATCTTGAAAATTATAGAGAAAATAAAAAAACGAAACAGCATAAAGCAGAAATAAGAAAACTACTAGAAGATGCTTCGAGAAGTGATAAACATATTTATTACTGTGGCGTTTGTGAATCATCAAATATGGGAGATATGGCCCAGACATATTGTACGCTAAACTGGTTTGAAAAAAATTATCCAGAATATGTAGTTTTAAAATGTCGTACTTCTGTTTTTCGCGATGAGAAAGTTGATTTGATCTCTGCAATGAGAAAGGTTATGCAGAAAAATGATATTGTTTTCTTTCAAAGTGGATATAATACTCATGATTTAGGCGATGGAAGAGAAGATTTGATGCATCAAAAAGTTATTCAAGCTTTTCCTAACATAGAAATGATTATGTTGCCTCAAACGGTATTTTTTGAAAGCGAAGAAAGAAAACAATTGTGCTCAAATGTATATAATGCACATAAAAAACTGTTATTTTTCTCCAGAGATCCCGTTTCTTTAAGAATCTCAGAAGAAATGTTCCCAAATTTAACAATAAAACTATATCCTGATATAGTTACTTCGCTAATCGGCTATTATCAGGGAAGTGAAAATAGAACAGGAATTTTTCTTTGCCGAAGAAAGGATGTAGAACAATTCTATTCGGAAGATGAATATTTAGAAATAGCAAATGAGTTACGACAAATAGATAATGAGGTAACGATTGCTGACACTATAATATCTGCCTCAAATAATGATATATATAATCAACTAAAAGAGTATGTTGAAGACATGATTAAAACATTTGGTTGTTTTCGAATTGTAGTAACTGATAAATATCATGGCTTAATTTTTTCTTTGATATCAAATACTCCGGTAATTGTTTTAAAAACAAAAGATCATAAAGTAACAAGCGGTTATGAGTGGTTTAGTAAAGTATATCCGGATAGAGTTTTCTATGCAGAAAAGCCAAAAGATATAACATTTTTATGCGAGAAAATATTAAAGAATCCACAATATTATAAATTAGACAATTACTTTGATCGAGAATATTATCACCGTCTGAAAGACGAGATAGATAATTGGAGAACATGCTTAGGTGAAGATATTGGGAGCAATTAAGGAATGAAAATAGAGCGGACAAAAAACGCATCAAGAAATATAGTATTTGGAATATTATTGAAGTTATATCAAATAATATGTCCATTTATTATTCGAACGGCGATGATTTATATACTTGGAATGGAGTATGTAGGACTTAATAGTCTATTTGCTTCAATATTGCAAGTGTTAAATATGACAGAACTTGGTGTAGGGATTGCAATGGTTTTCAGTATGTATAAACCAATTGCTGAAGATGATACTGAGAAAATCTGTGCGCTGATGCAATTATATAAAGTCTATTATCGAATTATTGGTATCATTATTGCTGTAATTGGATTAGCGATAACGCCATTTGTTCCTAGACTTATTAATCAAGAATCGACCATTCCATTAAATATTTATTATTTATATTGGCTAAATTTAGGGTATACGGTTATATCTTATTGGCTATTTGCATATAAAAATAGTATATTACAAGCTCATCAAAGAACCGACCTTATTAGCAAGGTTACTATAGTAACGAATACAATTATTTATGTGATACAATTATGCATTTTGCTTTTTACAAAAAACTATTATTTCTACTTGATTTGTATGCTTTTTGGTCAAGGATTAAATAATGTTGTAACTGCTGTAGTGGCAGATAAAATGTATCCAAAATACAAAGCGAAGGGAAAATTAAAAAAAGAAGAAATAAAAGAGATTAATCAAAGAGTAAAAGATTTATTTACCGCGAGAGTGGGTGGCGTTATTCAAAATTCTGCTGATTCAATTGTTATCTCGGCTTTTTTGGGACTAGAAATTCTTGGGCAATATAATAATTATTTTTACATTCAAAATTCAGTTTTTGGCTTTCTTATTATTATTTTCAATTCTTGCTTAGCGGGAGTTGGGAATAGTGTTGTAACTGAAACACCAGAAAAAAATTATCGTGACCTAAAGAAAATAGCTTTTTTTGTTGAGTGGTTAACTGGATTTTGTTCATGTTGTCTTCTTTGCTTATATCAACCATTTATTGCTCTATGGGCAAAAGAAAAAAACTTGCTATCGAATGGAATTGCAATTTGTTTGGCAGTGTATTTGTATATTATTACAACCAATCAGTTGCTCTGTTTATATAAAGATGCTTCAGGAATATGGCATAAAGATAGATTTCGCCCGTTTATAACAGCAGTGGTTAATCTCGCCATGAATTTGCTTTCGGTAAAATACCTAGGTTTATACGGAGTGGTATTATCCACTGTATTAAGTATGTTATTTGTTGGTATGCCTTGGCTGATTCATAATCTATTTTCATCCGTATTCAAAAGGAATAGCAAAGATTTTATTAAGGATTTGATTATATATTTGGGTGTAACTTTTGTGGCATGTTCAATAACATATTATGTCTGTAGTTTTTTTGGGGATTATTCTTTTTTACACTTGCTAATAAGATTGATAATATGCATTATACTTCCAAATTGTATTTATTGGATAATTCTACACAGAAAAAAAGAATATTCGGATGTTATTCATTTGTTAAATAAGATAGCTGGAGGGAAATTAGAAGCACTGCCTGGATTTAAGAAATACTTTTGAGTGGAGGATATAGGTAATGTATACAGAGATTAGAAGTGTTCAAATTTTATTATCACTTTTGAAAGAATATGATATTAAAGATATTGTTCTCTCACCCGGAGGAAGTGATATTCCCATTATTCATTCAATAGAAAATGATAATTATTTTACTTGTTATTCTGTTGTTGATGAAAGAAGTGCTGCATATTATGCCATGGGAGTATCTCAGCAAAAAAATCGTCCGTGCGCGTGTGTATGTACTTCTGGAACGGCAGTAAGCAATTATGTTCCTGGACTTACGGAAGCACATTATCAAGGGATACCAGTACTAGCTATTACTGCTGACAAGAATCCATATTATCAAGATCAACTCGAGACACAAAAAATAGATCAGAAAAAGATATTTGATGGAATTGTAAAGAAGACAGTTGAACTTCCAATTATAAAGGACGCGGAAGATGAATGGTTGTGTAATCGTCTAGTAAATGAGGCTCTATTAAACCTTTCCCATCATGGAAATGGCCCAGTGCACATAAATGTTCCGATTATAGGCAATCCGATTGATTTTGGTTGTAAAGAATTGTCACAAGAAAGGAAGATGCATGTTCCGTCACTTACATCCAAACAATGGAAAGAAAGTTATAAGAAACTAATTGGAAAAAGAATAATGATTGTAGTGGGTCAGGATTTGGTTTTTTCTGATGCTGACATTATCAATATGAATAAGTTTTTTGATTTATTTGATTGCGCATTTATGACGGAACATCTTTCGAATTTGGATTGTCGAGGCGTAGTACAATATTATCCTTATACAGAAACGCACTCAATTAATATGATGGATCATTTGAAACCAGACATTATTATTTCAATTGGAAACAATTTATCTGCATATCAATTGAAACCATTCCTTAGAAAATATTATAAAGACGAAGAAAACTGGCTAATTTGGGAAAGCGGAGAAGTTAGAGATGCATACAAATGTTTAACAACTATTTTTGAATGTTCTCCGTCAGATTTTTTTGCAAAAATTGTTGAAGTATCATTAAATACTAACAATGATCATTGTTATTATAATCTTTGGAAAAATGAAATTGATAAAGTTCAGTTACCTGAGTTTAGTTTTTCAAATTTTTATGTGGCACAGCAACTTTCAAAAGTAATTCCAGAAAACTCTATTTTAGATACAGCAATACTTAATAGTACAAGAGTAATGCAGTTTTTCGAATTAGCTAAAGGAGTACGATGTTATAGCAATGTGGGAGCATTAGGAATTGATGGGTGTTTTTCGACCTTTGCGGGACATGCAGCAGCGACTAATCAACTCGCATTTTTGGTTATCGGAGACCTTAGTTTCTTTTATGATATGAATGCAGCTGGATTAAGGAGTATAGGTTCTAATGTTAGGGTTATTCTTTTGAATAATGGCGGTGGATCGGAATTTCAGTTTTTTGTTGGGAAAAAGAATATTCCAACAATTGATTCATATATTTGTGCTGAACATGAGAAAACTGCAGCGGGATGGGTAAAATCGTTGGGGTATGATTATTATATGGCTTCCACGAAAGAGGAATTAGATTCAGTGATTGGAAAGTTGGGGCAAGTTTCGGATAAACCACTTTTCTTGGAAGTAATTACAGATATGGAAGAAGATGCTAATAAAACTAATGAATTCTATGATACATATAGGTATAGTTCAAATAGTAAAGGCGGGTTAAAGAATACTCTTAAAGGAATTATGTCTGAAAAGCAAATTAGTAAAACGAAAAAAATCATAAGCATTCTCAAGGAGAAGGAATAATGAGAAAATCAAAATCCATTTTTAGCAAGATAAAAAATAGATTTGTTAAAACGAAATTATCTCCTGTTCTCGTTCCTGTGATGGAAGGAGATCTGTTAAAGAACCATACGGCTTTTATAGTAGGTGGTTCTGGTGGGATAGGATATGCCATTGCAGAGCGCTTTGTGGCAAACGGATGTCAAGTTATTATATCAGGAACAAATATTGAAAAATTACAGAAAAAGGTGGATGAACTAAAGAATAATACCGATTTTATTGTAATGGATATTAGAGATATTGAGAGCATTAAGAAAGGAATAGACGAGGCTACCAAGAAGAGAAAAATAGATATTCTTGTTAATGCTGCAGGAATACATGGACCTTCAGATTTTTGGTCTATAACTGAGGATGATTGGGATTCGGTAATTAATACAAACTTGAAGGGAATGTATTTTACTTCGCAAATTATAGCTAAGTATATGCGCGAAAATGAAGTAAAGGGTCATATTTTAAACATCAGTTCGGCTTCGGCGTTGAAGTTAGGAAAAACTCCTTATGAAATCTCAAAGAATGCGGTCAAATCGATGACCATGGGGCTGGCAGATGAGTGTATAAAGTATGGAATAGTCGTAAATTGTTTAGGGCCTGGACCAACAGCTACTTCGATGTTAAATATGGATGAAAATAGTTATCTTGATTGGGAAGGAAATCCATCGGGAAGAGTTGCTAGACCTGAAGAAATAGCGAATTGGGCCGTCTATTTAGCTAGTGACATAGGGAACTATGTAGTAGGGGATTCGATATATGTTACAGGTGGATCGGGAACGATTTGTATTGATAAGTAATATATATATGGCAATTGTACAGAATCTACTAAATTATGGATTATCTATGATAAGAATTAATAGAATATAGTTTAATCATGTACTCGTCACCATGAATATGAAAGGTGAATATGTATGAAAGATAAAATACTTGAACATGTATTATATGAAATGGAAATGTTTTTGTATTCTTTTGATTCCATGCAAAAATGTGAAAAAAAGCAAATGGAGATAAACATATTAAAAAACTCTACAACAAATGATTATAGTAAAGAAGAGTTTAATTGTAGGTTACAATTAAATTTGTTTTATGAATGCTTTTTGCTTCATACACGGACATTAATTGAATTTTTTAAAAATATACCATCTAAGAAAGATGATATTGTCGTTGGGACAATCTTTATAGATCCTAGCAGCATTGTTATGACGAAAACTTCTTCTGAAGCACATAAGTTTATTGATAAAACCGTTTCACATTTGACATTATCTAGGACAAAAATCCAAGATATGAATGTATTAAAAAAAGAAGTCGTAATTTTGTTTCCAGAATTGGTTGAAAAAATGAAATTATTTATAAATGAATTAAATAATTATGGGAACCTAAAAACAGATATAGCTAAAGAAATTCAGGAAGAAGAAATAACTAATTATATTCGAGTAGTAAAATATATGTTGGGAGAAAAATAATGATTTTACAATACTATGGTTTCTTTTAGAAGGCGCATTTTAACTGGCACAGTTATGTAGCATAAAGTTTGCCGTTTTGTTGGCACAGAATAAAGAAGTTACAGCAATTACTGCCACGGCATCGAAATCAGAGATTATTTCAAAATTTTTTTAACATATTTCTATGATATATTACCAAGTTATACGATGATTCGAAAATAGTGATTTGACGGAATTGGTGGAGGAGAGAAATTAGTGGTTTGGAGAAACTTGAAAAAAGAAACAATTATCCAAAACCCATATGTAATTGTGAATAAAAATGAAGTGGAGTTACCCGATGGCTCTATAATTCTGGATTTCTATACAGTTACAATTCCTGATGCGGCAGCAGTTGTTGCTATTACGACAGATAATAAGATTCTTTTGAAATCTGAATATAGATTCAGCCAAAACTGTGATTTAATAGAAGTTCCTGCTGGTGGATTTGAACCATCTGAAGCCAAGATGATTGAAGAGGGAAAGAATCCTGAAGAAGTTGCATTAATTGTGGCTAAAAGGGAACTTAAAGAAGAAACCGGTTATGAATCTTCCAATTGGACTTATTTGGGACCAACAGTAGAGTCATCATCAAAACTTACCGGAACAATGCATTTGTTTTTAGCTACCGATTGTCGAAAAACTTCTTCACAACACCTTGATGCGAATGAAGATATTGAAGTTTTTGAAGTTGAACTTGATGAAGCTGTTAATATGGTTATGGATGGTAGGATAAGATGTAATTCTTCGGCACATGCGATATTGATGGCGGAGAGAATTGTGAGATAAATTAGGGTTTTAGATTACTCGATAAGTAATAAATAATTTATAATTATAATTAGTTGAGAAAAATCAGATAGTAATATTGAATTGGTTTAAAAAGTGGGGATAATTAATCAGTGATTATAAAGTTTTCAGTAGATGGTATTTACAATATGGATGTTTTATATACCTGGACAAAGGACGAAGTTTTTGAGGGAATAGAAGGTGATAAAGAGAATTATCATGGGGCAGAGTATTGTAAAACGATATTAGAAGATATAAAAAACAAATTTCCGGGAATGACATTAGTTTATAAAGGGATGACTTCAAGAATAGCCAACGAAACTTTTATAGTATCGTTGGGAGAAAAAGAGTATATTCTTTCTTTTGGAATAAAGACATACAATCGGGCTGCGGCGCGAATAGAGTGTATGATTGATTCACCTAATACCGAAGAATATGATTTGGATTTGGAGAAGGTTAAAATTGAACTAAAAAATAGACTTCTTAAAGATTGGAAAGTATGTACATGGCTAGTGGACGAACAATCAGAACAATTATGTAAAGAGGCATTTCAAGAGGCCTACCATATAGAGAATAATCTTCGGGCTTTTGCGAGTAAAGTGTTAATACACTTTTTGGGCGTTAATTGGATAGACTCGTTTGGACTAAATAAATATGCAGAATCTGTTCATGAGTTAAAAAATGCTTTTGTTCAGCGAGTTCCTGAATTTGAAGATATTAATACGGATTTTTTATCAATGACACTCGAAACATTAGTTAAAATTATTTTTGAAGGAACTGTTTATGAAGACAAGATAGTTTTAAACGTCAAAGATTATTTGGATATACAAAATATAGGGACTAAGGAAAATGTAAAAGCCACGCATCTAGCTGATTTTATAAAAAAGAAAAGAAACGTTTCAGTTAACATTTGGCAGGATTGTTTTTTAAAATATATAGATGATGAAGAATCATTCAAAAATGAAACACATAACTTTATTTCTGGAAGAAATCATGTGGCACATAGTAAAATATTATCAAGAAGTTCCTACCAAAAAATGAAAAATGATTTTCTGAAATACGATAATCTTATAAAAAAGATTGATGAAAAATATGAAGCCGAAGAGGTTTCTCAGGAAATGATAGCCACATGGGAAGCTGAAGAGGACATGCATCAAGATCAAGCAATAAATGAAGATTACGAGAAAGAGTATTATAGATATCGATTGGCCTCTGAAACGGGAATGGATATTCTTGACAAGAAAGAGATTATGGAATGGTTTGATGGGGTTCTTCGTGGATTATATGATAGAGTTTACCAATATTATAACCTAGATGTTTGCTATAAACTTTCGGATTATTCGAGTATTTTGGAGGGGCATGAAATTTTTTCGATTTCCTGCTCGGCTATTGAGGATGGATCAGCGGCCTTGCATGTCTGTGTGAATTATGAAATTGATGATGATTTAGGAGAAGACAGTATTTGTTCTATAAGATGCATTAAAGGAACTAATGATAAATTATTTGATATCGATATTAAATTTCATAATGGGAATGGATATGAAAATGAAGATGGTGCGATGGAACCTGAGGAAATTTCTATTTATGATGATTCTGAAATAGATTCATTTTTTAATAAGTTAGTAGATTCTGTTGAAAAACTAAATCCCTATCTTACAATTTTACATAGGATGGAATATGATTCGAAAGGAAGCGAAAGATTTGTTGGGGATTTCCCTTGCGAAGAGTGTAATAATTTTGGAGTATCTATTAATGAATCATTTTTGCCGATTGGGAAATGCTGTTATTGTGGTTATATGAATGAAGTCGAAAGGTGCTTTAGATGCGAAGAATATGTTAGTACATATTTGATGGAAAATGGTTATTGTCCAGCTTGTGCGGAATTTATAGAAAACCAATAGAAAATGACAATTTGGACACGGTAACTTTATAAAGTGATATTTTAAACTGCCACCAATATTTAATGAGTAAAAACATATTGAAAAAGAGGAGAAAACATATGATGGAGAAAGATGCGAAGATCTACGTAGCCGGACATAAAGGCATGGTAGGTTCAGCTATTGTTCGAGAATTAAACAGACAAGGCTATAACAATATCATAGTTCGTACACACCAGGAACTTGACTTGATGCGCCAGGATGATGTTGAAGAGTTTTTTGCTAAAGAAAAACCCGATTACGTAT
>CAMJBT010000049.1 GCA_946403965.1 uncultured Pseudobutyrivibrio sp. | reverse complement strand
TAAGTTTTCAAGGTACAAATATGTCAAAAATCAGTAACCTTTTGACACCCTAATCACAATAACTAAATAATAAATCAAGCAGAATACTTGGGTTCGGCATCATAAATGATTGGATCAATGGCGAAGCCTTGCATCAACCATTTGAACTGTTCGGAACGAAGTTGGCGGAGTTCATCACTTGTTCTAGGCCAGGTAAAGTGACCACGCTCAACTCGTTTATAAAGAAGCAGGAATCCATCCCCTTCCCAAAGGAGACCTTTGATTTTTGTTGATTGTCTACCGCAGAAAAGAAATAAGGTGTTAGGTACAAACAGGTTAACCTTGTATTTCTTTTCAATGATAGCGGCAAGAGAATCTATTCCATAGTGCATGTCGGTGTAGCCGCAAACTACATAGACTGCTGGGAAGTAATTAAAATCGGCATCTTTAAGCATTACGCACCGCCTTAATGACTTTAGCTAGAAGAAAGTCGGATGTGTCTTCATTGATTTCAATGGTAATGTCGTTGATAGTTAGTTTCAATGCGGACAGTGCGGAAATAGTAGTATGTGTTGGGCAACTTTTAAAAGTTGTACAACGGGTGTCCGGAATGGGTGGAGAAATAGGAACAATGTCCGGAAGTTGAGATTCTACAAACTGCTCAGTAAGGCGGCGTCTCCAGTAGTAGAATTGCGACTTTGAGATTGAGCGAGCTTCACAAAATTTAGTCACGTTCATAGAGCTGGTTTGTTGCTCTCGAATGAGATCAGCCCAATTAGTTAGTTTTGCTTGATGGATAACTTTGGTAGTATTCATGAGATGTCCTCCCTTAAGAATGTATTTGGAGTAATCATCTCATGAGTGTGGTAGAATTGTAAGGTACTCATGTTTGAGGACTTACTTCTAGTGAAAAGACAGTTGGAAGTGTCTTTGAAAAACTACTACCTGGATGCAAGGTGCATTATGCCAATCACTATCCATTAAAGAAAAATGATAGTGCAGAAAACGATATACTAATTGAGTATAAAGATGTGCTCTTAATTGTAGAAGTAAAAGCAGGTACGTTTGTATATACTCCTGCAATGATGGATTTTGACGCCCATAAAAAGTCATTCAAAGCGTTAGTAGAAAAAGCTGAGAATCAGTGCATTCGCGTGAAGCAATACATTACGGCTGGAGAGGACTGTGAGAAAGTCTTTTATGCTGATGATAACTTAGAAACGAAAGCTTTTACTATAGATACAAACAAGTATAATCAAATATATATGTTTGATGTGACGGTCTCTGATTTTAATGAGTTTGCATCTCAAGTGGAGAAAGTAAAAATTGCTAAGGCGCATGAAGGTATAATAGCTATTTCTCTTAATGATTTGTGGGTTTACAAGTACTATTTTGATAATCCGTTACAGTTTATACATTTTATAAAGCAAAGAACTATTGCCACGGAGACGGTAGAAATTGCAACATATGATGAGTTGGATCACTTAGGAATGTATATATTCCATAATATGTATTCATTACAGGCCAAAGATATTGGACAAGGCCAACATGTGAATTTTGTAGGATACAGAGATGAATTGGATAAGTATCTATCTAGTATTCATGTTGGAGTTAATTATGAAAAGCCTAAGCAAACAATTCCAACACGGATGACTAAGGTCTTGGAAAATGTGATAGCCAGGGAAGATGATGTGACACGGTTTTCAAATTTTCTTTTGGATTTGTCTACGGAAGGTAGGGAAAACTTCGATAAATCCATAAGCAATTTAGCTAGAAGAGAAAGAGAACTCGGTAGAATGCTTCCGGCAATGAGTTTTGGGGACTGTAATTATGCCTTATTTGTGGAAACCCCCAATATAATACTTTATCCGAAAGAAAAGCGAGAAGAGTATATATTAGCAAATTTAGCGCAAAACGATAGGAAAGAATGCTGGTCTATTACAATTGTGATGGACGAACAAGATAATATTTTGGATGTTCAGCATAGTATATATAATCAGAAGGATATTCCTGAGATCAAAAGGGCTGAGTTAAAAGCATTTGGTAAAGAAATTGTTGAGCGTAGAACAGAGCAGTTTTTGGTGCAGAATAACAAGAAGAAAATATATCCGAATGATCCGTGTATTTGTGGAAGCGGGAAAAAATATAAGCGTTGCTGCGGAAGAAAATAGAAATATTGCACAGACGACAGCGATTGCTGGACCACTGGTAAGCTTGTGCAATTGTTTTGTGATAAGTGGAATGGAACAGTTGGTGAGCTTGGTTCTGATTCAGTGTTTAGCAAGGCAGCGTAGGTAAACAAACATGACGGAGAGCCACATGAGGCCAACTTCCTTAAGTTTGACTGTAGCAAGCTTAAAACCACCTTCGGGTGGAAGCTTGGATGGAATGTGGAAACTACCATGGAGAAGATTGTTGAGTGGTCTGTAGCTTATCTCAATGGTGAAGACGTTTGGGCAGTTATGGGTAGACAGGTGGGGGAGTATATGGATTTTTTTAAAATTTATTAGTAATTGTCAAAACCATCGGTGAAAAGTGCCGGTGGTTTTGTTAGAATTATATCAGAAAATAGTCGTAGAAATTTTATCATATATAAAATAATAAATGGTAATTGTAGTGGGAAAGGCAATTGTATTTTATAAAGGGGAGGTAATGATATCTATGGATATCGAACGTATAAAAGAAGACCTTAGTATATGTTACTTAAAAACAATAGCAGCTATAAATGGCATTGCTCTTGAACAATTTAATCATGATGAAGACAGCACAGATGTAGTTATTAAAAAGGTGATTGAAATGCCTGGGGGATTATTATTCAATTCGCAAGTAAGTGTTCAGCTAAAGTCAACATCATCGTTGTCTCAGTATACGATTAATGATAAGGAGATTACATATAAGTTGAAGGTGAAGAATTACAATGATTTATGTTCCAATGCAGCGATGCCTAGCATTTTGGGATTATTTATATTGCCTAAGGATAAAAATGAATGGGTTAATTGGAATGAAAACGATTTGTTACTTAAAGGACAATTGTTTTGGATAGGTTTACAAGGGAAAGCTAAATCTACCAACTCAGGCACTGTTTCTGTTAAAATACCACTAACAAATCGCCTTAGCAAAGAAACAATAGAAGACATGTTAGTAAAAGCAGCCGAGGAGGGACGATTATGATTTATTCAGTCAATTTCATTGATATGACGGAAAAACTTAATCCGCTTGCAGTGTGTAAATATTTAGAACAAACTGGTTGGTGCTTATTTCCATTTAAAAGAGAGGATGTTAAGATATATCAAATTTCTAAAGAGTATACATTTCGGCAGGTAATGGTTCCAATGAACAAAGCTCTTTCAGATTACAAAAGTGTAATGTATGATGTGGTTCAGAACGTGGCAGATGTTGAAAAAAAATCGGTTGAACAAATAATGTTATATTTGATAAATCCTAATTCTGATATTCTTAAGATTAGATTCAGCAAAAAAGGGATGGAATCAGGAAATATTCTTTTTGACGACGCAATTAGGCTTTATGATAATGCTAAGAAATTATTGGCGGCTACAGCAATAGATATTATCAATCCTAAAAAGATTCATTATGGAAGGATTGATGATTCGGTACAACAATTTCTTAACCAGTGTCGTTTCGGACAAACTGAAATAGGAAGTTATGTTGTTTCGGTGGTATGTCCATTTGCGGAACTTTCAGAAGAAGGCGGATATAAGCAATTAAGCATTTTTTCTGATGAGGAAAGATGTGCATATTCTTTAACGAGAAAAGTAACTAACAAATTGATGGACAATGTCACTTTTGTAAAACGGAATATAGATGAGGATAATATTGAAAAAATACTTTCTGAAGAAACTAAAATAAGTTCAAATTTTTTAGAAGCATTAAATGGCCTAAATCTACAGTATGAAAATTCTTTAGTTGAATTTACAACAGAGTGGTCTCCGACTGTAAAAATTAATAGAAGCAAAAATAATCATGTGAGAGTAACAAGTGATTATTATGAACCGATAGGAACAGTTATTGATAAGATAAAAGAAGAATCAAACAAGAGAACAGAAATTGTAGGAAGAATAAAACAATTATCAGCTGCACCGGTAGTGGATAAGAGAGTTGGAGGAGTGATTACTATTGTGTACCTTGATGAGAATAATAAGCCAAAGTCTCTTTCCACACATTTAGAGAAAGAAGATTATGAAAATGCAGTTGAGGCACATCAACACGGAAAGGTTGTACGTGTTGTTGGTGATTTATCGAAAAAAGGGAAGTTAAGAATGGAAAATACAATATTTAGTGTTTTTGATTAGAGGAAAAGCTATGTTTTTAAATTTTACTCATATGATTGAATCAAAAATTGTTTTAACACATCCACCTATATCCATAAAATATTTTGAAGAATGTAAAGATGATAGATTTCATAAAGAATTATTGAATCAGGCGTCCCTTTATGTTATAGGAAAACGTGAGAATCGAAATATTGATAGGGCGCTATGGTCATATGGCCATTTTGTTAGTTGCTATATGAATTAGAGAAGAAAGTAAGTATTGTTTTGAGAAGAACCTAAAATAGAATAAACATTCAATGGTAAAACGTCACAAACATGAGCAACGGATTCAGAAATTCCAAGTGGAAATGCTAGGATTGAAATGTAGAAGGCACTTAGTGTTCCACTATTGTTACTGACAGCAAATTATTTGAAATAATAACAACTAAACATATGGCGTACTTCACTCGAACTCTATTGACATTTACAGGAAATTATAGTTTTGAGATAAATATAGGAATTGTATTTTGAAGCATGGGATTGAATATGGAAGAAAGAAAGTTTGATAAAGAAAAAGAAGAATTATTGAATTTATATGATGAAGATAAACTTGAATATTATAAGTTACTGTTGATAAAACAACAAAATATGGAAAAAGAATGTATACAAATTCTTTAGGTTAGAATCGCTGTAAGGTCAAACGAAAAAGCAGCTTGAATTATAACAATAACTGCCCTTTCGTTTGATCTTATTGCGATTTAACCTAATTGAACAAAGTAAGCGTCCGTGTAGCCGATACATATGGAGTTTTAATTCCTGGAGCTTACCAGTTTTTACTGTCTAATTAGATAATAGCATATCTTATGTCTTTTGATTTTTTGAATTTAGGGTATCAGAAATAGACCTCCCTTGCGCGAGGCTCTTGAACGTATGGCTTGTATACATCAACAAAGCATAGGCATTTGTCTATGATGATCTATGACTTTCCCACCACAATGCTTGCATATACCTACCTTGAATCCCCATAGGTGATCCAATATCTGAGAGGATGTCATATTCCTAAGCTCAGATATATACTTTTTACATCCAAGGTGATTTCTGCATAAAGTAAGATTGCTGTTCTTCCTGCGGCTGCAAAGCAATCCATAATGCCTTATTCTTACAAAACGCTTTGGCGGAACATGCATAAGAAATCGCCTTATAAATTCAACTCCACTTATAGTAAGTTCCTTCCATTTGCCTTCATTACGGTAGTCTTTAACGGAAAATGTGACATTTTCACCATTGATGCGAATGATTCTGTAGTTGCTAATGGCAATCCTATGAGTATATTTGCCAAGGTATTTAATTACTGATTGAGCACCATTGAATGTTTTCTTGCAATGAGGAATCCATTCCTTAGAATAGCAGGTATCAATTAAGGATTTAAACTCATATCTATTCTGATATTTTTCTGATGAACCATAAAACTTTAGCTTTCCATCTTCCCACAGACTTTTTAATTCTTCCATGTATTTTCCGCGAAAAACTTTGGAGATAACCTGTACCGGGAGAAAGAACTTATCACCTTTATCTTTCCAATGTTTGTTCTTATCAAGACCTCCACCCAAAAGTATTGTGTGTATGTGAGGGTGATAATTCATCTCTGATCCCCATGTGTGAAGTATGCAGATATATCCAACATTTGCACCAAGGTATTTATCCTGAACAGAGAGATCGTTTATAGTGGCTGAAGCAGCATGGTATAACGTATCATAAAGAAGCTTTTGATTACTGTAGATAACAGGATTCAACTCAGCAGGAACTGTAACGACAAGATGAAAATATGGAGCATCCAGGACATCTTCTTTGCGCATATCCATCCACTTTTCCTTAGGAAGGGCCTGACACATGGGGCAACACCTGTTCCGGCAGGAATTATAATGGATTGAAATACAACCGCAGTCTTCACATACCTGTACATTTGCACCCATCCTTGAAGTCTTACAATTCATGATGGCGTTAGCAACTTTTGACTGTTCCGGAGATGGGGCGTATTTTTCCAAGTAATCAGGATAGAATCTCAGAAATATGTCCTGTACTGTGGGCTTATTCATCTCTATGGTCCTCTATATCGAAAGGACTCTGAATTCCCATAATAGTCTTGTTACTTCTGTGCAGATATACTTCAGTTGATCTGGGATCTCTGTGTCCTAGAAGAGTCTGTATATACTTTTGTTCAACTCCCTGTTCCATGAGATGTGTTGCAAAGCTGTGTCTTAGACTATGTGGTGTCGCCTTAGCCGTAATACCTGACTTTTTAATAGCTCTGCGCATGACCTGTTCCAGTGTACTTACTGTAAGATATTCTCCTGTGAATCTGTTTGGGAAAAGAATACCGGTGGGGCGATTTCTCTCAAACCAATATCTGGTGAGTATATCCAGATTTTTCTTTGAGAGAATAGTATATCTATCCATGCGGTTTTTAGTATCCCTTACATGAATCTGCATGTTTGATCGGGAAATATCATCATAGTGCAAATGTATGACTTCCGACACGCGCATTCCAGAAGAATACATAGTTGCAAACATTGCCTTGTACTTTATATCCTCAACGTTATCAAGAAAAAGATGAACTTCATCCAATGAAAGGACTACAGGTAAAGGCTGATCTTTTATCATTCGTGGAACTAAAATCTCATCCCAAAGTATGCCGAGAACAAACTTATAAAAAAAGCGAATTGATGAGTTATAGAGATTCAAGGTAGTAGCCTTTAAGCCCTCATCTTTTTTGCGCAGAAGAAAATCTCGTACATCCTGGCAGGTAAGTTCCTTAGGATCTTTTCCGACATAATTTAAAAAATAAGCAACATAGTTATGATAGCAGGATATAGAACGCTCCTTAAGATTGCGTATTTTTCCTGCTTCATCAAGTTTTCTCAAATATTCATCATACATAATAAAACCTCCGAAAGCATAGTTATTGATAGGAACAACTAAACCTTCGGAGGTGCATGTACATCAAAATGATGCTTGTACTTTGCACAAGCGAATGATATTCTTTTCATGGCAGTGTTAGTAATGATCCTGTTTGATTGTTAAGTTTCGCGACTACAACAATACTACTATTAGGACTTACTTTCTACTGCCTTTTTGATAAAAAGAAAATCACTGCGCACAGCCTAGGCAGGCCATCGCGCAGCGATTTTGTTCAAGTACGGTTTGTACAGTTGTTGAGCAGGGGGATTCTTATGGCCAATAGAACGGAAATATTAGAACAAATTAATTTATATAAGAATAATGGACAGGACATTATTCGTAGAAAGTATTTGTTAGAGTTGAATAACGAAACTGGGAATGACACAATTCTATATGCATCGGCATTTCCATGTAATATCCCAGGAGTGGCGGGAACGGCATTGAGTATAGGAATTAATGATATTCAAGGATTTATGACATGTTTAAATGGTTTACATGGGGAAAAGCTTGATTTAATAATCCATAGTCCAGGTGGTTCCTTAGAAGCTGCAGAACAATTAGTGCAATACTTGAGAGATAAATATTCCTATATTCGCGCTATAATACCTCAGAATGCAATGTCTGCTGCAACCATGATAGCTTGTGCTTGTGATGAAATTGTAATGGGAAGACAATCTGCAATTGGACCTATCGATCCACAGATAACAATGATGAGACCTAATGGAATTTCATACACATTGCCTGCACATTCTATTTTGTCGGATTTTGAAAAAGCAAAGAAAGAAATATCGGAAGATCCGAATGCTGCTCAAGTATGGGTCCCTAAATTACTAGAAATATCTACTGGATTTCTTAATCTTTGTGAGAAGACGATTGAACTATCTAAGTCAAAGGTAGCAGAATGGCTGGACACTTATATGTTTAAAGACTCACAAGATAAGAAAGGAAAAGAGATAGCAGAGTGGCTTGGGAATTTTGAATACCATAAAACCCACGGTAGACCAATAAATTATAAACTTGCAAGAGAAAAGGGCTTGAGGATTACTTTGTTAGAGGATAATCAAGAATTGCAGGATAAGGTTTTAAGTGTTTTTCATTCTACACTTGTGACATTTGATGTGGCACCGTGTGTTAAAATCATAGAAAATCATTTAGGAAAAGGGTCGTATGGTGTTGTTCAACAGCAGATTATTCCAACATTACATAAGTGATTAGCATAACTACTATTGGATGTATTTATTCAAAATTAAAATGTGATTGAGTTTATGTATGAGATTTATATAAATATTGTGAAGTAATTGTGAAAAAATATAGCATAATCATTGAACATGTTATATTATATATAAGAGTCGGATTATGACTTTTTTTTAGCGTTTTAGGAGGTGTGCTATATGGCTAACTTTGGAAGAATGCTTGGCGTAAATATAGATGTGTTAATGCGCAAAATGCATGTTACTCCAGAAATGTTTGCCAAGCAATTAGGTTATTCTGTGAAGGATGTTTATAATATTCTAGAAGGAAAGGTTATGATTCCACCTTCACAGTTAAATGGTATTACAGAATATTTAGGTACAACAAAGGAGTGGCTTTTATCTGAAAACAATGATATTGACATTCCTGACTTACAGTATATGAAAGAATTTAGTAATCCAGATAATCTAGACAAAATTCTCGATTTGATTGATGAGTACATAGAACTTAAAGAAGCAATTTAAAAAATGGCTGTACGTACGTACAGCCATTTGAGGTATTATGAGGTATGGAATGGAATAAAATTGTAGAGGCAATTCCTCAATTGATTAATAGCGTAAGAGTTGACTATATAATAGATAACTCTGTGATAAGGGATGATATTTTCAGGATTCTTGAGAAGCATTGCACAGTAATATATTATCCTCTTGAAAATGATGATAATTTTGGATTTCATATAAAGAAATATGTCGATGATGAACTTGTTGATTTTGTGTTTATTAATACAGCTCAAAAGATGCCCACACAAGTATTTACAGCCGCTCACGAGCTTGGACATGTTTGGAATGTTAGAAAACATCTTTCTGATATAATTGGTGAAGAAGTGCCAGATGAAATGGAAGAGAGGGTAGTTAATAGATTTGCTGCTGAATTATTAATGCCGAAAGTGGCATTTCAAAACACATTTTGGCAGTATTATCAAGAATTTGGAGGGGATAAACACGGCCTTAAAACGGAAGAAATAATCAGAATCATGGTACTGCAAATGAATGATTATATGGTACCATACGAGGCTGTACGAAAGCGAATAATAGAAGTTGGAATTGTATCAACCCAAAACGCTGAATTGCTAGAGAATGTATCAGGGAAATTTGATTCAATTATATTAGCATACTCTAACGATATAAATACAACCTTGGATTCGACAACTTTGCGTAAAACAATTCCAGGTTTACGTGATTTAATCAGTCTAAGAGAAGAGGATGGATTAGTTAGTTCTTATGTGTTATCAAAAGTAAAACATGATTTTGGAATAAGTGATTTACCTGCAGGAAACGATAATATCAGCATTAAATTAGAGAGGAATTAGAAATGGGTAATACTGAGGTTATTGTTGATACTTGTTTTCTGTCTAAAATATCGAAGGATTACAATAATATAGATAACATTAAGTTAATCCTAGATGAATTGGGTTTTAAACCAGTATTACATCCATATGTTTACGAAAATGAAATACATGATAGTAAAATTGAAAAGTTAATAAAGTCAGGTTTCATTAGAGTTGCGTCTTATGATGAAATATTTGAAGATGCTTATGATAAGAAACTGTATGAAGGGTATTTTAATGTACTCTACAAGGATTTATTTGATATTTTAGAAGCTGGTTCATCACAAAAAAATGTTAATATGTATCCTGCACTGAGTGGAATAGATATATATAATAATCATAGACAAGGTAGTAGCCTAGGCGATGTTCATATGATTTTGATGGCATTGTTTTTAAACATACCAATCATGTTATCTGAAGATAGTGACATAGAATTGTTGAGAACAATAGCTGATAGAAGAATTAAACTCAAGGGAGATACAATTCATATAATGAATAGCATAGATGTGATTAAGAAAGTGGCAGCTTTACCTAATCCTTCGATTACTAAAAAGGAATTGATAAATATCATTGATCAAATTGGTGAAAGAAGACATAGAAGCGAAATAAAGGAAATTTGGAATAGAAATCATGAATAGAGTCCTTCAAATGAGTGAAAAAGTATGTATAGTTGCTGAGATTGGATGTAACCACAATGGCAGCTTAGATATAGCAAAGCGGCTTTTATTGAAAGCAAAAGAGGCTGGGGCAGATTATGCAAAATTTCAGCTTTTTAAGACAGAGTTACTAGTTACTGAAAGTGCAGATTTGGCTAGTTATCAACAAAAGAATACAAATGAAGCATCTCAGTTTCAAATGTTGAAGAAGTTAGAACTAAGTCGAGATGAATATATTGATATAGTTAAGTATGCTGAGAATATAGGTATTCAAGTATTTGCTACAGCTTTTGATATTGAATCAGCCGAGTTTTTGGCAGGCTTAGGGCAGAGAATATGGAAGATTCCTTCAGGAGAGATTACAAATCTTCCATTGCTAGAGAAGATTGCTGATATAAAATGTGCAGATAAAGAAATTGTGCTTTCTACAGGAATGTCTACAATTGATGAAATTGCGGCTGCGACAAAAGTTCTTGAAAAGAGTGAAGATGCTAAGCTGATTATTTTGCAGTGCAACACTCAGTATCCTACTTTAGATGATGATATGAACCTGAGAGTCATGGATACCCTGAGAGAAAAGTTCCCAAAGTGGAAGGTTGGACTTTCGGATCATTCTGAAGGTGTTGTTGCGGCATTGACCTCCGTTGGAATGGGGGCGGTGTTTATTGAAAAGCATTTTACGCTGGATAAGAATATGGAAGGACCGGATCATAAAGCCTCTATCACACCGGAGGAGTTGAAGGAATTATGTGATGGTGTCCGCAGAGCTTCAGCAATGTTGGGAAATCCTTCTAAGCAGGTGACAAAATCTGAGCTTGAAAATAGGGGCGTTGCAAGAAAGTCTATTGTGGCTGCTACGGATATCAAAAAAGGCGATGTATTCTCTGAAAAAAATCTTACCTGCAAGCGTCCTGGAACAGGTGTCAGCCCTATGAAATGGCATGAGGTTGTTGGGACTGTGGCTGATAGAGATTATAGAAAGGATGAGGCGATAGTGTTTGTCTCATCAAGCAATGAATAATAGTTGAAAGAGGCTTTTAGTTAAATGGATAAGTCGTTGGTGTCAATTGTAGTGCCAACCTACAATTGTTTGGAATACATAGATGAGTGCATGAGATCTCTTCTAAATCAATCATATGAAAATATAGAAATAGTAATGTGCGATGATTGCTCGACGGATGGCACTAGAGAAAAGTTGCAGGAATATGCTAGCGATTCTAGGGTGAAAATCCTGTATAATGAGAAAAATATGCGCCAGGCTTATACTCGTAATAAGTGCCTCGAAGCATGTGGCGGACAGTACATCATGATGCAAGATGCAGATGATGTTGCTGAACTAAACCGAGTAGAGAAGCTGTTGGAGTCTTTTGAGGATGGAATTGATTTTGTCAGTAGTGGCTGCTATTGGTTTGACGAAAAAGGGCGTTATCGCGATTGGATTTTTGATAACGTGTATCCTGTAAAAAAGAATCTTCTTTGGGGAATCCCTCACGTTCATGCTGCAACAATGTTTAGAGCTGAATGTTTAAAAACGGTTGGTGGATACCGAACAGGGAAACATCTTGCTCGTGCAGAGGATTATGATATGATAATGAACCTCTATGCAGCTGGATACAAGGGGAAGAATATTCCTGATTTGTTGTATGGATATCGAGTTGATAGAGATGCATTGGAACGTCGTACTTTTAGCACGCGAATTGACGAGTGCTTCATAAGAGCACATGGGTTCAAAGCTAATAAAATCCTGTGGCCTGTGGGATGGTTATATATTTTTAAACCGATTTTGGCCCACGTTGTTCATTGGGGCGACAATCTGAAAAGAAAAAGAAGAGCCTAATGCTAAGCTCTTCCTAGTAATGAATCTTTTTTATTTTTAATTTTGATATTTAATAAGCTTTGATCGAATTTTTGAGTAGCAAATGTGATGCAATTATCCTGCATTTCATTTGCTGCTTTTTTCATTTTATTCATGGCTTGTTCTAAGTCTTTGATGTTCTTCGGCTCAATCCATAAAGCTGTTTCGTTTTCTGCGGAAGCATCAATAGGCCCAGGAATTTTGCTTACGATAGCAGGTGTTCCCATAGCTGCAGCTTCGATGACTACATTTCCAAAGCCTTCTCTATAGCTAGGAAGAAGAAGACAATCGATAGCTGAATAGTATTTTTCTACATCCTTCACAGGGCCAGTGTATATTATGTGTGAGTCATTTAGAGAGTTATTATAAAGTGTTTCGTCTAAGGTGTCTACTTCATCGGTGAAGCCTATCATCATAAGCTTGCAATCAGATATCTCTTTGAAGGCTTGTAAAATTTCATTAACACCTTTATCTCTGGTAATTCTTCCTACGAATCCAAAAACAAAATCATTGGATTCGAGGTTATATTGTTTTCTGATTGCTGTTCTATAATTCTCACGATTGTTATGGTCGAAGCGGCCGAGATCTATTCCTCCGGTGCTTCCGTTGAATACAACTGTGGCTTTTTCAGGTGGGAAAAGCCCTGCTTCGGTAGCAAGCTTTAGATTGGAATTGCTTACGCATTCAATATGTGTGGATAGTTTGCAGGTGAATTTTTCAAATGATTTTAAGATTGTTCTTTTTAGGCCAGTATCTCCGAGGTATCTTAAGCCCATAAGGTGATAGTTACGGATTTTGATATTGGCTTTCTTGGAGGCAATCGCAGCGCATAGGCCTGCGTTAGGTGTGGAATACTGAACCAGGTCAAAATTCTCTTGCTTGAAGAATTTGGTGAGATTTTTTATGGCGTTAATCATACCACTAGCGGAAATACCTCTTGGAATTTCTATAGGTACATATCTTACAGTTGGTCCTAGAAGAGTTTGTAATTCCTCGTCGGGGCTACATATGACAGTGACATCATATCCGTTATCTGAAAGGTATTTAAGCTGTGGGATGAAGAATGATTTTATAGTTATGCTAATTGTGACAACATAGCAAATTTTGTTCATGGAGTGGCTCCTTGTGTTAAGTGTATGTTTTTAATGGGGGATATATGCACAAATCTGTTTTAGATTAGTATTTATATTATCCCCTAAGATCAAATAGAGTATAACATAATGTAATATGAATAAGGCAGGATATTTGGTAAAATACTAGGTAGATTGTTGGGGTTATTAACTATCGGTGATAGCCGATTATAATCCCACCTTGCTCGCGCAAGCGAGTGGTCTGGGGAGTTCGGGCAGACCTGGCCCCGGCGGGGACGGATAGGAATGGTAAAATAATAAATGAAAAAGCTAGTGATAATTGGTGCCAGCGGGCACGGAAAAGTAATAGCAGATATAGCCTTGTTGATAGGCTATGATCAGGTGGTGTTTTTGGACGACAACCCTGCGGTGAAGACTGTAGGTGAGTTTAAAGTGCTGGGAGGTAGCGGGCTGGCTGCAAAGCTGGCAGCTTCTGGTTATGATTTTGTGGTTGGAATTGGCAATGCTGCAATCAGAGAACGAATTCAAAATCAACTGGTAGAGAGTGGCTGTATAGTCGTGACTTTGGTTCATCCAAACGCAACTGTGGCCTATGATGTTGAGCTTGGCGTTGGAACTGTTGTAATGGCTGGGGCTGTCATTAATGCTGGCACGGCCGTTGGTCCAGGCTGTATTGTTAACACCTGCTCTTCAATAGACCATGACAATGTAATAGGGGATTTCTCACATGTATCTGTGGGGGCGCATACAGCAGGAACTGTTAAGCTAGGATCTCGATGTTGGCTTGGTATCGGTGCTGTGGTCAGCAACAACATCAACGTCTGCGATGATTGTATGATAGGCGCTGGGGCTGTGGTGACTAAGGATATTGAGGTCGCTGGGACTTATGTGGGGGTGCCGGTGAGAAAGTTATAAATCTGTTCACAATTGTATAACATATAGGCTTTATAATCCTTTGTATTCATTAACTTCATGGAGGTGGTATATATGAAGAATGTAAAAGTCCTATGTGCAGTTGTGTTTTCGTTTGTGTTTATCGTTGCCAGTACACCTGTAGTTGAGGTGCAAGCTGCTACCGGAACTACGACAGTTTATGTCACAAAGACTGGTGAGAAGTATCATACCTCTGGCTGCAGTTATCTCAGAAAGAGTAAAATCGAGAAAGATTTGTCTACGGCAGTTGATGAAGGCTATGAACCATGTAGTAGATGCAATCCACCGACATTGAAATAGTGAAGCTATGTGGTCTGGAATTGTTGGTGAGGGATAATTGGAAATGAAGTATAATAAGAGTGTGGCTGGGGCCGCACTCTTATTTGGTGTAAGAATAATATATGGGGAGGAAGAGTTAATGAAGCGATTTTTTGTATTACCGAAAAAAGTATTAAGATATGTAATATGCGTAGCATTGGCCTATGGTGTAGAGTATACGCTAAATATATTTGGTCTTTTGACTATATTTAAAGTGGATAATATCCCAGTCCTTGGAGTTTTACTATGTTCCGCATTGGCATCTGCAGCTCTAATTATAATGTTTGTTGTCACTTGTATTATTCAGCGACCAAATACTATCTATTTGGCTATAAAAAAGAATGTCATTTTGTTTCAGATTGGCGGGATGATTGTGGAAATATTGGCATTGTATAAGGCCTATACTTATATTCAATTAATTGTAATGGTAAATACTGTTTTATGGCTGCTGTTGATAGATTATATATCTCTTAAATATGTAGATTACAATGATGTACAAGAAATTACTCATAATAGCAGTTTGTATATTGAAAAACCGTTTGATGTAAACATGAGATTGACTAATAGTCAGAGGAAAGCCTATGAACGGTTGGTAAAACTAATCGACGATAAAACAAGTGGAGATAGTTTCAATATTGGATTGATTGGGGCTTTTGGAAGTGGAAAATCAAGTATTATAAAAGCATTAGTGAATGAGTGGAAAAAACGAAATGAGGGTCCTAAATACTTTGTCCTAAAAATAAGTTCTTTGGAAATATATGGTGTTGATAATATTATTAATTACACTAGGAGCTATTTTGAAGATTTGTTTTCAAAGTATGAAGTTTCAGCTATTAACAAAGCAGTTTTTTTATCCTCATTAGCGGTAATGCTTGAAATAAAGCAACCTGTAAAAATCTCGGCTAATCTAAATAATAGCAATGCGTATGTTAACATTGATCAAGAAAGATATATTTTTGCTAACCAAATCAAAAGTTTACTCGAAATATCTGGACGAAAAAATATAGTTATTATAGTTGAGGATGCTGATAGAACTGATATAAAAGAAGATGTTCTGAATTTTTTATATCAGTTTTCAGAGATAGAAGGAATTATAGGCCTTATTACCCTGGATAAGAGTAGCGATATTTGTATAAGGCCAAGTGTTCAGGGGACGACAAATGATAACGGGGAATCCATAGAAGAATCATTAATTCAACCTCAATATAACAAGCTGGATAAGTTTATTCATGTGCGTGTAAGGATTAATGATGATAAAGATATTTCAAAAGATCCAGGTATAACGCAATTAATACTTGAACAGTATTCAAATTTGAATAACAGAAGTGACGATGCTTATGTTCAAATACCTCAGAGATATAAGAATTTGAGTATGTTCGAGCATAATGTAGGTAGTACTGTTTTAAAGAATAATATAGGCAAAAATGATTATGATATTCTGACTGATGTTTTCTTTATGAAGTTGAAGAAAAATGGAAAATCATTTGGAGAATATTTTGGAGAGCTTGCTATTAATTACTTATACAATACAAATGAAATGTTATCAAGAATAAATGAGCTTGTTATTGCTGAAAAGAATGGAACGTTAAACTATGATTTAAGGGCTTTTTATGCGATATATCTTAACTTTGAAGCCGATGAGTACTTTCAATGGGATTGGTTAAATAGAATTGAAAATATAGCAAACAGCACTTGGACATACTTAAAAATAGTATACGATGGGGCTTTATATCTGGATAAATTTGGTGGTAAATATAGTGGAATAGAATCTGTCGGGGATATATATTTATGCTATTTAAACAGAGAAAATAAAAATTTTTCTTTAGATAATCATTTTGGAGATGGTATAGTAAATCCTTATTTGTACATAGTATTTAATGACCATGAAATATCCGAGGCTAAGATGAAAATTAAGAATAAGAATTATACAGCATTGGCCAAACAGGTATACGAAGGTGCTAAGAAGGCTTTGACTCTTATATTAGAGGTCATTCCATTAAGACGATTTGTTGATTATATGAGACAGTCGGAGAATAACTATCGTTTTCTTAAGATGCAATTACGAGAAGCCGAGTTGCTTAATCTTAATTTTTTAGATTATCTTATAGGTGAATGGCAGATATTTGGTAATGAATATGAAGACATTAGAACAAGATTAAAAAATGATTACAAATTCGATGATATTGAGATTCAGTGGATTCCAATAAGAACTACTGTAGATGCAATATTGTACACAGATTATATACATTTATTCTTAAGAGATATACAGTCAAAAGAATTAAATAACACACGGGCATATATTTTTGGCGATAAATATATTTGTATATCTGAGGAGGATAGACGGCAGCCTGTTTGCGTAACTATTGATGAGGGAAAGGTTGTAGAACCTTGTGCGGATGAATACGAAAAAATAATCAAGTATGATGATGAATTGTGGAATCGTAAAGTTGGGGGATAAAATTAGCAGTTGCTTATATTGCAACTGCTAATTTTAATTTATGATTACCTTTTTGGTAATGAAATTGACTATTATAATCGTAAATGTTATAATTTTGTTACCAATAAGGTAATCAAAACAGGAAGATCAATTGTTATGAAAATTTTGTACAAGAATTCTGCTGCAAAAAAAGAGCTTCTGCTCAGAGCACAAGAAGAAATGGAAATATCCCGATGTAGTCAAAACAAAACTAATATCAATTGAAAACTATATTAAGAGTGCCTCATCATTTTCGGATTTGGCTAGTTATGTTCCATATAGACTGGAGCGTCTTGTTGGTGACAGGAGGAATGAGTGGAGCATCAGAGTTGGAAATACAGGGTATCGTGTCACAATGATTCCTTGTGATGATGAGGAAAATGAAATTACAGAAGGTGATATCTTGAAGAAAGCAAAATTTATTAAGATTGTAAAAGTGACGGAGGTGTCAAATCATTATGAGTAGCATAACGGAATATAAAGAATCAATAGCGTTTCATCCAGGTTACTATCTCTCAGAGATATTAGAAGACATGGGGATTACTCAGGCTGAGTTTGCAACTCGATTGGGTACAAATACCAAGACTCTCAGTTATCTAATAAACGGGCAGACAAATATCACAAATGATTTGGCGAAAAAACTTTCAATTATGCTTGGAACTAGCGAAGAACTTTGGTTGAATTTACAGAATGTCTATGATCAAAAACTAATAGAGATAGAAAAGGAAAAAGATTTTGATAAACAGCAAGCTGTAGCAAGGCTTATTGATTATAGCTATTTTATAAAAGTTGCTGGGTTACCAAAAGCGAAATCAATCAATGAAAAGATAGAAAATTTATGCGGTTATCTTAAAGTCGCAGATTTAAGAATCATGCTAAAGCCGGATTTTTTGGTCAACTGTAGAACAGGAATAAGCGAGGTAAATGAAAAAAATATTGTTAATTCCAGAGCATGGGTTCAGACGGCCATCAATTGTTCTCAAAAAATTGAAACAGATAAATATGATGCTGAAAAGTTAAAGTCTCATTTATCAGAGATAAGAGATATGACGGTAAAAGAACCAGAAGAATTCATACCTAGAATGAATCAGATATTTGCTGAATGCGGTGTGGCATTTGTGTTATTGCCAAGCCTGAAAAATTCTGGTGTTAATGGAGCTGTTAAATGGGTAAATGAGAATAGAGTTGTATTAGCAATGAATAATAGAAGATTAGATGCTGATATCTTTTGGTTCTCGTTGTTTCATGAAATCAAGCATGTACTTCAAAGAAAAATAAAAACAACATTTATTAGCTATTCAGAAAACGAAATGATTAGCAAGAATGAAGCTCTAGAAGAGGATGCAGATAACTTTGCAACAAATTATCTAATCCCACCAGTTGCTTTTAGAAAGTTTGCACCAACAAAATACACATCAGATGAAGAAATAATTAGATTTGCTAATTCTATAGGAATTCATCCTGGGATTGTCGCTGGACGATTACAACACGAGGGGATAATTCCGCAGAATAGGTGCTCGAAGTTGAAGGTGAAATATGTTATTGAGATGGGGAACTAGAATATGGACTACATAAATACTGAGTATATATGTGTGGAAATAGTTGGATAGGCATCACAGAGGAGGCTAGAATATGCAAAAGAAAATTGAAAACATAATAGCATATATCAATACAATAATCATAATATTTGCAGTTATATATTTCCCGATTGCAATTTTTGTTTCTATTTTTAAATCCGTATTACCAAAGCAAATTTTGCCGGTGGCATCGTGGACAGTGCTTATAGGAAGTATATTACTTTTGGTAGTATGTATTGTTTTTATTGTTGGGGAAATTATATCAGTAATAATATCTGCGACTAAGAATTATAAGGGTATAGATGAACCAGTGTTTCGCCAAATTGATATGTTTCTAAAGACATGGAACGAGACAAATAATAGCTACCGGAGAATGATAGCTGTTATTAATGCAGCTTATGGAGAATCTGGTGAAATCCAACATTATATTGATAGTGGCCGTTTGGATGTTTTGTTTCAAAGAAAGAATGACCTTGAAAATAGTATTAATGGGCCTGTTCATGAAAAGGATGATATTGCAGCGTGGTTTATTTCTATAATTGCTGCAATGTTCTACGAAAAAATAATAAATGATAACAGCAATGATGTTGAAACGATAGCATGGGGTATATTCATTCTTCTAATATTTGCAGTGATTCTTTTTAGAAGATATTTATCAAAGGGGCACGGAAACTCCTATAAATACAATATACGTGAGTATGAGTTAAAGATACTGGAGGAAAAAATCGACAATATGATGGCTGAAACAATTGCCACAAATATGGATTACATTGAAAACCAACAGCGCACAATTAGTGTGTTAATTGATAAGGCTCTTCATTGTCATGGCAAGAAGAAAAGGGAACAGATTGTGGAGGATATTAGCTTGATTGATTCGTTGCCTCTAGATCTTCATGAGTTTCCGGAAGAATCCTATGAAGGTGTGTATACGGCTTTGAAACGTAATGGGATTGTGGATGGAGAAAACTATGAGTCTGAAAGATAAAATTGCAAACGCAAAAAAGACAACATGGGTTACAGTCTTTTAAATATTTCTAGAAGAACGAGGAAATATAATGGAAGAGTATTCAAGAATGCTAATAGAAGAATATTGTATGGAGCATGATTCGAAGAAGAGAATCTAGAGCTTAAGGCGGCATTGGAAGATTTGGATGGGTTCTTGTTTGGATGAAGACGATTAATTTTTATAAAATGAAAACTATTATTGAAAATAATATATAATGGGTATATAATTTTAATATACGCGAATAAAATTATTAAAAAATGAAAATAGAGTACAAAGTGAAAATGAGAAAAGAGTGGTGGATAGTATGAGTCGATTTACAGAAAATGTTAACGCTTACATGTCCGCAAAAAAAATTAAAAAAAATTATATATCATTGAAGACGGGGCTTGACGCTAGTAAGTTATCACGAATTTTAACAGGAAAGCAGATAGTTACTGAAACAGAAATGGATTTAATAGCGAATGCTTTAGGTCATGATTGTGTTTATTTTCTGCAGGATGATTTAAAGATGTTGTCAGTTAACGAAGGCAATTATATAGGTAATGTTGCCTTATGTTATGCGGGAAATCCATCAGAACCACAGAAAAAGATAGCTGAAAAGCTAGTAGAATTTGCGGAAAATATAGATAACGTATTGAGCGTAAAAACTGCCTTCTATGAGCTTATAGGAGATAGCAGTCATGAAAACTTCTAAGTTTGAAAGCATTATAAATCATAATATGGAAAATATTGAAGAGGCCAGAGCTTGTGTTGATAGGTTCTACTCACTTCTTGGGATGGAAGAAGAACGTGAGATAATGAATATAACACAAGTTGCTAGGTCTCTTTTTTGGAAAATGGGATATATAATTGTTCAAATTCCTCTTAAGGATAAAGAAATAGGTGCATTATGTTATAAAGGGGAATATGATGGCGGCTACATCATCATCAATTCATCCTTACCACGTTATAACGTGAATTTCGCATTGTGTCATGAGATATGCCATGTTTGTGTGAAGAATGATATGGGGCAAAACCAAGTGGAATTGTATGTGGATTCTACATATCATGAACATGAAGAGGAAAGAATCGCAAATCAATTTGCAGGGATGTTGCTAATGCCAGAAAAATCATTTAGAAGAATGTATGAGAAATTCTCATCAGAAACTGGAATTAACAGTGACAATGGAGTTGAAATAGTAATATGCAGACTTATGAGTTACTTTAAAGCTCCATATATGGCAGTGCTGATTAGATTGTGCGAGTTGCGTTTAGTGGATTATCAGGTTATTACCAGTAGATTGCTAAATGAAACGGACGAGAAAACGAAAAAAATCTATGATGACAATTGGCTTGATTTGGCTGAGTTAAGTCCATCATATCAAGATGATTTTAGTAGACTTGAAGTTCTTGTTAAGAAAATTGGAAAAATTAATATTGATCATGGCTTTATGCGAGAATCAGACTTGAACGAGTCGATAAGCAATCTGAAACATTTGTACAGAGGACTCAAGGAGGATATCTAGTATGGCATACATGGAGAATCCTTCAAATTTTGATTTGATAAATAGCTTAGTAAAAACATATGATGCAAATGTTCAGCGCGAAATAATAAAGGCCCGTAGATGTTTTGTGATAGATGCTTGTTCTTTCGAATTCTATAAGAAAGTACATCGACGCGAAGCCTTTACGGAATATATTAAGGCTAATAATGCTTGTGTTGTTATCTTTCGAACTATTCTTATGGAACTAGCTGGAGACAATGGTCTGCTTGAAGAAGAACAAATCGATTTCATTGAGTATTTGTTTCGTGCGGGAGTGTCTGTCTATGTGTTATATGAGGAGGATATTTTTGCGCTACTTCAGATATATACAGATAATAAAAGTATCAATCAATATTTAAAACATGCAGTATTATGTATTAAACAACCTACAGGAATTATTAATAATTTATTTTCTAAAAATGAATCGTTAAAAAGTTTAATCGTTCACGCAGATAGAAATTCTGATGCATCTATATATCAGCAATTTTTTCAAAATCTAAGAGGTGAGAAACAGCATGAAGACAATTTGGGTGAGATAGTTTGTTTGATATGTATACATATCATGGCTAATATGGAAGAAATGAATCCATATAAGTACGTTTTTCTTACGGAAGACACTACAGCTGTTATTTTAGCTAAGAAAGTTATACATAATTCTCGACGACATAGAAGTGGTGATACAGAAATGATTGGAACTGTGAGAGCTACAAATGTAATCGAGAAAATGTATAAAATAGCTTCCTGTATACTTTAAACACACCTAAGAATTGACTAAAGAAAATACC
>CAMJBT010000048.1 GCA_946403965.1 uncultured Pseudobutyrivibrio sp. | reverse complement strand
CAAAGCAGATTGTTTCAGGAATTAGCAAGCACTACTCTCCTGAGGAAATGGTTGGCAAGAAAGTAATGGTACTTGTAAATCTTAAGCCAGCTAAGCTTGCAGGTGTTTTATCTGAGGGTATGCTTCTTTGTGCAGAGGATGCAGAGGGTAATCTCTCACTCATGACACCAGAACGTAACATGCCAAGCGGAGCAGAAATCTGTTAAGAATAGTTAAGAAAGCCTGTAGTAGACAATCTAAATGTTGCTGACAATTTCATTATTTGGTCAGCAAGAAGTCATGATTGTCTGCATAACAGGCGAGAGATATATTAGGTGTAAAAGATGATTTTTGAGACACATGCTCATTATGATGATGAGAAGTTCGACGAGGATAGAGTCGAACTTCTTTCTCATTTATTGAAAGAAAATAATATTGGAAAAATTATAAATGTTGGTGCAAGTTTTAGAGGCTGTAAAGAAAGTCTAAAGCTTGCTGAATCTTATGATAATGTATATGCATCACTTGGAATTCATCCAGAGGAAATAGAGGATTTTTCTGAGGAAAATCTACAATGGATTAAAGCTAATGCTTCAAATCCAAAAGTTGTTGCTATAGGCGAAATTGGCCTTGATTACTACTGGATTAAAGATGAGGAAGGTCGTAAGAAACAAAGAATTTGGTTTAAAAAGCAGTTAGAGTTGGCAAAAGAAGTAAAACTTCCAGTAATCATCCACTCTAGAGATGCAGCAGAAGACACTTTAAACACAATTGTGGAGTATAATACTGAGGATAACAAAGGCATCATACATTGTTATTCTTATTCAAAAGAAATAGCATTAGAGTATGTAAAGATGGGATGGTTTATTGGTGTAGGTGGTGTTGTAACTTTTAAAAATGCCAAGAAGCTTGTTGAGACAGTTCAGGCCGTTCCAATCGAAAATATCGTATTAGAAACCGATTGCCCATATATGGCGCCAGTACCTCATAGGGGAGAGCGAAATACATCAATATATCTTAAATATGTGGCAGAAAAAATAGCAGAGTTGAAAAATATAAGTATAGAAGATGTAGAGCGCATCACTTATGAAAATGCTCTTAGAATATATTCAAAAGTAAAGGAAAGATAATGGCGTATTTAAGTAACCCAACATATACAAAAGCTGTTTTGGAAGCTCATGGCTTTTCTTTTCAGAAGAAGTATGGTCAGAACTTCCTGATTGACGGCAATATACTTGATAGCATTATAGATGCAGCAGGAATAACTAAGGATGATTTTGTTTTGGAAATTGGTCCTGGAATAGGAACCATGACACAACGTCTTTGTGAGGAAGCAAGAGAAGTTGTGGCTGTGGAAATTGATAAAACACTTATTCCAATTTTGGATGATACTTTATCTACATACAAGAATTGGACAGTTATAAATCAAGATATTTTAAAGGTTGACATAAAAGCTTTAGCAGATGAAAAGAATAATGGAAAACCTATTAAAGTAGTAGCAAATTTACCATATTACATCACAACTCCTATTATTATGGGTCTGTTTGAAAGTCATGTGCCTTTGGAATCTATCACAATTATGGTTCAAAAAGAGGTTGCTGATAGAATGCAGGAAGGCCCAGGTTCCAAGGAATATGGAGCCTTATCACTTGCAGTTCAGTATTACAGTAAGCCTGAAATTGTTTGTGAGGTTCCACCTAGTTGTTTTATGCCACAGCCAAAAGTTGCAAGCACAGTAATTACACTTAAGTGTCATGAAAAACCACCAGTCGAATGCGATGAAAAGCTTTTATTCCAAGTGATTAGAGCTTCATTCAATCAGCGAAGAAAAACTCTTCAAAATGGTTTGGGAAATGGTCTTCATTATTCAAAGGAACAGATTGCTACAGCTATCGAACAAGCAGGCTTTAGTCCTACAATACGAGGGGAAGTTTTATCTTTGGAGGAATTTGCAAAGCTTACAAATATCTTAAAAAATCTTTAATATACCGCAAAGGGGGAGCGTGTATTAATGGATGTTCGAACCTATAACAGAGAAGTACAGCTTCTCCTAGGTGAGATACAAACAAATAGGGGCAAGGATGCGACAGCATTAATTCTTGCATGTGATAAGCTTTTAGCTTATGGAAACGGCATGAAAGATGATGCTTTGATTGGTTACGCATATTTTTCAAAGGGTGAAACCTATTATCTTCTGAATGATGCTTCGAATTTCTATTCACAAATGCTAAAATGTCTAATTCCTCTTGAGAATGCAGAGGAATGGGAATATGTTGCTATGGCCAATAATATGCTCGGCATAGCATCACTAAACCGTGGAAATGCTCCATTTGCACTTGACTACTATATCAAGGCTATTAGCATTTGTGAGGATCATTCATTATCCGATATTGAATGGATAATTCATTTAAATCTAGGATCTTTATATTTAAATATAGAGGAAAATCAAAAATCAATCTCACATACAGAAATTGCATATAGATATGTTTTAGCTCACAGGGATATGGCAAATTATGTGGAAAACCTTACAATTTGTCTTCTTGGCATAGGAAGGGCTTATTTGAAATTAAATCAAGAGGCCAAATTCTTGGAAATCGAAAAAAAACTAAGAGTAGAATGCATGCCAAATCTAGATGATTTGGAGAAGATAGTCATATATTGCTTTTTTGCCAGAGTGCATGAGGCCATAAATGAAAATGAAGCCAGAGACTACTGGATAGAAAAAGTGAATGAGCAAACAAATACAAAAATGCCTATTATGGATGTTTTTGATGATTTTTATGACTATTTAGGAATGCTGTTATCTACAGAAAAATATGATGATTTCTTCAAGAGCTATACCGTTCTAGATGATTTAACAAAAAGAACATCAATTAAAAATCTTGAAAGAAAGTTGTTGTCTTTAAAGATTAGATATTATAGAAGGGTAGGTCAAATAGAAGAATACAAGATTGCCTCAGTGCTATTTTTTGAGCTTTCAGAGTATATGGAACGTGAAAACAGATTGATGGTTACTAATATGCTAGTTATGCGTAATTCGTATATGGAGCTTACACAAATCAATAAAAAAGTAGAGGAGCAGAATACATTTCTTCAAAAACGTTCAGAGACAGACCCTCTCACAGGGATGTATAATAGGTTGAAGCTAAATGAGTATAGTGAAGAAGCTTTTGATAGAGCTTTTGCCCATAATAGCAATGTAGCAGTAGAAATTCTGGATATAGACTATTTCAAGCAATTTAATGACAATTATGGTCATCAGGCGGGTGATGATTGCATCAAATTTATTGCAGAAAAACTTATGGAATTGTCTCAAGAAGGGTCTATTTTCTGTGCTAGATATGGTGGAGATGAATTTGTAATTATATATGAGGGGCTTACAGAAAGTCAGGTTCTAGAAAAGGCAAATGAACTTAGAAATAGTATTTATGAAGCTGATATGGAACATAGATTTTCATTGTCAGACAATAGAGTAACTATATCTCAGGGAATATGCTATGGTTCGCCAGACGGAGATACAAGCTATTTCAAATATCTTCAGGGTGCAGATAAAATGCTATATGAGGTTAAGCAACAGAGTAGAAATAATATAAAGCTTTGTCTAGCTGAAGAATTATAAGTAATAAGGGAAATAAAATGAAGAATATTGGAAAGATTTTTATTGATGACATATTAAGTCTTACAAAAAACTTTTTTGCGCTTGTTATAGTAGTCGGTATATGTTTTCTACCGGCTTTATATGCATGGTTTAATATATATTCTAATTGGGATCCATATGGAAATACAGGCGCATTAAAGCTAGCGGCGGTATCCTTGGATAAGGGCTATACCGACAAAGATGGAATATATCATAATCAGGGCGAAGCCATTATTGATAACCTTCAAGAGAACACAGCGGTTAATTGGCAGTTTGTGGAATCATCAGATGAAGCCATTGAAGGAGTCTATAGTGGTGAGTATTATGCAGCCGTCGTAATAGATGAAGAATTTTCAAGTAACATGTACAATGTGCTTAAAGATCCAGTAAAGCGCCCTACTCTTCACTTTTATGAAAATCAAAAGAAAAATCCTGTAGCCACTAAAATTTCAGATACTGTAGTTCAGACCTTACAAAACAACATCAATGTAGCTTTTACAGAGGTAGTTGTAAGTGAGGTTGTTTCTGGTGCAGAAAAGGTTTCGAAAGATATACAGGAAGATAATGATATTAATTTAGCAATAGATAACCTGCGGGAGCTAAGTAATGATTTATCACAGCAACAGGTAACAATTAAGAAAATTATTGAGAATGATGGAAAACTTAAGCAATCATTAAAGGTAGCTCGGAATGATGCTAATAATGTGAAAAATCAAGCTAAAAGAACTGCTAAAGCCGTAAATGATAGTAAGACAACTACGGAAAAGGCTGATGTAACACTGAATAGTTATTCAGCAGATGTAGAGGCAATGCTCCAGTTGATAAATGATACTTTATCTGATATGGATTCAAAACTTAAAGCAGCAAAGGCAACACAGAATGTAAATGATTTAACCACGAACTTAGCGGATATTGCAAAGGATGTAGGTTCTGTTAAAGCTGCTTTAGATAGCATCAATCCGGAAGCAATTGCAAAGGACGATGAAAAGAAAGCATTAGACGATTATTCTGCAGAATTAGATGTTCTTGAGAATATCCTAAGAGATTTAGGTTTTGGTGATTATATAGATGCTGGAAAAAAAGCTTATGAAATTAAAAACAAGACAGAAGATATAATAAAATGGAAAAAGCAGGATATCATCAATAACGCTCCATTAGAAGTAACTGCGGTTGTCGGTAGTCAAGAAGAAAAAATTAGGGCGAGACTTGAAGAAATCAGTACTCATACAGAGGCTCTTCAATCAAAATATACAAATGAATTGGTGCCAAAAATCCATAGTGGATTAACAAATCTCAGTAGTACCTTAAATAGTACCAACGGAATGTTGAATTCATTAGGTGATACATTTGGAAATTTAATGATTATGTTCACTGCAATTGATAATACAGTGGATGCTGCTAATACAAGCCTTAATAAAACCAACGAAGCAATAGCATATATAAATGGACGATTATTAGAAGTAATTGAGCAGGTTGATAAGGTAGGCGATGCAGATAAGATAGCAGCAGTAGTAAATGCATTATCAGGGGATCCTGAGGTTTATGGTAAATTCTTCTCTACTCCAGTTGAGATAGAAACAGAAGCCGTCTATCCAATAGAAAACTACGGTTCTGCTGTAGCGCCATTCTATTCAACTTTAGCATTTTGGGTAGGAGCGCTGATTCTCACAGCCATAATAAAGGTACAGCCAGATAAATCTAAATATCCAGATGCGTCCAAGAGACAATTATTTTTTGGGAGATATGTCTTATATTGGATTTTAGGACAACTTCAAGCGGTTATAATTGTACTTGGAGACTTACATTTATTACATGTACAGTGTTTGCATCCATGGTATTTTATGCTGGCAGCTTCAGTTATAGCAACAACATTTACTATTCTAATCTTTTCGTTAGTAGTTACATGGGGAGATGTTGGAAAAGCATTATCTGTTGTTATTGTTGTAATTCAAATTGCAGGTAGTTCAGGAACATATCCAATTGAACTATTACCAGAGTTTTTTAAGAAAATGTATATTTTCTTCCCATTCCCATACGCTATTAATGCAATCAGAGAATGTTTATGTGGAATGTATCATTATGATTATTTGAAATATTTATTGTGTCTTGGAATATTTGTAATTGTAGGTCTTGTAATTGGATTGCTAATACAGGTTCCATTTGAACCAATCAATCATTATATGGAAGAAAGAATGGAAGATACAGAAATGATGTAGGATTAGCTTATATATAGTAATCCTAAGGAGGATTTATGAATCAAAAAGAGGAAATGTATGACAGATTCTTTGAACTTCAAGAACAGGTACATTTGAAAAATCAAAAGAAAATACGTGTTGGATTAAAAGTTAATATACTACTTCCATTAATTTTTCTTGTAATCAGTTTTATTTCAAATCGTTCGAAACTAGTTTTTCTTGTTTTATGGATTATATCCTTGTTTGGTATTTCTTTTTATCTTTTATACGTAGAATATATGGATTTTAAGCTTCAGGAGCAGCTAAAAGAATTCGGAATTCTTGATCAAGACGTGACACAGTCACTTATAGGAAATGAAGTAGTCCAGGGAATGGATGACATTAATAATGTTAGAAAAGAAATGGTAGAGGATATTAAAGAAATTAAAAAAGGTATTAAAGAAGAAATAAAGAAAGAAAAGCAGGAAATCAAAAAGGAAAGACAAGAAATCAGACAGGGAATAAAAAGAGATATCCAATCGGTGGGAGACAAGCTTAAAAAATGAAGAATATAATAAAAATAATAGCATCAGATATAAAAAGATTATCTACCAACGTAGTAGCTATGGTAGTTATAATTGGATTAACAGTAATCCCATCTCTATATGCATGGTTTAATATTCTTTCAAACTGGGATCCATATGGCAAGGATGCTACACAGAATCTTCAGGTTGCAGTTGCATCTTCTGATCAGGGAATTGTGATAGGAACAGAAGAGGTAAATGTTGGAGAAATAATAATTAGTCGATTAAAGGCGAATGATTCAATTGGATGGGTATTTACTGATAATGCCGAAGAAGCTGTTCGTGGTGTATATTCTGGCGAATATTATGCAGCACTTGTTATAGATGAAGAATTTAGCGCTAACATGATAAGTTTTTTGGGTGGTGATATCGAAAATCCAAAGATAACTTATTATGAAAATGACAAAAAGAATGCTATTGCTCCAAAAATTACTGGAAAAGTAAAGACTACAATTGAAAGAGAAGTAGATCATGCATTTGTAGGAACTATAGCAGAAGTGTTGCTAAAGGCAGGAGAATACTTTGCAACACTTGATGAACAAGGAAATATCACAGGAAAAGGTATTTCTAAATTGGAACGTTTGGATTCAGATTTAAATGGAATTATTGTAATTCTAGATTCATACATTGCTTTAATGGATTCAACAAAGCAGATAGCTGAGACTGGAAAAGTAGTAGGAGATTCAGCTAAATCAATAGTTGATACTGCTGAACAGGTGGCAGGTTCCATGGAGGGTAGTGATCAAAATATACAGAAGAACCTTCAAAATACTAAGGATACAGTAGATAACAGAATTAATACCATAAATAATAGACTTGATGATTTTAGTACAGCAATTTCAGTAATCAATAAGCGTATTAGTGATTATAATGTTGGAGATCCAAAAATTGGACCTGAAATCCAAGGTCTATATAATCTCGCTTATGAAAAATGGAATGGCAAGGATGGAGAATCAGGAGCATATTTGTATCTCACAGAAAACTGGTTGTATCCATACATTCCAGAGAATATTAAAACAGCTATAGAAACATTAAATACGGATTTTGCAAATATTTCTACAGATATAAATGAGTTTGTAGCTGCAGAAGAGAGTGGTGCAGCTAATCTTGAGGATATTAAAAATAGAACGGTAAATGATACAAGTAGTGTATTATCACAGGCTAAGACAATAAGATCAAGTAAGCTCTCACCAATGGCAGGTGAGGTAGTCGACACTGCTTCAGCTACAGTATCCGAGGTTAAAAAGCTTATAAAATATAATGCAAAGAGTATTGATATGGTAGTTGCAAATCTGAAAGATTACAAAACTATTATGTCACAATCAGAAAGCGGCTTGAGAAAATCTAGAAATGAAGCTGTAGAAATGGAAAAGAAACTCTCATGTCTGATAGAAGATATTAAGAGTTTAAATCAGAATGAAGCCTATATCGAATTAATGGAATTACTCCGATCAGATCCAGAATTGTTATCAGATTTTGTAAGTAGTCCTGTAGAAGTATCAAATGAGTACGTATACGAGGTAGAAAATAATGGCTCAATGACAGCTCCGTTTTATATTATACTGTCCATTTGGGTTGGTGCGCTCATTATGTCTACAATTCTCAAGACTGGAATTAAGGACACAACCGGTCTGTATAATTTAAAAAATTGGGAATGCTTCTTTGGTAGATTCTTTGTTACAGGTGTTATAGGTCAAATTCAGACTTTAATAACAGTGCTTGGAGCATTTTTGTTTGTTGGAATACAGTGCGAGAATAAATTTTTATTCTGGGCAGCCTGTGCATGGACTTCATTAGTCTATTCACTGCTTCTCTATTCGTTTGCATATTCCTTTGGAAATATAGGAGAGGCATTATCGGTGATTTTAATGGTAATCCAAGTAGCTGGAGCAGGTGGAACTTTTCCAATAGAAGTTTTACCTGATGTTTTCCAAATACTATACAAGTTTATGCCATTCAATTATTCAATGAATGCAGTAAGAGAATGCATTGGTGGATTCTACAAAACAACATATAGGGATTGTATGCTTACATTACTGGTATATGTTGGTGTTGCGGTATTCATAGGTGTTATTTTGTACCATCCTTTTAAAATCCTTAACGAAAAAATCGAAATTAGCAAAGAAAAATCTGGTATACTATTATAAGAAAAGGGCAAGGCAATAATGTCTTGCCTTTTTGCAATTACAGAGGTAAGCAGATCTTTAATATCAAGAAAGGCGGGGAGTGCATCATGAGAGACATTAGTTGGGTTAAAGAAAGCATTTTTTATCACATCTATCCCTTAGGAGCTTTTGGATGTCCTAGGGAAAACAAGGGTGATGAGACAGCTGGTCACAGAATTTTGAAGCTAATTGACTGGATTCCTCATTTGAAGGAAATTGGTGTAAATGCCATTTATCTAGGTCCAATATGGGAATCGGGTACTCATGGATATGATACTTTTGATTATTACAAGCTTGATACAAGACTTGGTACAAATGATGATTTTAAAAAGGTAGTAAAAGCTTGTCATGATGCCTCAATAAAGGTGGTATTAGATGGTGTTTTTAATCATGTGGGACGTGGACACAAAGCTTTTTTGGATGTTAAAGAAAAACGAGAGTCTTCATCATATAAAGACTGGATTGCTGGTTTAAATTTCGGAGGAAACAATTGGTATAACGATGGCTTTTCATATGAATGCTGGTCTGGGGCGCAGGAGTTGGTAAAGCTCAATTATTGGTGTGAAGATGTGAATAACCATGTTCTAAATGCAGTGGCAATGTGGATAGATGAGTTTGATATTGACGGTTTAAGACTTGATGCAGCAGATTGTATTCAAAGAGACTTTTTCAAACGCTTGAAATCATTTACTGAAGAGAAGAAACCTAGTTTTTGGTTAATGGGAGAAATTATTCATGGGGATTACAATATCTATGTCAACGAGGAAATGTTGGATGCTGTAACAAACTATGAGTGTTGGAAGGGTATATATTCAAGTCATAATGATCATAACTATTTCGAAATTAATTATGCTATGAAACGTCAGTGGGGCCAGGGCGGCCTGTATTATGGTAAGTTCCTTTATAATTTTGTGGACAATCATGATGTAAACAGAATTATGACGTTGTTAAATGATAAAGAAAATATTTATCCTACTTATACATTATTATTTACAATGCCTGGACTGCCTTCAATATATTACGGTAGTGAGTATGGAATAGAAGGTGACAAAAATTCAGGTGATGGTGATTATGCACTAAGACCAGAATTGGATATTGAAAAATTAAGTAATCCTGATTTGCTTGATCATATTAAGACATTGGCTGAAATACGTAAAAATTCAAAAGCACTTCAGCTAGGAAGATACGAGGAAGTTCAAGTAAAAAATGAGACTCTGGTATTTGCCAGAGCCTTGGATGATGAATACATTATTGTGGCTTTAAATAATACAAACCAGGAAAAGCCATTAAGTTTTGATTATCGTGGTCAGCATTTTGATGTTGTATTAGAGCCTCACGGAAGTAAGATTTTGAAGTAATCAATTATTAGCTAAATACGAAAACATACAATGATCAAGGCGTTCTCCGTTGATAACTATTTTATCCCGGAGGATGCCTTCAAATTTGAATCCAAGATTTTCAACCATATGGATAGAAGGGGCATTATCAGGTAGGATGAGTGCCTCAAATCGATGTATGTCAAGTTCCTTAGCAATAAGAGGAATACTGTTTTTTAATGCTTCACTACAATATCCAAGATTGGTATAATCTCTATCCATTTTATAACCTACAGTGCAGCTTTCATATATAGGTCGTACAATATTTCTAAAGCTGACAGTTCCAATGATTCTGCATGGATTACCTTTTTCGAAAATCCAATAACGCATCATAATCAATTTCATAATGTTCTGATATTCAAAATCTAGTATTTTTTGTTGATGCGTCAGAGTGTAAAAATCTTCGCCGATAATAGGCTCGTATTTCTCAAATATATCTCTATTGCGAACATAGAAATCTAATACTAAGTCGGCGTTTTGTCTGGTAAGGACTCTTAAATCAAGTCTCTCAGTATTTATCTCAAATTTCATAAGCTCCCCCAATAATGAAATTTAGTCTATACCTCTAAGATTAGTATTTGGAATATATGATTTTAATATTTCAACAAAGCTTTCCAAAGTATTTCTATCATGTGGCGTAAAAATCGGATTAATAACCTGTTCTGATTCTTTATAGCTTTGCAAATAATATGCATTAGCGCCTTTTAGCCATTTACCAATTTCTATCATATCCTCATAGGAATGGCATTCTTTCATGATAGTGGTTCGGAATTCGTAATTTATATTACTTTCCATTAGAATTTCAATGGACGATTCGATATTACTTAAATCGAAGTTTGCCATATTGGCAATGGAATTATATTTTTCTTTGGAATGTTTGATATCCATAGCCACATAATCTATCAAATGCGAGTTAATTAAATTTGCAAGCATATCAGGGTTAGTTCCATTGGAATCAAGTTTTACAAGGAGTCCTAAATCCTTTATCTTCTTGATAAATTCAGGTAAATCCGAGTGTAAGGTAGGTTCACCACCTGTAATACAAACCCCATCCAATATTTTTTTCTTTGAAATTAAATGAGTTAAAATTTCATCCTCAGAGTATGCTATAACATTCTTTGGAGGAATTACTAAATCCCTGTTATGGCAAAATGGACATCTAAAATTACATCCTCCGGTAAATATAGTACTTGCAATTTTACCGGGATAGTCTAAAAGTGTAGTTTTCTGCAAGCCTAGTATAAGCATAAGTTATTTCCTTTTAATGATAAAAGTGTTAACATAAAATAGCCTAAAAAGTACTGTTTCTTAAAGAAAAGTATAGCAAAACAGGAGGGGAAAATCCATGATGTCGAAGCAAGAGAGACAAGAAAGACGTATAGCAAAACAAGTAGAAAAACTTGAAAAAAAGAATCTCAAAACCTTCGAAAAGTATATGGAACAGGCTTTGAAAGAAGCGAAAAAAGCATACGACATCAATGAAGTTCCTATCGGTTGTGTAATAGTTCGGGATGACAAAATCATTGCAAGAGGCTATAATCGTCGTAATACAAATAAAAGCGTGCTTGCTCATGCAGAAATCACAGCTATTCAGAAGGCTTGTAAAAAGACTGGAGATTGGAGGCTGGAAGATTGCACATTATATGTCACTTTGGAGCCATGTCAGATGTGTGCAGGTGCAATTGTACAAGCAAGAATTCCACGAGTAGTTGTTGGAGCAATGAACCCTAAGGCAGGATGTGCAGGTTCAGTACTTAATATTCTTCAAATGCATCAGTTTAATCACGTGTGTGATGTAGAGACTGGCGTTTTAGGTGAAAGATGTACTGAAATGATGACTAAATTCTTTGAAGAATTGCGTGAGCAGAAAAATCAATTAATGTAAGATAGCAGTTGTTATTGACAAAATCGCCTTTATTTCATAGAATAAAGGCTCCGAGCAAAGCAAAATATAGATATCGATTGGTGGCTACCCTGTGTGTGTTGATCTTTGGGTCCTACGTAATGGGCACCTATGAATCGTGTCAGGGCAGGAATGCAGCAGCACTAAGTAGGCCCGCTCATCTGACGCGGGGTTGCCTGGAGGGAGCATCTTCAGGGTGGCTACCAATAGATATCTATGTTAGCGGCTCGGTATTTTTATATATATTTATAAATATGCGATTGAAAGGAAAAATATGGGAGCTCAAGATAGAACCGAAAAAGTTTTAAGGGACATGCATGTTCTTTTTTCAAAGGCTCAGCCATTTGAAGGAAGTACAAGAAATGTTATCGTGGATAAAAACGCCATGATGGACCTATTAAAAGAATTAAACAATTGCATGTACGATATGATGGAAGAGTATGAGCTTACCGCAAAAAGTCGTGATAAAGCAAATCGTGAGATGCAAAAACAAGGTGACGATATTGTATTTGAAGCCACAAGAAAGGCTGAAGATATTTATGCTGCTTCCATAATGTATACAGACAGTGCCTTAGATAGTATTCAGAATGTAATCAAAGAGTCAGAAGAGGCTGTTTCAAAGATTTATGATGATGCTATCAAGAAAATAAAAGAGGAAACAAAGGCGGTAAAAAGCAATCAGTTAGAGCTCAAGAGTCACCTAAATGATTTGATAGATACACAAAAGTACCTAAGGCTTATAGATGAAGAAAATATTAGGATCCGTAAGGAAAAAGCTGAAGGAACAACAGAAGAATTTGATGATGCACCAAAATATGCGGCACCAGAGATCAGAATTGACAAGGAGTATTTTGCTAAAGCAGGTCTTGATATAGGTGAAGATTTAGATCAGGCTGCAGGAGATTTAGATAACGAAGAAAATGCCATTTCATCAGAGGATTTAGATGCTGAATACTTTAAATGGCAGGAGGAAGAATCAGGAGAAGAACAAAAAAAATCTGGTAAAAAGGGCCTTGGCGGTCTTTTTGGAAAAAAGCACTAATAGCACTACAAAAGGAGAATTAAGGAATGAAGCTTTACAACAACGGAGTATACCTAGTTAATGGCACACAGATCGTTGAAGACGGTCACGAGGCAGCTGCCGCTATTAAAGCAGCAACAGGTCTCGACGTTACTAAAGAACAGGCACATCAGGCAACCATGGCATATGGGATTTTATCTGACCATAATACCTCTGGTAACATGGATAACCTTCAGATTAAATTCGACAAGCTAATTAGTCATGATATCACCTATGTAGGAATTATCCAGACTGCAAGAGCTTCAGGTCTTGAAAAGTTCCCTATTCCATACTGCCTCACAAACTGCCACAACTCTCTTTGTGCAGTAGGTGGTACTATCAATGAAGATGACCATATGTTTGGTCTTACTTGTGCTAAGAAATATGGCGGAATTTATGTTCCACCACACCAGGCAGTTATTCACCAGTTTGCACGAGAAATGATGGCAGGCGGTGGAAAGATGCTTCTTGGTTCAGATTCACATACAAGATACGGAGCACTTGGAACCATGGCAATGGGTGAAGGTGGCCCAGAGCTTGTAAAGCAGCTTCTCAATCAGACATATGATATTTCTATGCCTGGCGTTATTGCAGTTTATATGACAGGAACACCAAGAAAGGGTGTAGGACCACAGGATGTTGCTCTTGCAATTATTGGTGAAGTATTTGACAAGGGTTATGTTAAGAATAAGGTTATGGAGTTTGTAGGTCCAGGTGTTGCAAACCTTTCAATGGACTTTAGAATTGGCGTTGATGTTATGACAACGGAGACTACATGTCTCAGTTCTATTTGGACTACAGATTCAAAGACCGAGGAATTCTACGAGATTCATGGTAGAAAAGAAGAGTACAAAGAGCTCAATCCAGGTCAGGTTGCTTATTATGATGGTATGATCGAGATAAATCTTGACGAAATCAAGCCAATGATTGCTATGCCATTCCATCCTAGCAACACATATACTATCGAGGAACTTAATGCAAATCTTATGGATATCCTTGATGACTGTGAGAAGCGAGCAAAGGTTTCTCTTGATGGACAGGTAGAGTTCTCTCTTAAAGATAAAGTTAGAAACGGAAAATTATACGTTGATCAGGGTATCATCGCTGGTTGTGCAGGTGGTGGTTTCGAGAATATATGTGATGCAGCAGACATTCTTCGTGGTACAAGTATCGGACCAGATGAATTTACACTTTCAGTATATCCAGCATCTACTCCAATTTACATGGAGCTTGTTAAGAATGGTGCAGTTGCAGACCTTATGAGCACAGGCGCTATTGTTAAGACAGCATTCTGTGGACCTTGCTTTGGTGCAGGTGATACACCTTCTAATAATGGCTTCTCAATCCGCCATTCAACTAGAAACTTCCCTAATAGAGAAGGATCTAAGCTTCAGAATGGTCAGATTGCATCAGTTGCACTTATGGATGCACGTTCAATAGCAGCCACAGCAGCAAACAAGGGATATCTTACAGCTGCAACAGATATTGATGTTGATTTCAGCAAACCAAAATATCACTTTGATGGAAGAATTTATGCAAACCGTGTATTTGATTCACATGGTGTTGCGGAGCCAGAAACAGAAATTCACTTTGGTCCTAACATTAAGGATTGGCCAAAGATGAGCGCTCTTCCAGAAAACTTATTCCTACAGGTTGTTTCAGAGATTCACGATCCAGTTACAACTACAGATGAGCTTATTCCTTCAGGAGAGACATCATCATATCGTTCAAATCCTCTTGGATTAGCAGAGTTTACTTTGTCTAGAAAGGATCCAGAATACGTAGGAAGAGCCAAGAATATTCAGAAAGCTCAGAAGGCACTTGAGGCAGGAGAGTGTGCAGGAGAAGCTGTTCCAGAACTTAAGAAGATTGTACACAAAGTAAAAGAAACATATCCTGAGGTTAATCATGAGAACTTTGGGGTAGGAAGTACTATTTTTGCTGTTAAGCCAGGTGACGGTTCTGCTAGAGAACAGGCAGCATCATGCCAGAAGGTTCTTGGAGGATGGGCAAACATAGCTAATGAATATGCTACAAAGAGATATCGCTCTAACCTCATTAACTGGGGTATGCTTCCATTTGTAATTCCAGAGGGAGAGCTTCCATTCAAGAATCTTGATTATATTTTCATTCCAGAAATCAAAGCTGCTGTAGAAAACAAAGCCGAAAAAATAAAGGCATATGTTGTAAAAGAAGAGGGATTAAAAGAATTTGAGATGACTCTTGGACAGCTTACAGATGATGAGAGAGAAATTATCCTTAAAGGATGTTTGATTAACTACAACAGACAATAATAAAAATTCCTAAAAAACCGAGAAAATATTTCTCGGTTTTTTGATTTTAGAGATAAGCTATGATAAAATTTCTATATCTATGAGTAGGATTATTTTGGAGAATTAATGCTGTGGAAAAATTAGAATATAGGAATAAAATAGATGAAATGAGGGACCTCATTTCAAAAAATAAATTTGCTGATGCCATGTCTGTAGCAGAGACAGTAAACTGGCGTAAAATTCATAATATCAATGATCTAATTGCAGGAAGCGAATGCTATGAGTCTGCAGGAAAGGTAGAGGAAGCGAGAGATTTACTTCTTCTTGCTCATGAGCGATCTCCTATCGGTAGGATGATTTTGTACAAGCTTTGCATGATTTCAATAAAGCTTAAAGAAATCGATGAAGCACAGGAATACTATAACGAGTTTGTACAGATTGCACCTCACGATAGTCTTAAGTATATCCTAAAATATAATATTAATAATGCAAAAGGAGCAGATATTTCCACTCTTATCACTATTCTTGAGCAGCTCAAGGAAAATGATTTTATAGAGGAGTGGGCTTATGAGCTTGCATATCTTTATCACAAAACCAATCAGGCAGAAAAGTGTATTAGCCTTTGTGACGAGATTATTCTTTGGTTTGGTGATGGTCCGGTCGTAGAGCGTGCGCTTGAGCTAAAGATGCTTTATCAGCCATTGGATAAGGCTCAAGAGGATAAGTATCGTAGTTTCCAGCAGAAAAAAGATGGAATAACAGAAATCAGTCCAAAAATTGTTGCGGAATCCAGTGAAATTCTTCCGGCAATTGCTAATATAAAATTGCCAGCAGGTCCAGAGAGATTCGACACAATCAATCTTCAGGCTGAGATTAAGAAAAACATTGACGAGATTATGAAGGCAACAGATACAGGTGAAGTATCTGAGAATATGGATAACATCAAGACTCTTGTTGAAGAAATACCATATCTAAAGGTCTCAGAGGAGGAGCAAATTCAAGAAGAAGAGGACTCTTTCTCAGTAAACGACACATTCCAACAGTACCTAGAAGAAGGTTACGACGGACAAATAAGTCTTCGTCTTACCGACGAGACACATGATGATGAACAAATCGAAGGTCAGATGACTATAGAGGATGTTTTAGCTGAATGGGAAAAGACTAAACGTGCAGCAGAAGCTGCCATGGAAGATGCTAAATCCAAAGAACTTGAAACTGCCAGAGCCAGAGCTTTACGAGAGGCCAACAATGTTCTTAATCGTTTGGAAGGAGCAATGTCCAAATTTAATTCGGGCGCATCATCAGCTGATCTTCTAAAGGAAGAATATCTATCTGGACAGGATGTATCTTCAGTAAATGTAGAGCCTGTTATTACAGAAGAACCAGACGATGTAGCTTTAAATACTGAAGAAAAGGGATTCTCTATTCCAAAGCTCAATATTAATGGTCAGCCATTAGGAACTATAGATATCCCTATAGTTCATCCAGAAGAGGCAGCAGCCATTGGTGTTGCCGCTGGTGCTGCACAGGCAATCGTTCATTCCGTTGAAAATGCAACAGATGAGACTGCTAATTGGGAACCACCTACACTTAATAACGGAGAAAATGAAGACGTGGATTTAAAAGAAGCATCAGAAATGATTGCCGATGTAAACAAGGTTTTACAACAGGAAATAGATAGACTTACAAATGGAGATGTTTCAGTACCAGAAGATGATATAAATGTCCCTATTATAAATCCATTAGAGATTTCTCCTGAAAGTATTGCCGATGCACCAAATGAAAATGTTGGCATTGAAGAAGCAGATTTCAATATTGATGAAATCGAGCTCCCTACTATTGAACTTCCAGAAGATATATTGGCTGATCTTAGAGGTACATCAGATAGCTTATCAGAGTTTGAACCAGAGATATCATCAGAATACAACACTGAATACGCTTCTGACATTGCATCAGAAACTGAAATGGATTCATCAGAAAATATTCAGGGAATGCAAGAGGAACTACCTATTATTTCAGAGAATGTTCTTGCACCAGAGGAATATGCTCAGTTAGTTGACGAAAACGTATTGTCACAAGCAATTCAGGAAGAAGTACCAGATATTGATCTTGATGAGACAGATTTCGAAATCTTCTCATATTTCCTACCAATCAGTGGTATGAGAGAAAAGATTACACAGGCACTTGCTGGTGCATGCGAGAGAATCAAACAGCCTCAGCTTACTTCTGGAAATATTATGATTATTGGAGAGCCAGGTTCAGGTAAGACTCAAATGGCAACCAGTATCATAAAGGTCCTTGAGAAAAAAACTGGATATCCAAAGGGTGGTATAGGTAAGATTTCCGGTGAGAAGCTTAACGAAAAAGATATTCAGAAGCTTTATTCTAAAATTCAGGGAGGATGTCTTATTATAGAGACAGCAGGGGATATTTCTAAAGAAACTGCCGTTACACTTTCTCTTTTGATGGAACAGGATCATACAGGAACAATCATCATTATTGAGGATAACAAACGTGGTATAGATAGAGCTTTGGCAAGGGATGCATCTTTTGCTAAGCGTTTTACAGAAAAGATTGTGATTCCAGCATTTACAATCGATGAATTAGTATCCTTTGGTAGAACCTACGCAAATGAAGCAGGTTGTACTATAGATGACATGGGAGTGCTCGCTCTCTATAATCGCATCAACAATATTGGTCGATACAACCATGCCACAACAATCAAAGAAGTGGCTGAAATAATGGACGGCGCAATTGAAAAGTCTACACGCGGAGGATTCTTCAATAAGCCTAAATATGACAGAGATGGCAATGTCATCTTAAAAGAGAAGGATTTTGATTAATAAAAACTAGGGGAGACATAATTATGAGCAATTTCACAGAATTAGATGGCTACTTATTTGGACAGGGAACACACTACGACATTTACAAAAAACTGGGCGCTCACAAAGGTAAACAGGGAAGAGTAAGTGGAGTATATTTTGACGTGTGGGCTCCACATGCTAAGCAGGTAGCTGTTATTGGCGAGTTCAACAATTGGGATGAGACAAGGAATTTTATGCAACGAGTTGAGCCTGAAAGCCAGGGGATTTTTGAAACATTCATCCCAGAGGCAAAGGAAGGCCAGTTATATAAGTTCTTGATTTACACAGAGTCAGGAGACAAGCTATACAAGGCAGATCCATTTGCTACTTATGCTGAATTGCGTCCAGGAACAGCTTCCATAATTTACGATACAAGTAAGTTTAAATGGACAGATTCTGCATGGATGAAACAAAGAAAATCTGGTAATTTCTGGGAAAAACCAATGGCAATCTATGAAGTTCACCCAGGCTCTTGGAAACGTCATCCAAGACCAGAGAATGATGGTTTTTACAGCTACAGAGAATTTGCTCATAGTATTACAGAATATGTTTTGGATATGGGATATACCCATGTAGAACTTATGGGTATTTCAGAATATCCTTTTGATGGTTCATGGGGGTATCAGGTCACAGGCTATTATGCTCCAACTTCAAGATATGGTACACCAGATGATTTCATGTATCTTATCAACTATTTACACAAAAATGGTATTGGAGTAATACTTGATTGGGTACCAGCACATTTTCCAAAGGATTCACATGGATTAGCTGATTTTGATGGTCAGCCTTTATATGAGTATGCTGATACTAGAAAGGGTGAGCATCCAGATTGGGGTACAAAGATTTTTGATTATGGTAAATCTGAGGTAAAGAACTTTCTTATCGGAAGTGCATTACAGTGGATTGAACACTATCATATAGATGGTCTTAGAGTAGATGCTGTTGCGTCCATGCTGTACCTAGACTATGGTAAGCAGCCAGGTCAGTGGGTTCCAAATGAACATGGCGGAAATGAAAATTTAGATGCTATTGAGTTTTTTAAACATATTAACACCCTTATTAGAGGTAGAAATGAGGGTGCAGTTATGATAGCCGAGGAGTCTACTGCATGGCCAAAAATTACAGGTGATGTAGAAAATGGCGGATTGAACTTCTCATATAAATGGAATATGGGATGGATGCATGATTTTATAGATTATATGAAGCTGGATCCATATTTCAGAAAAGACAATCATAACAAAATGACTTTTGCAATGAGTTACAATGAAGCCGAGAGATATATCCTTGTGCTTAGTCATGATGAAGTTGTACATCTCAAGGGGTCGATGCTTGCAAAAATGCCAGGTCTTGAGATTGATAAATACAAAAATCTTATGGCAGGCTATGCATTTATGATGGGGCACCCTGGCAAGAAACTGTTGTTTATGGGCCAGGAATTTGCTCAAGGAACAGAATGGAGCGAAGCCAGAGAGCTTGATTGGTATGTATTGGATAATCCAAATCATAGACATGTAGCACGCATGTTTAAGGATTTGCTTCATATATATCTTCAGTACCCAGCAATGTACGAACAGGATGTATCATGGGCAGGTTTTGAGTGGATCAATGCAAACGATGGTTACAGAAGTATTTTCAGCTTTGTACGTAAATCAAAGAGTGGTAAGAACGATATGCTGTTTGTAATTAATATGACACCAATGAGATATGATGATTATCGAGTTGGCGTTCCTGCTAATCGTAAACTTAAATTAGTATTAGATAGCGAGAATAAGCAATATGGTGGAGAAGGAGGTCTTATTCCTGAGACATTAATTCCAAAACATGAGGAATGTGATGGAAGAGAATATTCCGTAGATTTTAAGCTCGCGCCATATCAAGTAGCAATTTTTACATATTAAACAACAATATGGGCTGTGGTTACAGCCCATTTATTTTATTATTGGTAAGGAAGCAAGAATGGAAGATTTTAAAATACTAACCATACCCAGAAAAACAGAGATAGAAGAAACAGAAGAACCATTAGTTAAACCAAAAATCAAAGATGATGACTATGAGCCTCCAAAGAAAAGATATCTATTTGTTATTTTAATAATATTATTATGTGTATTATCAATTATTGTGATTCGAATAGTCACAACGTTTGATGATTATGAAGTTATAAAAACCTGGGAACGAGAAGACTCTGTAGAGAGCAATTTTACAAGCTTCAATGGTGATTTGCTTAAGTACAGTGCAGATGGAATTTTCTATACTAGCTATGAAGGCTCTCTTATATGGAATTATACCTATAATATGACAAATCCAAATGTTGAAAAAAGTGGAACCTATGTAATTGCCTATGATAAAAAGGGAAGCGAAGTAGACATATTTTCTACAAAAGGATTTGTAAAGCAGCTCACCACCACAATTCCTATTGTAGAAGCAAAGGTTTCATCTCAAGGTACTGTTGCTTTATTGCTTCAGGAAAATAACACTAGTTATATTCAAATGTATGATAAACGAGGAACATTGTTGGTATCAGGTGAGATTCATCCTGAAAACCGAGGTTTTCCTGTATCAATGGCTCTTTCATCGGATGCTACCAGACTATTACTTTCAGTTGTTAATGTGAGTAATGGTGAATTAACATCAGAGCTCGTTTTCTATGATTTTACAAGTGCAGGCAGAGAAGAAGAGGATAATATTGTTGCTACTTATACCTATCTTGGTGATTATATCCCAAAGGTAGAATATGTTAAAAATGATAAAGCATTGGCTTTTGGTGATAATAAAATAATTATTTTTAATAACAACCTAAAAGCAACAGTTGTGAAAGATATTAATGTAGATGGTGAAATGAGGAGTGTATTTTATAACGACACTCATTTTGGTTACATAATTGAGACAGTCAAAGAGGATGGTTCAATTGTTAATCAACTAAATGTATATAATTTATATGGATTTAAATCAACATCGAAAGAATTGTCACAAAGCTATAATATTGTTACTATACTTGACAATAATGAAATATTCATATCAGACGGAAATAATATAACTCTGTATAACCCACAAGGTTTTGCAAAGTTTACATATAGTTTTGACGAAAAAGTATATGGATTATTCCCAGGGGCAAGTTCTAGAAAATATTATATCCTTGAGGAAACCAAGACAGAAGAAATAGGATTAAAATAGAGGATTAATTTATGGAAATGATAAAGAATCCAATGTTGATTACATTTGTAGTGATAATGCTTATATGTATGATCAGAGGTGCGAGAAAAGGAATGCTCCGGATAATTTATGGTGTTATATCATGGGTTCTTCTATTGGTGTTTGTAAATATGGCCTGTGATTATATATCTGATTATTTAAATGTAAACACGTCAATGCCAACTATGGTTCAGGAAAAAATAGAGACCAAATTAAATGAAACGTATGAAGAGTCAGAAGAAAATGAGCAAGGTTCTGGAATGGATGGAGTTATGGCTCTATTGCCTGATAAAGTGAAAAGTGGTTTAGAGGAAACTATACACAAATCTATAGAAACAACCATACAGCTAATTTCTTCTGAATTAAGCGAGACAGCTATAAAAGGTATATCATTTATCATAAGTATTTTATTAGGAATGTTGCTGTTATTTCTATTAAATCAAGTTATTACTTTCTTAGGAAAGCTTCCTGGTATTAATGATGTGAATTCTATACTAGGAATTATCACTGGATTTGCAGAAGGATTGATACTTACATGGCTAATTATGTACTTAGCGGACTGCTTTCCTACCACGGTTTTTGGCCAGTTTGTAATATCTAATAGCACTTCAAATCCTTTCATTGATTATGTCTACCAAATTAACATATTAGAGCAAATTATCGGAATATAAAGACATTAGATAATTTTTAGAAAATCAGTTGACATAACTGGTTTCGGATGATATTATACTATTCGTTCCGCTGAGAGCGGCAACGACAAGAAAACAGAAATGTTTTTATAAGAATTTGAAAAATCAAATAAAAAAGTTGTTGACAAAAACAGTAAAGCGTGATAATATAAACGAGTTGCTGCTGAGGGCAACAACAAAGCGAAGATTGATAACTGAACAGTGAAACAAACCTTGAATTAATACAAGTTTTTAAAACATGTATCCTTGAAATTCATTTAGTTTCTAAGACGAAACAAAAACCTTTATTAGTAAACAAGTCAGTTTTATACTGATTCGGAATTAAACTTTTAACATGAGAGTTT
>CAMJBT010000047.1 GCA_946403965.1 uncultured Pseudobutyrivibrio sp. | reverse complement strand
ATCACCCCTGCAAAAGATATATCTAATCTAAGATATATTACCATTCCAATAGAGAAATTTCCATTAAATTTTAGTTCTGACGAAGAAGTAATTGAAATTGAAAAGGAACTGCAGGAGTTGTCCACCCATAGACTACTAAACCTTACAGGAATGAGCAATACTGATATACGAATCACTTATGGAACTCCAAACTTTGAAACTATGAGCAGAATTGGTGAGGATTTTGACAGGATGACTGTTCTGCTAAACAAATATGCACATGCTCTTATGGAAGAAAAACGCTATGACGACGTTATTACAGTCCTTGAATTTGCAGTGGGAGTAGGCACAGATGTTAGTGAAAGCTATACGATGCTGGCAAAATGCTATCAGCTAAAAGAAATGGATTCAAAATTAGAAATGCTCCGTTCACAAGTGGAACAGAGCTCATTAATTCTAAAAGATTCTATTCTTAATAAAATCAGCTAATACTATACACATAATAATCCCCAGTTGTTATCTGATAAATATAGCAACTGGGGATTTTCTTTACTTATTTCTTGGAATCATTTGTTTTCTTAGAGCCTACAATTCCTGTGATAGTACCGATTGTTGGAAGGATTCCAATATGGAATGCTGCAGCTGCTGCTGTTATACCGCCAGCCTTTGCAACTTCCTCATCAGCGATAGTTCTAAATTCCATATCATCAGTTGAAAGTTCAGCATCCACAACGTTAAGTGGAACAAGCTCATCCTCAATAGGAACTATTTCTACATTGTCCACAGCCATAGCCTGTGCCACTGGGCCTGCTACAGGAGTCTGAGTTTCTGTAATATTTACAGCTGGAGCCTGTGCTTCATTTTGTGCCTGAACTGATGTCCTTACATCTGTAACTACTGAATTATAGTAACGCTCACTTGAGCTTGCCACAGCCTCTCCTGCAGGGCTTGTGTCACCTGTTGCAGCTGAAGCTGTTGCATTTGCCTGCTGTGCTTTAAGATTTGCCAGTATCTTTTCAAGTAATTCAATCTTTGCATTAATATCAGAAAGCTTTCCTGTATTTTCCTGGATTGAAACCTTAAGTCCATCGATTACAGTTGTTAATGCATCAATCTGATCCTGGTAGCCCTGAATATCACTATTTACTCCATCAAGAAGTGTATTGTATGCAGTAATATTTGCATTAATAGGTGCAGCCTGAGCCTGCAAATCAGAAAGCTGATTTGATAACTGGCCAATTGTATCAGCTAGTGCAGCTATAGTGCCATCATATCCGTCAATATCATTCTGCAGATTTGTGATATCTGTACCAAGTGACTGAATCTTTGCATTTAGCTGAGCAATATCCTGAATGTATTGAGCATGTGTAGCCAAATCATTCTTGAAATCACTATCTTTGTAGTATTCAATTCCTTTTTTCTGTCCATTCTCACATTCTGAAAATCCCTTGCTCTCGTCGCGTGTCAGAACATAATAAGACTTTTTATTTATAACGACTTCCTTAACCTTACCCTGGCTAATTAAGCTTTTCACCTCACTTGTTTTTTCAGTCCAATAAGTAAAAGTATTGTCTTCAGTGTATTTATAATTAGGAATTTTTTCTACAACATTGATTCCATATAAGTTAGAAAGCTTAGCGTCATTATTACTGTTGCCCTCTTTAAAAACAGACTCACCCTTGTCATTGCAGAATACATAGTCAAAATATTTCTCTTGTAGAACACCCTCAGTATCTACATATCTTATACAAAAATGCTTGTTTTCATATCCGCCCTTAAAATTCTCAGAGTATCGAATATATGCATCTTTATCAGTTCCAACGTGCTGCACATCTATAGGTGTAACCTCTCCACTTATAAGAAGATTATATTTAATCATAGTAAGAGCTAATGGTCTGGTATAATCTTTGTAAAATTGCTCTCCCTGTGCTCCACTTAAATACTCAACACCCTGCTTCAATAAATTATCTTTAACTTGAAGCATTGTGTTAGTCTGTGTACTAATCTGCCCCTCTAGCGCTGAAACTCCATCCTGATTATAAGCAGAAGCATCGTATTCTTCCTGCTTGGCAACAGCATCCTGCTGAGTTGATGCAAGTTCTTCCTCTTTAGCTGTTTCTTCTGCAACTGCCGCATCTTTCTGTTGCTCTACACCAGCTTTTTCTTCCTCTGAGTCTTCAATCTGTCCTTGTGTCTCTGTTATTTGTGACTCAATAGGAGCTACTTTCTGCTCAAGTTTTCCAATTTCCTCCTCTAAATTTGACTTATCAGCCTCTGCCTGTTGAAGATTAACCTCTGCAGCTGCCTTATCTGACTCTGCCTGCTCAAGTGCCGTTGTATCATCAGTGATAGCCTGCTCTGTTGTTGCCTTGTCAGTTTCAGCATCCTCAATGGCTTCTGTAGCTGTCTCAATAGTGAAAGAAGACTCGTCAATTTCCAAAGTGGACTGTTGTGTAACTTCTGTGGATGTCTCCACCACATTATTTTCCTGTGTTGCTTCCACCTGTAATTCGATTTCACCAGATGAAGTTGAATTTAATACTTCCTCTGCTTCTTCAGCAAATACTAAATCAGCGTTGCTAAGAACAGACAAGCCACCTACTGCAGCTCCTGTATAAGCAACGCCTTTTAATAAATTAACGACCTTCTTACCCATATATATTCCCTCCAAACAAATCCAATCTCATCTGTTTCTTTTATTATACAATATATCGGGATTTTTAAAATATACTTAATATGTAACTTTTGCCAAAATCAGGACGTTTTTGCCAAACGGTCATAAAATTACAAGATATAGCCTCCTCTGCTAGTCACGTTCCACTAAATAACCATGAACAGTAAAACGCATACCAGATGTAGAGCATGTAGATAAGGTAACAACTTTATCCGAAGATTTAACATCTGTTTCTATATTCTTATATGAATTCTTTTTTAGTTTTAATATATACTCTGTAAAATCATCATTGTCATCGTAAGGAACAGTGTATACCCAGCTAGCCGGGTCCGTATCAAAATATGAAAAAATCTCAAATCTCATTTTCCCATCTTCAGTAATAATCTGAAAGTATTTGTGATTCTCATAGAAATCCTCTTCCGTTTTATAGTATTTTAGTTTTCCAAACATAGAAAGATTTCTCATGTTATGTCCATAAATAATGTCATGACTATCTGACCAATCGGGATAATTATATCCTTCCAGGAAAATACTACCAGCAGTAGCTGGTTCTTTATCTATGGTGGTTCTAAGATATGTTGAATCATCGCCAGAATACAAAATCGGATAGCTAATATCAGTATTTTCAACATATATCCAGCCAATAACATCTGGATTAATCTGTTTTAGGGCAGAAATATCCACATCAAGCATATCCTGCCAAGCTTCACTTTTTGACTCTGAAGTGCTTGTTACATAATTTTGCTGTAAAGAATCATATAGATTCTCAGACTTTTGATATCCCATATAGATATATAGAAATCCACCTAATGATCCAAACACAATCACCAGACCAAGACAAAGAATCATTTTAGGGTTAACCGTTGATTTTCTTCTTTGTTTTGTTTCTGTTTCTTCTATATTATTGGTAGACTCATCTTTTTGGACGATGTTTGACAGCAATACGCCAACAACCAAAAGAATCACAGCAACAATCTTTCCGATTGTTTCAGAAATCCAGGCAGCCAAAAATCCCAAAAGTGGAACATGATACTCCACCTTACCAATTAAATCTCTGTATGCTACAGGCATAAAGTCCTCTACGGAATTGGCATCGCCCTTTGTGCGAATCAATCTATTGGATTCATCCAGTGATGTAATCCTGTGAGTAACCACACTAGCCCCAGATTTAAAAGCTATAACATCCCCTACTGTCAAATTTTCAAAAGCTATCTCTTTAACATAGACAAGTGAACCAACGGAAATGTCAGGCTCCATAGAACCAGAAATAACATTAAATTCCTGTAGTCCAAACACCCTTGGTAGAGCCAATGGCATACATCCTACAATAACAACAATAATTATTAAGTTCCCAATAAATTTTAATATCTTCCCCATATTCTATATATTACCACATATTCGAAGTATTGTGTCTCATTTAACTATTGCCTAGTCCATTCCGTTCTATTTGTCATGAACGGGCACTCTCTTCTATATTATAAGAAAATCCCTACAGATAATGATTACTGTAAGGATTTTCCATATATTCTGCTGTGCGTAAACACACGCAAAGTCGCTTTCAATTATTTTTTCTTCTTTTTGTATACGATAATCGCTGTAGCCCCCAGTGTTAACACAGCCAAAACTGCTACTACTACTGCTGCAACTGCATTTCTTGTATAATGGTCTAAATCATCGTCTTGACCTATATTTCCTCTAGCAGTAATATCATCTTCAATCTCAATCACATCCTGAGGCTCATCTGGATTGATATTTTCGGCTTGTCCGTTGATATCAACCGAATCTACCAACTCCCCATCAGCAGAATTTCTTCCGTTTGTATCTCTATTTGTACTATTGTTTGAAGTGTTATTTACAGTGTTATTATTGCCGGTAGCATTTGTTATGCCTGCTGTTTGATTCGATATTACGCTTGTAGTGTTGCCACCTACAACTCTATATGAATATTCAGTAGCACCAACCACTGTGCCTTTATCTATTACCTCTACAGTTTCTTCCACAGTCTCTGAAGAATCAGTAATCTTTGAATAATAGAATGTAAACTCAAATGGCTTTTCTGAGCCATCTACAATTTCAGGAGCCTTTAGGCTCTTTGTATGATAGTTATATGTGTTTGGCTTGTATCCTGGAATATTCCTATATGGAACATATAGCTCCTCACCTGCAGCACCATAACCTGACATAGGCTGGATTGTATCTATACCATTTCCCTCAGGATCTACAATCGGATTTCCATTCTTATCAACATAGTTGACAATATAAGGGACCACTTCTCCAACACCATATGCAACAACAAATGTTTCATCATATGTAACATTAAATGAAGCTGCGTGAAGAACAGTATCCTTACCAGCCACTCTTACGCCCTTAACGTAATATTTTGAGTACTGAATCTCATTACCTTCATCGTCCTGCTTTGTAGCTGGTGCAATTGATACCATTTTGGCAGGATCCATAGTAACCTTTGCTCCATAGCTAAGGTTGCTGATTTCCATTTCTATTGGCTTTGATGGATTATCTCTATCATATTTAGTGAATTCAACCTTTGCCCCAGTTGGAACCGACAGGCCTAAATCACTATTGAAGGAAGCATTTTCATCTCCCGAGCCACCTAAAACCACTCTTATTCTGTATGTATATGCCGCCTCTGCCTTTACAGGTTTTGCATAAATTAAAGCAACTGTAAACAATAAAGAGAAAAGGAGGCCAAAAAACTTTTTAATATTTCTCATTTTAGGCTACCTCCTCTTTATTTTCTTTTGTAAGTTTGAAATACCAGAGGATAAGCATGAGACCTATACACAATGCAATTCCACAGAAAACTATAGGAAGGATAGAATCACCAGTTTTTGGATTGTCACCTTTCTGAGGAACTACGTCCTCGTCAAGATAAATAATCTGTTGTCCTCCCGGGATTGTATATACAATCTTTCTATTTAATTCATTAGTTTTCTCAATCACATTATGCTTGCTTTCATTCTCAACTGAATCCTGTACAGCAAACTGTACACTAAGTTCTGCAAGCTTTCGCATATAAGAATTATCTTGAGTATTACCATCAAGACTAATATTGATGATGACTTTACCAGATTGTCCTTTTGAAAGACGTCCTACATATACATAGGATTTATCTTTATCCACTTGATTTAATCCAAGAGAAACAACACTATCACCACCAACAGTGTCACTATCAATTATTGTATTTTCTATTCCTGTCTGACCATAAGTAACAGAATAACCATAAGCTCCACCTTTGGCATTTGCAACGCTTCCATCTAGTGAATTATTCTCTAGTGAACTAAGCACATCTGCACAAAGATAAAAGTCTGATGTTGTAGAAGAATCGTTTGTATAGGTAACTACATATGAAATATCATCACCTGGCATTGCGCTTTCAATAGTTGATTTTGTTGCATCTTTGCCAACAGTTTCAAAGTTTTTGTTACCTTTATACTTAACTTCCCACTCCATGGACTCTGTAGCCGCATTAGAAATGATAGTATTTCCACATATACTTGCCACTGTAAGAGTGAGAGCAAATACCATATTTAAATAAAACTTTTTCATTCTTCGCTCCTTATCTACCAGTAGCTTTTCCTTCAATCTTTGTGATGTCTCCATCATCAACTGCAGTACATTCAGTTCTTACACCCCAAGCACCATAAATTGCTGCTTCAGCATTATGAGACTGAACTGCGTCTACCTCAAGCTCCACATAAAAACTTGCCGAGTCATAAGTATATTTGTTCTGAATAGTGCCAGAAATTGCCACTCCATCATCATTCAAAGCATCTTCGGTATTTACAACTCTGGTTACTTTATCGTTGATGGTTATTCCATTAATAAAACGAACCTCGTTTAACACCTTACCATCGGTATTGTCCTTTGCACTTGGAAGCACAGATGTAAGGTAATAAACATCTTCTTCAGGAGTAGACTCGTCAGTATTTTTAAACCATTTTGAGCCATCAATATCAAGCTCTATAAGGCTTGGATCTAAAGATGTATCCTTTTGTAAAGTGCCATCCACATCCTTCACCCAATATTTTCTAACTTTTACACGAACATATTCCTTATATAACTTAGACTCGTTTGAAACATCTACAAATTCATTGTATTTCTCACCAATTTTTACAGTATCTCCAATAGCTGGAAACTCTAAGATTCCCGACTCTGATACCGATTCTCTATTTGTTTCATCCGAGCTTTCAAAAAGATCAACAGAGACCTTTGATGTTTCAAAATTTACCTGCTTTGCTCTATCCTGATAGATAACTGCTGCACGAGTCGCACCAATAGTAGATGCGAAAACTACGATCAGGCCAACAGCTAAAACTAAAAGAGGATTCTTAATCTTTTTATTCATTATCATTATCCTCCTGTTCTAATTGTTGTTCGGATTCTGTAGCAGACGCAGCTTCATCATCAGTTAAATCAGTGGAACTAACCTCCTGCTGACTCTCAATTTTCTCTGTCCAATCAGCATATGGAGTTCCATCATCATGATAATGAACCTTTGTGGCTTCCTGAATGATAATCACATTGAAATCCTGTGTATAGTTTTCAGGTGTATTGATTTTAAAACTAAGATTTGAAGTTGTTTTTCCTTGTTCAGCATCCTTATTTTTCAGAAGTGAATCATAGTAATAATAACCATCATCTTCAAGCTTCCATCCCTTTGTATCAGAAGTCATAGTAGCTGAAATACCTGTTGGGCAAATAGCCTTTACACGTACATAAACATCAAAATCGCCTGTGTTTGTAATGGCAACTGTTTTAATCATTTTTTCAATATCCACTTCATCCTCTGGTGGAGTAAGCTTTGGGTCTTCAATTCGAACAGTCTTGTAGCCAACAGCCATCACTGAATCTGTAAAATATGCCATAGCAGGCTTTACCCCGGCAATGCCAATAAATACAAGTGCTGATGCAACTAATATAGCTTTTTTATAATTCATAATTAGTTGTCACCTCCTGTTGGATTTTCCTCTGAAGAATCTGTTTTCTTTGGAGCTTCTGGACCCTCTGGGCCATAGTTTTTTGACCAACTGATATTGCCATTATCATCATATGTAAATTCATTTACAACACTAACACCACCTGACTGAAGGTGCTCGTCAAAATCATTCACAAATGAAACCTTAGCTATTTCATCAGCAACTATTTCTGTATTTGTAATAGCATCACTTGTAAGCTCATAGCTGGCGCCAGAATATACCTCTGTTACAGTAACATGTGCTGTCGCTGGAATATCATCGATAACAATACTCTTTGTTCCTGCACCGTTAAAATTGATTGTATATACATTATTGAAAACATCCTCGTCTCCAAGCTTGGCATCAACCTGGAACACAAAGCTAGCTGTCCCAAGTGATCTGTTGAATGTAGTAAGGGTCTTCTCAATTTCAAGCTTTCCAAATCGTGGTTTTGCCTCTGATTTTGGGTATATCTTTACATTATAATTCCATGTATCATCACCCTGTCCTGAAACCACATAATCACTTGTTGGTGCATAAAATACTGCAGGCGTGAAAATATATTCATATTGAGCATCGATCACTTTTTCATCAACGTAGTAAATATAAACACCAGCTCCATTTTCAATTTCGATCGATGATTTGTATCCATCAGAATTCTTTGTACCTTTTATTTCATAGCACTTAAGACTATCATGATTTTTCTTAATGAAATCTGCTGCAGGAGAGACTATTTTGCTGTTTGTGTCCTCTGCGCTAGTCTTTGGGCCTAGAATCGAAAAATCAATTCCAGCATCCTTGAATTGTGATGTTACTGTAGGTGTTCCAGCTACATCTAAATCAGCAATTTTATATAATTCGATATTAAAATCCCCTGTATACTTCTTTGCAAAATCAGATTCACTATTTGAATCAACTACTGCTGTAATTTTCACAGCTGCCTTTGTATCAACATGACTTGCCGCCTGTGTTCTGTAAACATCAATACCTGAAATTAGCATTAATGCAACAACAGCAGCCGTAATTATATTTTTCTTCTTAATCCCAAAAGTGCTCACGTATAACTCCTTTAAACACTATTATTCTTTTTATTTAAAGCCCGTATAATCAGAATTAGAATAAAGGCAACTATAAATCCAATAACTGCAAAGAAATAATAGTAATCCTTCACAGTATCTGCTACCGCTAAAGTTCCTGTAGGAGCCTCATCCTCGCCTAAGTATTCCACTCTGGTTCCTCGAACTAATAATCTATGTGTATTTACACCATATGGTGTGCATGTGAATAAGGTCACATAATCCTTGCCTGGCTCCACTGCCATCAAGGCAGCCAGTGATTCTACATCCTCAGCCTGAACCATAGGGTAGATTTCATCTACTTCGTAGGCTAATGTATTATCTAACACATGAATGTAAAACTTATCACCTACTTCAAGCTGATCAAGGTCTGTAAATAATTCTGCAGATGGAAGACCTCTATGACCTACTATCACTGAATGGGTACCACTTCCACCAATTGGTAGAGCTGTTCCATTCATGTGACCAACTGCAGTTTGTATGTATTCATCAAAAGTTCCATGCATTATAGACAGTTTTAAATTAATCTTTGGGATAGATAAATATCCCATAACACCGTCCTTATTTACATTTAAAACCTTGTAATACTCTGAATTAAGAAATTCATCTGTTGGTGTAACTGAATCGCCTTCAGCTCCAGTTGAAAATGCATCTGTCCCAATGGCATTTTCAGTAATTTTCTCATTAAAAGCTCTGGCATCGCTCCACTGTTTTGAATAATCTTCTGGTTGAAGCTCAGATAAAGAATCCTCGTAATTGCTAATCAATCTGTTTTGAACATAAGTGTTCCATTCATTTGAGATGATTGGATATGAAACCATTCCAAAACCACCAAGAAAAAGAATTAATAAAAAGACCTTACCTACCAGCTGCTTCATAATTTATTGCTCCTTCTTACTATGCCTCTTGTCAAATAAGTACAAAATAAAAATAAACAATGCAACAATTGATAATCCTATAATTACCCACAAAAGATAATTCGTATGTAGGCTTACGGCACCAAAGGTTGGTGTCTTTGCATCAGCTAAAAGCTGCGGTGTGTATTCCACTCTGTGACCTCGAACCATAAGACGCTGAGTATTCACGCCATATGGGGTACAGGTGATAAGTGTACACAAATCCTTTCCTTCTTCCACTGCTAAAAGCGATGTATCGTCTGGCTCAACCACATCAATACTATCAATCTCATAAGCATAGTATTCATCCATTATGATTATGAAGAAATCTTCTCCAATTTGAACTCGATCCAAATCTGTGAAAAGCGTGGCACTTGGCAACCCTCTGTGAGCAGACAAAACTGAATGAGTATTGGGTCCGCCAACTGGAAGTGAAGAGCCTTCCAGGTGACCAACTCCAATCTGAAGAACATCTTCATCTGTGGTATGAAAAATTGGAAGTTTTACATTGATGGATGGAATCTGAATATATCCCATAACTCCATCTCCATTAGCATTTAAAATGCTCATGTAGTTTTTATCCGTACCATTGGCCTCTGCCTCTGCAAAGGAATCTGGCAGGATACTAGGTAAGAGTGCCTCGTTATAGGCATAGGCTCTCCCCAGCTCATCTGCTGTGTTGATGGTCCCTTCCTCAATGGCTGTTGTTACCGATTCGGTATAGTTATCAACCAATTTGGCCTGAACATGATTGTTCCAAGTGTTTGCCGTCAACGGATACAGCAGCAAGGACAAACCAGCAATCATCAAAGCACCTATTGCAATTGTCTTATAATATTTTGAAAAAAATGCTTTCATTAATTACCTAGCCTCTCCTTGATGCTGTAACTCTAGCGGACATGCCGCCAGAGTAGCATCAAAAATCTCATATTGAGAACATGTTAGCATACAAATATGTCTATTCTATTTCACAGTGGTGAATTAACTAAATAGCCTTCTTCTTCATTGAGAAGTAAAGAGCTGCTGCGATAGCCATAACTAAAACACCGAGTACTGTAAAGATTGTTGTACCCATACCACCAGTAAATGGAAGTGAGATAAGCTTTGTATCTCTGATGCAATCAGAAACGTTGATAGAATCGTACTCAGCCTTAGTAAGCTCATCATTTCTATTTGTAAGCTGCTCGCTTATCTGTGCAATAGTAATATCTTTTCCTGCTGGATTAATTGCATATCCTTCTGGTGCCTTTGTCTCTGTGAAGTGGTATGTACCTTCATCGAGACCCTTAACTAAAATGTAACCTTCTGTTGCTACAAGTGTTGTAACTGTCTTGCCTTCAATGGCCTGCTCTGAATAGTAGTAAACTCCTGCTTTATTCTCATCCTTAATGAAATTAAGTGACTTGTTATCATCTTTTCTTGAAAGCTCAAACTCAGCGCCCTTAAGAACCTTTGTTGGATCATTTTCGCCCTCTTCATACTTATGAAGTGCAAGACTTCCTGGCCAACCCTTTACTGTAGGAGGATTGATTGGATCACCGTTCTTGTCTACATCATATGTGCTGTCATATGTCTGGTTGATATAGTTATCTCCACCAACAAATGTTGCCTTGTAAGTAATAACTACTGTTTTACCAGCGTACTGATCCTTCTGGTTTGCAGCTACAAGAGAAGAAAGATCCATTGTGTAAAGTGTAGCTTCACCCTTTTTAACACCAGCATCAAAAGAGAAACCTGTCATTTCCTCTCCACCAACTGTTACCTTTACAGACTCAGCGATAGGAGCTGAAAGATTTGTTTCCTTATCAAAAATCTTGTACTCAACATTCTTCTTGTTAGCCATGTAAGGAACTGTAGATGTAAGAGTAAAGTTGATTTCCTGACCAATTCTTACAAGACCATCATCTTCAGTCTTCACCATAGTGTTTGAAGAACCCTTAGCCTTAAGTTCAACAGCCTTTGTGTCAACCACATAAACACCATTAGCATCATGAGTGTAAGTAACAGCTACCATTGTGTTGTACTTAACAGACTCACCTGTTGCTGTAATTAAGTAAGCAGCACCTTCAAGGTCGTTAAAAACTACGTCAGAACCCTTTGTAGAAGTCTTTGTTGCAGTAGCTGCTGGAGCTGCCTTTTCAAAAGCCTCTGTAAGAGCTGTTGCATCAAATTCATTATCAAGCTTGTCATTATATGAAGCCTTAGCCCAATCAACTACGTCAATTGTATTTTTTTCAGTGTTGATAGTTGCAATCTTATAAATATTTACAAGTGTATCTTCTCTGTCTGAGAAGTTTGTAATCTTGATTGTTGCCTTAGCTGCCTGAGCAACTGGGGACTCTGCTGCAAAAGCTGTAACGCTCATTGCCATCATCATTACCGCAGAAATAGCTGTTGCGATAATCTTCTTGAACTTTTTCATTTCTCGTGTTTCTCCTTGTTACTAAAAATTTCTTCTTGTTTTGTATAACAACAGCGATGCTCCAAGCATAATCAGAACTCCGCATATTGTATAAATGTAAGCACCTCTTCCACCTGTTTCAGGAAGAGTATAGGCAACTGTGTTTTCAAAGCTAAGTTTTGTCAGCTTTAAGGTAACACCATTTGCTAAAGATTGATTTTCTACAGTAATTCTGTCCTTTAAATCTCCAGCTGTTGCCTTGTAGGCTGTAAGACCATCTTTTCTATCGATGATTACATGCCAGCTATCTTCGCTCTTGGCGTATCCGCCTGGAGCTTTTGTCTCTGAAAGGATATAGTTTCCCACCGGAATTACAATAGGACTCTTATTTCCTTCCATATTTTCCATAGTTTCATACCATTTAACGAGACCATTTTCATCGCTCTTTCCATAGTATGAGATTTTGGAATCACCATTTTCAGAAGTCAGAATAAACTCTGCTCCCATCAATGTTTTACCTGATGTACTAACCTTTACCAGCTGCCAATCAAATACCCTTGAAAGGATATTCTCAAACTCAACTGCTTTTTCCTTAGTCGCATCAAAAGTAACATTGGCAACATGATTTACATCAATCACGCCATCTATAGAAATCCTTGTTTCATAATTATCAAGGGTATAACCCTGATTTGAACGGACTCCTACCTCAATAATTTGATATCTGCTTTCCATTAAATTTTCGAAAAGCGCTGTCTCATCAGCCTTTAACATGAACTGGCCTTCTTCATCTGTTGTGAGAGGCTGTCCATTAATTGTGTATGGCTGATTTGCCATTGGTGTGTAGATATCTACACCATCATTTGTTATTTCTAATATTTTAAAGATATAAATTGCATCAGTGTCTTTAAATCCCTCTGAGCCAACCGTAACTTTCTTTGATACTGAAAGCTTCTTAGGCTGCTTTGTTAAGATATTTTCAATAGCCTTAACATTTTCTGATGTCTGATTTCCTTTTTTATCTAAAGAAAGAGCGGCAGCTGCAGCATTTAAAGCTGTTAATTTGCGTATTGGCTCCTTTTTTGTATCTTTATATACAGTGAAATCCAACTGCCAAATAGCATTTTCAGGAAGGTTATACCCCTCTGGTGCCTTTGTTTCCATCAAATAATACGTTTTACTAACAGAATCCTCGTTATCTTCAATGATTCCAGCTGAAAGTCCACTAAAAGAAATAGTTCCATTTTCATCTGATACAGCAACAGCTGGGGTACCAATACCTACAGTTGCTACATTTGAACACTGTCCATCCTTGTAGTCTGTATATAATGTAAATTCAGCTCCTGCTAAACCATCATGATTCTCGTCTACCTTCAAACCAGAAAAATCTGCAGTTCTTGTTTCTGTTTTCTTAAAGTTATAGCTTATCTTACAATTTGAAAGATGTGCTCCACGCTCAAAATAAGCAACTGTAAGAACATGCTCCTTTTGGCTAAGCTCAGCTACATTATTCTCAGGGATAATGTCATAAAGATTTTTGTCTCCTATCCCCTTTTGATAGTAAACTGAATCATTCCATGAGGCCGTAAACTCATTACCATAATCTCCCTGAATGATAATCTCACCAGTTGTAAAATTGATTTGACCTTTGATAATATCGTGGATACCACCTAAATCAAGTACTAGTTTTCCGTCCACATAAACAAATACATCATCGTCACCAGAAAACTTAAAGATTGTGTCTTTTCCATTTGTGAGACCGCTGGAAGCAACACTGAAATTGATAGGAAGTAACATACCAAAATGACTATCCTCATAATTTCCGTTTGCATCCTTAAAAGGTCTAAATTGATTTTGTGATTTGTCGCTTGTTTTAATTGGGCGAATACCACCATCTTTATAAATATATTTATATTGGCTACTATCTAGCGTCCAATAGCCATCTTCATCTAAATTAAACTGAACTGGAGTGTCATTATAATATTCATCTATATATGAATATTCCCACCATTTATCTTTGTATATTTCGTAATCCGGAAAAATAGCAACTCCGTTGTCATTTGCCAATTTGAAAGTATTATTCTCAAAGGTGCTTGCAGCTAACCCCTGGTAAACACTTGTATAATGACAATGATTGCTTTCTGGATCTGCCTGTCCACTACTAAATACAAACTGATCACCAAATTTTCTATTAGCTTTGGCATCGTTTTTTCCGTTTAGATTTCCGTTGCTGTAATTAATTAAATCTGCATTTACTTCAGTGTAGTTTTTTTTCAATGAAGCATTTATTGGCTCCAAATCTACTAATAAAGCATTTATAACCTTATACCATGAATTCATTCTATGTGGATGAATCTGGATTGTGTATTTAGTGGTATGTTGATCTGATGGAGTAAAGGATTCTTTCTTGTACCACTCATCATCATCCTCACCTTCACCATGCTCGTAATAATCATAGCGTGTGATATTTGCTATATAGTAATTTTCTGGAGCTTCAAAAGTAACCTCAAAAGTATCAGAAACTCCTGTTTTATAAATATAACAATCACTGCTTTGGGCTGGTGCTACCTGAACAGGATAAAACTTTTCACCATATGAATTCTTCTGGAATACTTTAAGAGCAATACGATTCCATTCATATCCTTTATCAAAAGTATAGGTATCCGCCAAATGTTTCTGATTAGCATATGCTGATCCATAAGCTGAATCCCTGTACAAAACATTCTCGCTACGAACTCCAGCTAATACGTATTTAGAAAAACTTTCCGCCTCAAAAGAAACCTTGTCTACTACTATTTCTGACAAAACTTCCTCTGCTGTAGAATCATCCTTAATATGAACAACGGCATCAGTATCAATATTTGATGACTCAATAGAAATCTTTACATTAAATCCTTCTTTTGGCTCAATTTCCTTGCCATCAAACTCAAAATACATATCAAAAGCATATGTTTTTTCTACCTCACCCAAAGAAACTGTTTCATTTACAAGTTCTTCTTCCTTTGATGAAAGACTTACCTCTTTTGCCTTAAATTCTACATCTTCATCAAATGCGCCTGCAGGTACTTCAGCTTGGATATTGAACTCACCAATAGTAAGTTGGAAAATTTTATCATCCCTCTCTTCTAGAGGCTTCTCATAATCACAAAGCTTACATTTATCATTCTCATCAAAATCGCAATCCTCTGTGACTTCCTCACCGCAGTCCTTACAGATTTTCAAATGAGTTCCATCTTCGTTTGATTTATATTCAAAATCTTTATGGTCACATTCCTCTGAAGCATCTTTATCTTTTGAATCCTTATCAGCTAAATCTTTGGCATCTTCATCAAGCTTCTCATCAGCTTCTTCCAACTCATCGTCTGTTTGATTCTCGGATTCATCTATTTGCTGTTCAGAAGTATCATCTGTTTTATCCCCTTGCTCTGTTGAGTTATTTAAATCTGAACCAGTCTGTCCAGACTCTCTTGCATCTTGATTGTCAACGTCGCTATTCACAACAGATGAATTATTCTCTTTATTTGAATCTCCCTGTTCATTTGTATGCTCTGTTGTGTCGACTACCACTTCTGTGCTGTGCTCCTGAGCAAAAGCAACCGCTGGTCCTGAAAACACCAATGCCATCGCTAAACCAAATGACACGATTCTTTTTAAAACTAGATACTTCTTCATTGCCAAAAAAACATTTTACTCCTATATTTCTTGAACGTTTCTTGAACATCATGTGATAAATTGTGTTCATTCTGTGTTCAAAAACGCTACGGGCGATATCTTACTCGGATTATTTATAGTTGAAAAGGGGGTTGGCAAGAACCACCAAATATTGGCAAGAACGTCTGATTTTATTGTAGTAATGAGGATTATGCTACAAAAATCTGCAATTTTAGAAAAAGATAAAAAAAAGCCGGTACCTAACTTTAGGTACCAGCCTTTTTTCTACCTCATTTAGAATCTTTTTGGCTTGTGCTCATTCTTTTCTATATTTTCAATTGTCTGTTGACGCTTCACATTAGTAACGTGAACAATAACTAGTGTAGTAATTACTATAAGAATAAGAATAAATAATGTTACCATCATAGTCCGAACAAAATGTTCTTTCTCGCCGGCCTTTGGAGTCTCTCCTTCTGGAATCGTAGTTCCTTCTTCTTTACCACCAGCAAGCGGTGTGTCTCCATCACCAATTGTTGTAGTATTAGAGCCATTGCCTGTTCCGTTTGTACCGTTTGCTCCATCTGAAGCATTAGCCCCATCTGCTGCACCACCAGCATTTCCATTACGTTCTACTGTTGTAGTGGTGCTAGAATTTGATCCAGTTGTACCATTGTCACGATGCTCGCTTCGATTAGTTACAACTGTTGGATTGTTTGTAGTGGATTCTGTCACTTCTGTACCACCATCTACATACTGATAATCATATGTATACGTAGTACCGCCATTTACATACTGAGTTCTTGTCTCAGTCTTTGTTGTGGTGTGAATTACCTCTGTAGGCTCTTTATATACGAACTTAAACTCCTGTCCTTCTTCAGATAAAACCTCTTCGATATATTCCTTCTCAGGCTCATAACCATCTACATGCTCTGCTGGTACTTTAATCTTCTCTCCCTTTGCAGCATAAAGAGTAACTGGTGTGGCAACAGCATGTCCCTTTGTATCTACATATGAAACATTGTAAGAAATAATAGACTTAATAGCGAATGCTACAATATAGGTTTCATCCTTATTTAGTACAACATCTCCAGCAAAGGTCTTATCTGCACCAGAAACCTTCAACCCATCAAATCTAAATTCATCACCAGTAATGTCAATAACACTCTTAATCTCATCCTGTGTAATAGTAATACTATCTGTAGTCTTCGATTTTAAAGTGATTTTCTTTGCATTAAGAGTGCATTTGTCTTTAGCAATCCCTTTACCGCTTATTAAAGCTTCAACATTGGCAATATTAAAGCTAGCATCCTTATTATTTCCTAATGCAAAGGAAACTGTATAGTACCTATCTGCAGCATTTGCAGTAATTGGCGTTGATATAACAAGTGAAAATGCGAATACAAGGCTTAGAAAGAAGCCTAACATTGTCTTCATTTTTTTCATCTTAGGCTACCTCCTTCTTTTTATCCTTCATAATCTTGATATACCATCCAATAAGACCTATACCTATCAGGAACATTACTCCACAAATTATAATTGGAAGCATTGAGTCACCAGTTCTAGGATTAGCAAGTGGAACCTCACTATCCTTTATCTTGATGGAATTATCTCCTGCTAATGGTACTCCACTGTCGTCAATCTGAACAATCTGCGTTCCATTATCTAATGTCTTTTTTACATGCTTTGTGATACGACGAGTCTCTGTAATTGGGATGTTCTCTGTAACTGTATCAGTTCTTGTGATTGTCTTGATGATTGTCTTATTCTTTTCAACAATAGTCATTGGCTCTGCTCTAAAGAAAAACTCTAAACCAGCATCTTTGCCACCATACATATTTGTCTGTGAATCACCATCAAGAGTGATTGAAACTGTTACAGTTCCTGATGCTTCATAATTTAGTACGCCAAGAGAGAAGTATGTTCCATCCTCACCACAAACCTGAGCAAGACCTGTGTTGTTTTTGTCTGTTCCTGTCTCTCCACCTACTGTTTGACTATCAACTAAAGTAGTGCCATTGTTTTTAATCACATATGAATATGCACCACCCTTGTCCCTACCAGCCTCCAATGTATCAACTACATTTGCGTTCATATAGAACTCAGCCCCTGGCACTTTTGCTTTGGAAGCATCTGTATTAGGATCATTATTTGTATACTTAATAGTATATGTAATTGTATCACCTGGCATAACACCAGCGATTTCATTGTAAACCTCATCCTTGTTAGATGAAAAATCTACATTACTCTTTCCGTTGTAGGTGACTTCCCAGCCAGTATTATGGGTCTGTGCACCAGCAGCAAAAGAATCTGTCTTTCCAGCTGTTAGTCCTGCTGTTACAAGAGTAAGAGCAAGAACTATATTTAATATTCCCTTTTTCATAATCTTACTCCTCTCTCCTATTGAACATCTTCAAGTGTATCGCCTGAGAATGTAGGAATAACTCCCCATGCAGCATTTATTGCATCTTCAGCACTATTAGCCTGAACCGCATCAACTCTTGCTTCAACCTTAAACTGCTTTCCATCATATTCGTAGGTTGTTTTACTTTCGATAACTTTTCCTTCTGATGTTTCAGTAGTTGTAACAGTCTTTGATTTCTCTTTTCCAATTTCTTTGTCAAAAGAAATACCATTTAAGAACTGCGCCTTTTCTCCTTTTCCAATAGGATTCTTGTAGTAGTAGATTACTTCCTCTCCTGATTCTGAATCTTTTTCAATCCAATCTTCAGTTCGGTGAAGAGTAATGTATGCAGGATCAATATTCACATCTTTGCCATCTGCATTAACCCAATACTTTCTTACAACCACTCTTACATACTCAGGATAATCTGAATCATTAACTACTCTAAGATTCTCCGCATATGTTTCTCCCGGCTTTATGCTTGTGAGATTTACAAACTGTAAATCGCTACTCTTAGTGGTACCGTCTGTATCCATCCATGCAACCTTTGCATAATCCTCATCGGTATCACCTTGCTGTTCCTCAAGCTTTACACTAATCTTTGCTGTTGAAAATCCTACACTTTCAACCTTCGCACCGTCAGCCTTCTGAGCTGATGTAGCAACACCAAATGTTGAGCCTGCAACAAGAAGTAGTCCAGCAGCCAATATAAATAAAGGATTCTTTATTTTAATCATTACTGGTCACCTCCTTGTCCATTGTCTGTTGCTTCATTAGGTGGTACATCACCGTTGCCATTGTTTCCATTATCGTCAGATGTTTGCTGTGGGAGTTTTGCATCCCAATCAGGAGTGCCATCTGCCTTTAGTGTTGCTGTAGCCTCTGCCACAACAACTACATTAAAGGTATCAGCTGATTCTTTGGAGTCATCAATTTTGACTGCTACCTCACCTGTTTTTCCTCCTACTGGAAGAAGCTCTCCATATGAATAACAGCCTTCTGAATCTTCCCTCCATCCTACGGATCTTTCTGTATCAAGTGTAAGCTTATGTGTTCTTCCTCCAAACACTTTCACTCTCACGTATACTGGAAGTTCCCCAGTGTTTTCAACACTAATCAGCTTGGTCATTTTGTCTATTCTCTCATGAGGTATAACTGTAATATTTCCCTCGTTAAGATGTAGTGTTCCAACACCGCTTGTTTCATGAGTATCTGTCAGGAATGCCATTGTAGGCTTTACGGCTACTGCACCGAGTAAAAGGACTGCAGCAGCAATTACTAAATAATTTTTCTTAATCATTACTGTGCACCTCCTTCTACCTTATTCTTAAACCTGTAACGAATACCGTCTACAACCTCCTGAAGCTTTTCAAATATATTTTTGATACTTATGCTCTGGAAGATATCCTTACCGTTGTAATCATTTTCAAATTTAACTTCAGAAGTCTCATCTGATTTAACCTTTACCTTTGCAAGCTTCTTGTCTAAATCAACTGCTCCAGTTCCTGCTGTGATATTAATCAGCTTGTAGGTAGCACCTTCATAAATCTCTGTGATTGTTACCTCTGCACCTGCAGGAATCTCAATTTCCTCTGTTGACTTTGTTCCAGGATTTGTAAAGTCTAAAGGATAAACATTACTGAATTCATCATCTCCTACCTTATAGTAAACTTCAAATACAAAGGTTGCTATTCCACCAGTTTTATAATAGTTATCAAGCTTCTTTGTAATCTTAAGTTTACCAGGTGTAGCATTTTCATTCTTGATTGATGTAACGTAATCATTTTCATCAGATCCAATAGAAAGAGCCTTTGCCTCATCAGTTACTGCTATAAGAACAGATGAATGGTTAATTACTCCATCAATTCTTTCGGCTTTTGCAATCAGTTTCCAAACTGCATTTTCTGGTGTTACAAAACCAACTGGAGCCTCTGTCTCCTTCATATAGTAGGTCTTTGATGTAGTGTGAACATTAGTCTTGAGCACGCCTGCTGAAAGACCTGTAAAGTTAATTGTTCCATCTTCATCAGACACTGCAACTGCTGGAGTTGTTCCAATCATTGCAGGATTAGTGCAAGCCTCATCCTCATATAAAGCGAACTTAGCACCTTTAAGCTTTGTCTTTCCATCTGCCTTGTTCTTAAAGCCCTTATACTCAACATTAACTTCTTCTGTCTTGTTGAAATTGAAGCTGATTCTGCAGTTTGAACGAGAAGCTCCTCGCTCGAAATAAATAACTGTTAAATCATGTTCTTTATCAAAGAAGCTACTCTTATCAAATGTTTCGTATAAGTTCTTGTCACCAAGGCTCTTGTTTGCATAGCATGTACCATTGACACTTGATGTAAGAATACTTTCGTGATCGCCCTGGATAAGGATTTCACCTGTCTTGAAATTAATCTGTCCCTTCATTGCATCATGAATACCACCAATATCAAGAACAAGTTTTCCATCAATGTAAACGAATACATCATCATCTCCAGAGAACTTGAAGATTGTATCCTTACCGTCATCGTTAGTACCACCATTACTTACGCTAAACTTGATTGGTAGAGCCATTGCAAAATGGTTGTCGTTACCAAATGGTCTAAATGAATGCTCGCCAATAATTGGCTTTAATACTGGAGTATCTCCATCCTTTACTATTCCATATCTTGTATATTCACTATCTATTGTCCAATAACCATCAGTATCCTTAAAGAATGAAACTCCAACATTATTAAGATTCTCTTTAACGTAGCTTACCTCTTCATCTGCAGAAGGGAATAATGGTGTTCCATTTCCTGATGCAAGTGTGAAGGTGTTTGTCTCAAGTTGATATGTATTTGAAGCAAGCCCCTGATATACCTTTCCATAATTACATCCATTGGAACCAGTGTCACCACCGGTGTTGAACCAGAAGGTATTACCAAATGCCCTTTGATAATTATGGCCTTGCTGATCCTTGTAATTAATCAGTGTTGCTCCGCTAATTGTAGTAGTTTCATCGCCAGCCTTTTGAACTGGAATAGCCTTTAGGCAAACAACGATTTCATTTGTCTTTTTGTTCGTACCGGCCTTTTCAAGAGTAACCTTCTTACCTTCAAGGCTTGTCTTGTATTCTCCATCTTCAGCTGCAAAAATGCTTGAGCCATTTTTGAAAGCAACTGATTCAATATAATAATTTTCTGGTGCGAAGAGATTTAATGTTATCTCGTTATTTTCATATACAAAGTAGGTGTTTGCGCTTGGCGCGATAGCTACAAACTTGCCACTTGTATTGCTGTGTGTAAATTTTACAGCTGCATAATTTTCTCCAATATTACTTGGATAGTAATCATTACTTAAATGTGCTTCATCTGTGTAGGCATATCCATATGGGCTCATTTTATCTTTGTCCGTCTTTGAGCCGTATAGAACTCCATCAGAATTAACATCATCCATCTTTGTACCATCATCATATCCCATGATAATGAATGGAGAGAATGTTGAAGAGTCAAAAGCTACAGAGTACTTTCCTTCCTCTACCTCATCAACAGTAAATCCAATATCCTTATAATCAGAATCCTCAATATGAACCACATGCTTTGGTACAAAATCGAAGGTCTTAATAGAAAGCTTTACGCTTTCTTTAGGATTTACCTTAACCCCGTCTGCATCTCTAAATTCGATGTCAAAGAAAGCAAGCTTGGAATCTGTAACTTCACTTTGATTTTCGAACTGCTTTTCAAGAGCTTCTTTTACTGAATCACTAACAGCTCCTACATACAAATTGATGTCATCTGACTCAAATGTGTCGTTTGTAAATGTGGCTTCAATTGTGTATCCATCAAAAGTTACTGTACGTGTGTACTTCTTTGAATCGTCCTCTGATGTCTCATCCTTCTTTTTCTTGGTCTCATCTACATGACCGCACTTTGTACACTTACCATCTGCATCGAAATCACACTCTTCGCTTTCCTTTGTAACTTCGTACTCAGACTTTTCTTCGTTCCACTCAGAAACCTTGTGTGTACCATTGCCATTTGATTCGTACTGTGGCTTGTGCTCATTCTCTGAGCCCTGGTCATCTTTGTCCTTATCCTTATCTTTATCCTTGTCTTTGTCATCATCCTCATTCTCTTTAGGATCATCTGTAGGATTTTCTGAAGGATCATCAGGATTAATGCCTGTTGGAGTTGGCTCATCTTCAATTATCTTGTCAGTGCCGTTTTCTCCGTCTCCTTCACCATCATTATTTGTTGGAGTATCAACATCATTAGATTTACCTTCCCCATCACCTGATGTATCACCAACATTTTCTGCTCCATCATTTGATGGAGTTGTTGCAGGTGCATCAACATCGGTACCACCATCTGTGCCACCGTCGTTTTGATTTCCTGCACCCTCGTCTCCCGCACTTGCTTCCACTACAGGTTCATTAGGTGTTCCTTCTGATTCATCAGCATAAGCACCTATTGAAGCTGAAGCGAATAAAACAAGTACGAGACCCAGCGCCAATAACTTGTTTAACTTTGGTATCTTTCTCATCATACTCAAGCTCCCTCACCAATAAAACTTAAAATAGTTATATATTGTTATGTGGTAACACTATTTCCATTAAGTGTTCCTATATAGTATACTAAATCACTTTAACCCAAAATAAAACCTGAGTGGCAAGAATGTCCGAATTTTGGCAAAAATAAAATACCCGCACGAATGTGTGAGTATTTTTTAATAATTTATTTAATTTTAACTATTCAAAAAGTAGGACGTTTTTATTGTTCTCAGAAAGTATACACCGTGATATATGTTGTTAATTAAAGCCCACTACCTTCTGTGCAATCTTGTATGCTGTGATTGAAATAGCCCTTCCTCCATGTCCAGGAAGATTGGTAGTCGCGCACATAAATCCATATCTAAGCTTTTTATAAAGATAATAATCATGTGACTTGATATAAGCCCAAAGTGCTCGACGCTTGTTTTGATTTTCTGTTGTTCCACTCTTCATAAGAAGAACTGTGGAAACAACTGTAATCATCTCAAGATAATTGAACATGTACTTTCTAACATGTTTGTCTTTGATGTTCTTGTAGTCAAAGGCCTCTAGCATAAGCTTGTTGACCTTAATCTGCTGATCAATTCTGGAAATCATAACCTTTTCATTTACAGACTGATCATCACGACCAATATAATAGCGATAAAAATCCACATCCAGATAATACATAGTCTTTACATATGGCAATGGATAATATACATAAAGATTATCAACATAGAATGTATGCTTTGGAAGCTCCATTCCACAATCTCTTAAAAGCTTTGTTCTGTAAATCACAGAATGCATCAAAATGTATTGTCCTTTACGAATGTGACTAACATCTTCCCATGAGAAATATGTGTTCTTAGGGAAAAATGAATAAGACATTACTTTCTTGTGAAGAGCCCCCTCCTTATCATATACAAAGTTTGAAATAAGCATATCGAGACTTTTACCGTGCTCAACAGAAAGCATTAATGCTCGAAGGATTTTATCGTAGGCTTCCAAATCAACCCAATCGTCTGAATCAACTACTTTGAAAAACAAACCAGTAGCGTTCTTTAAACCAGTATTAACAGCCTGACCATGACCACCATTTTCCTGATGAATAGCTCTGACAATTGTTGGGTGCTCTGCTGCAAGTCGATCGGCGATTTCAGCTGTGTTGTCCTTCTGTGAACCATCATCTACTATTATTATTTCAACATCCTCGCCACCATGAAGCAAGGTCTCAACGCAATGTTCCATATAATCAGCGGAATTATAGCATGGTACCGCAAATGTAAGTAATTTCATTTCTTTACGTATAATCCAATCATCAAAATAGTGATTGGATTTTTCCTTTCTCCCAGGTTCT
>CAMJBT010000046.1 GCA_946403965.1 uncultured Pseudobutyrivibrio sp. | reverse complement strand
TTTTCAAGGTACAAATATGTCAAAAATCAGTAACCTTTTGACACCCTAATCTTTATAGGAAATTTCTCCTTCGTCCCTCAGGAGAAATCTTGATAGAAGAAAATCCCGCGCGGAGGCGGGCATAAAAACAAGAAGTGTTGCTAGAAGATATAAAAACCATCTTCTCCCACTTCATCTTCTGAATCAAAATCATCTTCTTCAAGGAAGTAGTGCATGTCTAGTAAATCATCATCAGTCATGGATTTGATATCTGATGCAGTCATTCCTTCAGGAGGATTTTTGATATATTTAGTTCTTATTTCATCTACAGGATTTGAGTTACTAATAAGAATCACCTCCAAGTTTTTCTATGATTTTAACACTTGGAGCGGTATAAAGGAACCTAACCAGCTTTTAGCCATGCCCTTTCGTATAGTTCCTGTAGAGTGTAAGTATGATGGGCATATCTAATTTCGAGTAAGCTCATAGTTTCTTTGCAACAAGGACATTGAATTGGATCATATCCAAAAGTAGAGGCGATAGAGTTTCGCCATTTAGTCTTATCTAAAAGAAAGCGATGTTTTTCTTTTGAAATGGCTTTAAAAACTTTTTGATCTTGTTCTCTGTTTCTAGCATAAATGCCATAGTAGCGGATTTGTTTGAAGTGCTTTTCAGGTATGTGTTGAGTAAGTAACTTCATGAATTCTATAGCAGGAAGAGTAACAACCACAAGCTTATCGTCTTCATGACGGTTGTAATGATAAGTAACCATACCATCTTTATAACTATCGATGCGCTTAGTAGATATGACTGGCCTTCCAAGGTAGCGACCAATATATTTGGCTATCTGCTTAGGATCACATTGATTTGGCTTCGCATATACATAAAAACCTTTTGCACAATGCTTATAGATATATGCTTTAGTTTTCTTAAATGATGGACCAATCTTTTTCTCCATTGCATTAAGAAGTGCAGTGCGAAAGGCGTTTCGCAGGAAGGTGTAATTAAAGTGCTTTTTAGGACGCCAGACTGTTTTATTTCCAATGCCACCTTCTGTAATCAGACAATGTATATGAGGGTTCCACTGGAGACTTCTTCCAAAAGTATGTAAAACACAAATCATACCTGGCGTGAAGCACTCAGATTTATTATCTTTTGCAAACATAGTGAGGACTACTGAACAGACCGAAGAAAAAAGACAGTTTAATAAATTCCTGTCTTCAAGAAAGAATTTACGGAGTTCCTCAGGAATAGTGAATACACAATGGCGATGAGTTGTTTTTACAAGCTTTAGGGACATAGCGGTAGTTCTTTTTGCAGAGTACTGAGTACCACATGTTGGACAAAACCTGCTATGGCATCTAAACGGGACAAATTTAAGAGTGCCACATTTAGTACAACCGTACATGGCACCACCAAAAGAAGGATTACCACAATCAATCATCGTGTCAACATTTTCGATGACAGTTTTGCGAGGTCGAGTGGTAAGCATAAATTCAGCATGATTATCTCGAAATATTTCCTGAAGAATGTTTCCCATGGGATAATTATAGAAGAATAGAACTTAGAGTTAAACCCCACCCCTCATGAATGAGGGGCAGGGGAGTTGAAGTGTCGAAGACACTTTTTTATTTGTCCAAGATGTTTTAATTTTTATTTTAAATACTTATAATGAGAAAAACATGTAAATAAAAGTTCATAAACTTTAATATCACAAATGTAAAAGGAGATAGGTAAATGGCAAAGGTATTATTATTAAATGGTAGTCCTCACACTCATGGATGCACTGCTACAGCATTAGACGAGATGATTAGTATTTTCGAAAAAGAGGGGGTAGAAACAGAGATTATTCAGGTTGGCAATAAAGACATCAGAGGCTGTATATCATGTGGAACTTGTGAAAGTAAAGGGAAGTGCGTCTTTGATGATTTGGTAAATGAGGTGGCACCGAAATTTAAGGAGGCTGATGGATTAGTCATAGGTAGTCCGGTTTACTATGGCTCACCAAATGGAAATATACTTTCATTTTTAGACAGACTATTCTACAGTACATCATTTTCAAAACATATGAAGGTAGGTGCAGCAGTAGTTAGCTGTAGAAGAGGTGGAAATACAGCCAGCTTTGATGTATTAAACAAGTATTTTACAATCAGTGGAATGCCAGTGGCATCAAGCACATATTGGAATCAGGTTCATGGTTTTTCAGCTGAAGATGTCAAAAAGGATTTAGAAGGGCTTCAGACCATGAGAAATCTGGCTAGGAATATGTCGTTTATGATTAAGGCATTCAAAGCTGCAAAGGATGATATAGGCTATCCTGAGGTTGAGAAAAGTGCATTTACAAGCTTCCCGGATGGAAAATAGTTAAATGAAGTATAAGAATATTGTAGAAGCAAAGTTCATATCTCGTCCAAATCGATTTGTTGCTCAGGTAGAGCTTGATGGAAATGTTGTTACGGTGCATGTAAAAAACACAGGAAGATGTAAGGAATTATTAATTCCTGGATGCACAGTATATTTAGAAAAAGCTACAAATCCAGATAGAAAGACACCTTATGATTTGGTGGCAGTAGAAACACCAATAGGTGTCATAAATATCGATTCACAGGCACCAAATGCAGTGGTTAAGGAATGGCTAGAAAAGCAGGATTATGATTATATCGATCCAGAGCACAAATACGGAGATTCAAGAATTGATTTCTATATGAAAAAGGGTGAAGATGAATATTTACTGGAAGTAAAGGGATGTACTTTAATTAAAGATGGAATAGGATATTTCCCTGATGCACCGACGGAGCGCGGTGTTAAACATCTACGAGAGCTAACAAAAGCAATTAAATATGGGTACAAATCCATGATAGCTTTTGTGATACAGGTGGAGGGAGTTGAAGAAGTGCGCCCTAATATTGAAATACATCCAGAATTTGGAATTGCACTGAATGAAGCAATAACCGCAGGCGTTCAGGTTTTATATCTTCCCTGTAAAGTAAAATCTGATGAGCTTGAAGTACTGTGACTTCTTGGTAAGACTTAAAAAATCCAATGCAATAAGAATTATGATTTGGTATAATATACGAGTTTTGAAAATTGTCTATCATTATGTAAGCAAAGATCTTACAAAAAGGAGAGAAAGATGGAAAAGAAAAATACCAAGAAGATTGTCATAGGAGCCATAATTCTTGCGGTACTTATTGCAGTATCTGCAGTATGCTACTTTAAGTTTTACGCGAAGGGAATTATTGGAAACAAGGAGATTGTAATTGAAGTAGTAGACAAGTCGGGTGAAAGCACAAACTACGAGTTCAATACAAATGCCGAGTATCTCAAGGATGCCATGGATGAACTTGCTGAAACAAATCCAGGATTTTCATACAGCGGAACAGAGTCTGAGTATGGAATAATGGTAGAGCAAATCAATGGCGAGCAGGCTATCTTTGCAGAAGATAATGCTTATTGGGCCCTTTACGTAAATGGAGAATATGGCCAGTATGGCGCTGATACTCAGCCTGTAAAAGATTCAGATACTTATACATGGAAGTATGAAAATGCTGAGTAATCCATTGAAAAAGAAGATTCAAATAACTACAAAGGACATAGCCACCATTGGAATGATGGTGGCTATTATTGAAGTATCTAAGTTCGCACTTAGTTTTTTGCCAAATGTGGAGCTGACTACATTTTGGATCATAATGTTCACCAAATATTATGGAAGAAAGGTGGGCCTTATAGTGCCCGCATTTATTCTGGTTGAGGGTGCCATTTATGGCATGAATACATGGTGGATAATGTACCTGTATATATGGCCTTTGCTAGTGATTCTCTCATGGATATTTAGGAAAACAGACGACCTATTATTTTGGTCTATTTTTTCAGGAATATTTGGACTTTGTTTCGGATTTTTGTGTTCATTCGTGTATTTCTTTATAGGATTTACTTCTGGAGGAATACAGGGAGGATTGGCCACTTCATTTCCATGGTGGATATCAGGAATACCATGGGATATGATTCACTGTTCAGGAAATTTTATTTTAATGTTGGTTTTATACACACCAATAAAAGCGATAATGAATAAAAATCCACAAATATGTTGACTTAGGTATAAATATCATGTTATTTTAATTGCAAAATGAAGAAAGGAGGGTGTGGTATGACTTGGAAAAATGAAAATATTCATCTAATGAAAGGTTCTATTTTAGTGACCAACGGGGATAGTGCGCCCTTTTTTAAGCTATAATTAATTGCTTAATTATATAAGAGCACACTATCTCCTAATTCTACTAAAATAGATTAAGGAGATTTTTTTATGCAAAAATTTAATATAAAGGCCCAAATTAGAAAATTATATTGTATTGATAGTTTTGGAGCATTAATGATTGCAGGAGCCTCATGGGTAGCGCTTCTTGCAGCAAGAGGGTTCTCGACTTTTGAGATAGGTTGGTTTGAAAGTATATTCCATGTAGTGAGCATGGTATGTGAGGTTCCATCTGGAGCTGTGGCTGATGTATTTGGTCGAAAGAAATCTATGGTAATGGCACAGATAATGTCTATGCTTGCAGCGATGTTAATGATTTTTACTGATTCATTTTTATCTATAGCTATTGCAATGGGCGTAAGTGCATTAAGCTATAATCTTGCATCAGGAACAAGAGAGGCGTTGGCATATGACAGCATGGCTTTAGCAGGTACTGAAAAAGACTATGAGAGATTTGTTTCAACAGATATGATTATATACGAGATATTCAGCTCTCTGGCAACATTGCTAGCTGGTGTGGCATTGCTATTAGGTTATAGAAGGGCATATCTGGTAGATATTATCATGGGAAGTGTGGCTTTGTTATTTGCATTGTCTTTATCTGAAGTTCATGCCCAGGGCCATGAATCAATGGATGTTGCGTCTCGTTTTAAAGATGTAACTGTGGGTAGCGTCAAATTTATAAAAGAAAATAGAAAAGCCAGATTAATTATTCTCTTCAACGCTTCCATAGGTGCTGTAGCGGTCCTGATAGGATTTTTCCTTCAGGCAAAACTTCCAGAAGTTGGTCTTAAAGCTATCTACCTTGGACCTGCTTTATTTATCATAGGGATGTCTGGTGCAGTTGGCTCTAAGTCAATTACATATTTCGATAAACTTGGATATAAAACAATTGGACTTATTTCCTTTGTAGGGGCATTGTTAGCAACATTAATGTCTATTAATTCATTCACATTTTCGGTGGTGATGATTGTGCTTTCTCCAATATTTGGATGGATTTTTCAATAAAAAAAATACTTACACTAATTAAAAAATCCTGTTATAATATGACACTGTTGAAAAAATAGAAGATATAAAGCAGGTATTAAATTGGAAACGCACACCATTTGGTGATAACGAACAACACACGCCTTAGGTCTTCCCCTGGTTATATAGAAAGGAGAACCCCAGGTATGTTACCACAGAATAAATTTCAGGAAGTAGTTTTCACACTTTTCATGGCGTTTGTCATGGTTTATGCAATGATTTGCTACAACATTGCACTTAGTACAGGAGGTATGCACAATTTCGTATTTCTTGCTGCATTTAAAGAAATTATCATTATGTGGCCAATAGCAGTTGTGCTTGAGCTTTTATTTGTAGGAAAGCTTGCTCAGATTTTGGCATTTAGATTTGTTACTCCAGGCAAGGATCCAATGATTATGATGATACTTGCAATCTCATCAATGTCAGTATGCCTTATGTGCCCTCTTATGAGCCTTGCAGCAACAATTTTATTCAAGAATGCAGGCGTTGAATTCGTAGCAGTATGGCTTCAGACAACAGCGATGAATTTTCCAATGGCATTGTGTTGGCAAATCTTTTTTGCTGGTCCATTTGTAAGAAATGTATTTGGTTTTTTCTGTAAAAAGAAAAATAAATAATAAATAATTCACACACAAAAACCTTCTGTGAAGTACTATAATAATTAGTACCACAGAAGGTCTTTTTAATTTTTAAAGATTTTTTAGGGAGTAAAAGTTAGTAAGATAAATGATAATAAGGAGACGTATATGAAAAAAAGAATATTACCATTGATGATGACAGCAGTACTTGCAGCTGGATTTGTAGCTTGTGGAAATAATGCTACAGAAGAGCAACCAGCAACCAGTCAGACACAAACAGAAGAAAATACAAATACAGAGGAACCAAAGGAAACAACCTCAGAGTTGTCAGCAGATGATAAAGCGGCAGCTTTTCAGGCATATCTTGATTCTCAGAAAAAGTTGGATGGAAAAACATTCAAATTATCAGGTGGTTACAATCCAAATGAAGGAATTTATCCTGTTGTAGAGGCAGAGGATGGCCTTCTTTACTGGGAATATGTAGGCAGTGACGTACTTGTGACTGTAGACTATATGAGTGGAAACAATAATTTGAACATCAATTCATGGACAGTCGGTGATTCGGGAGAAGTGGAACTGACTAGCAGTGTTAATCTAGAGGAGTTCATTTCATTTAACGATGACATAAACATTGATTTTTCAAGCCTGTCACTTACAGATAAAGATAACGTTATGATGATCGAATCAAGAGGAATGGCATATACCTATGCTGATGGTGTGGATTACCATATCACATTGATTGAAATCAAAAATGATGGAGTGCTTGATAAATTCTACGAAGATAATCTTGCAGGATCAGGTGATGAAGATATAACAGCAGATATTAGAGCAAGCTTCAATAAAGCTTCTGGACAGGAGTATTCAAAGGATACATTTGAAGATGCATTCTATAATGGTAATTTGCTTACAGAACAGGAAAACAGACCAGTACTTGCAAATATCTCATTCAAATCAGATTCAGGAAAACTTGCAGATAACAACGATTGGGACGGTGCAAGTGCAATAGCATCAAAGCTCTACGAAAATATGGACAAGCCAGTAGATCCTATTTATTGGGGAGAAGGCAATTTCAAGGCAGAAAGTTATAAGTAGACATGACAAAGATAGTATTAATATATTTAGCGATAGTAAATATGCTTGGATTTTGTATTATGGGCATAGATAAAAATCGAGCAAAGAAGAACCAATGGAGAGTTCCAGAAAAGACCCTATTCTTATTTAGTTTGATAGGTGGAAGTGTGGGAACGTGGGCTGGAATGTATGCTTTTCGTCACAAGACAAAGCATTGGTATTTTGTTATTGGAATGCCAGCTATACTTGTTTTTCAGATAGCACTCTTCATATTATTTAAAATAAAATTCTAAAAATAATAGCTGCCAGCTTAACTCTGGCAGCTATATTTTTCGATAAATTCTTTGATAGGAAGTGGCTTTGAGAAGTAATAACCTTGCAGGTAAGTACAACCAATTTCCTTCATTTTGATAGCCATTTCTTCAGTTTCAATACCTTCAGCGGTAATGCTAAAACCAGTGCTAGAAAATGCTCCAACTTCGTTAGGAAGAATGGCATCTGGATTATTACAGTAATCCCAAACAATACTCATATCAAGCTTGATATTGATAAATGGAGTTCTGTGAAGTCGGGCCATATTGGAATATCCCTTACCATAATCATCAAGAACAAATTTAAATCCTTTATTTTTTAAAGCATTAATTTGTTTATCCATTAATGCTTCATCAATCATGGATTCTTCAGTGATTTCCAGATGTATAAAATCTGGAGAAACACCAGCATTTTGTGTTATCTGATTAAGAGTGTCATCCAAATCCATTTTCATGAATTGAAGTGGAGAAAGATTAACATTTATATATTCTAGCCCCAGTTTGTTCATATCATGAGTACCGACAAATTCACAGCATTTTCTGAAAACCTGTTTACCAATTGGATTTATTTTACCATTCTTCTCGGCAATAGGAATGAATAAACCTGGAGGAATAGTGTGGCCGTCGGCAGCCCGTATACGTGAAAGAGCTTCGGCTCCTTTCAGTTTGCCTGTAGAACTATCTACAATTGGTTGTAGGTATACTTCTACTGAATCTTCTGCAATTGCAGTATCTAAGGCATGTTTGATTTCATTTTCAGTAAGAATAGCATCTACTATAGAATCATTGTAAACAGCGATTTCATCACTAAGATTCTTATCAGCGTTTGCGAATCCTTCCGAGAAAACACGAAGGATAATTTCGAAAGGGAATCCCTTGTTAGGTAGTGAAATAATGCTTCCGCCAATATCAAGGTAAAGTTCTGTGTCTTTGGAAATCCATTGGTGCAAAAAACGCTGTTGAATTTTGGCATATACTGGTTTCCAATCTACAATATCTTTTGAAAACAGAACAAATCGACCGTTGCGATAATCAAAAACCAAATAGTCAGGGAATTCCTGCTTCAGATAATTCTCGATTAAGTATACACCCTGATTCATCTGTTGTATTCCATATAGCTCCATATTATCAATGTAGTTATGTATGCAGAAAATCAAAGCATTAATAGATTTGCTTCCATTAATTTCATTAATGTAATCACGCAAGGCAGTTCGATTGAAGATAAAGGTCCTTTCTTCAAGGTACGAATCAGGATTTTCGAATGAAAGAAAAATAACAATTAGTGCCATTAGGAAAAAAATATCCATTAATAGGTATTTTGGAAATAAGTACCTGAATAACAAACCAGCTGAAATTATAGTGTTGTACCATATGATAATGTATTTTTCCCTAGGCCTGATGATATGAACACGTTTGATAAACAGGATAAAGAAAGACATTGCCAGGTACATAATAGACAAAATATATATTAAATTGTATAAAGGTCCATTGTGATAGCCATCTTGGTCTATGTAATAGTAGAGTCGTGTCCAAGGAGTGGAAACAACAATCAGGATACAAATATTAATAGGGAGTTCCAGTACAAAAGGCATCCATTTGAATTTAAATAGGTTTACATTAAGTACACTTGCTGTGAAAATAAAGAAAATAAAGGATCTAGCAAAAAACAGGATGAAATAGCTGCTGTTAAAAAGGTATAAAATAGCAGGTGAAAAAAGATCAAAATTTTTATCTGCCCATGTGGAAACAAGGTCCGCAATCATTACAAGACATTCGCTGCTGACCACAAATGCAAATATGATATTCTTTCTGATAGGTAGTCTAGGTAGGGAAAGATAGTATCCTACAAAGACTGAAAGAATCATTATGCTTGGAATAAGATAATTAAAATTCCACATAAACGTTACCTATATAGTACAAACGGGTATAATTCAACTAATAATACGGTATGATTGATTATAAACTAATAGTGTGAACTTTTATCAAAATAATTGTGAGAAGTTTTCAACAAAACTTTTTTCCTTAAGTGGCCCGCAAGAAGTCATAAATTCTTCAAAATGATTTGTTATACTAAGCATCCACGGGAGAATGTTGAGTGGGGACAATATATGAGTTGGAATTTTGAAGATGAAAGCAAACCATATAGCTCGGATGATGCATATGAAGATTTAGAAAACCTGCGAGCAATGCTTCACGAAGCTCAGAAGAAAATAAACCGTGGAAAGCTTGAATCCAGCGACATAGGAATCAACATAAATATACAAATTGATGATGATAGTCAGTAGCAACTGTTACAAAAAGAGTAGCAGTTGCTATTTTTAACACTTTTTTCACAGTAAAACCCCATTTTTAGGATATAATCCAATTAGTTGGTCTCACTAGCTAAGTTGAGTAATACTGTTCGATCAATTACATTTGGGGGAATAATTAAGTTGCTTAACTTACGGAGGTGGGGTATGCCAAAAGCTAATGACTTAGAAGAAAAAAGTAGAAAGATGTCAATAAAAGTGTTCTTAACAGGTATGGTAATGCTTGCATTGATACTTGTAGGAGCATTAACAACTTTGATTGCTGTCATAAACCTACGAAGAGGTATGGAGGAAGAGGTTGAAACCGGAGTAAAGGCAACCTGCCAGACATATGCTATGGTCCTTGAATATGCAGCTGATGCAGGAAACGAAGGTGTAGATGATCTGGAACAGACAATGCATGATAAAAGCGGATATGATTATACATTTTTTGAAGGAGATACCCGTGTCAGATCCAGCATACCTGGTGTCATTGGAACAAAAGCAGGTGATGCTATTATTGCAGCAGTATTGAATCAGAAACAGAGTTATCAGGCAAAAAATGTTATAATTAACGGTGAAAAATACTACGTAGCCTATGAGCCATTGTATGATGATTCAGGTGCTGTATATGGTATGGCTTTTGTTGGACTGAAAAAGATTTCAATCAGTCATTATATAAATGATAGAATCAAGTGGATTCTAACATTAGGCGGACTCCTAATTACTTTCTTTACAATTACAACAATCCTTTATGTACTTAGGATTGTGAGTGCGCTAGATGAAAATGTGAAGGCTGTTCGACAGATGTCTACAGGAGACTTGAATATTCAGTTAAGTGATAAGGTAAAGAATAGACCGGATGAATTAGGTGAAATGTCAAAGGCTTTATATGATATGTCTGAGAAGATACACGACGTCATAGGAAGTGCGAGAGTTTCATCTAACGAGGTAGATGATTCTGCGGGATACTTATACGATACAGTTCAAACTATTTCGGAAACAGCTGACAATGTTACTATTGCCGTAGCTCAGGTAGCAACAGGAGCATCATCACAGGCAGAGTCACTTCAGAGTGCAGTAGAAAATGTAAATGATATCAATGATGCGGTACATCTTATTACAGAAAACACCGAAGAAATGCAGGGATTAGCCGATTCAATGCAGAAAAATTCTACGGCGAGTCAAGACAAGCTGACAGAACTGAGAATGTCTACAAGAGAGAGTATTGCAGCCATCGATGGTATTGTAGAGCTTATAGGAAATACAAATACAGCTGTTACCACAATCAGTGAAGCTGTAGCCATCATTGATTCAATCGCTGCCCAGACAAACCTTCTTTCTCTTAATGCTAGTATTGAGGCAGCCAGAGCAGGAGAGGCAGGAAAGGGCTTCGCGGTTGTAGCTGACGAGATTAGACAGTTGGCGGATCAGTCGGCAGAGGCTGCAAAAAATATTCAGGAAGCAATGAAGGGCCTTGCATCAGATTCAAACAAGACCATGGAAGAAGCCGGAAGTGTTCAGGAAGCAATAAGCAAGCAGCGTAGCACAATTCATAGAACAATCGAGCAGGTTGATAGTTTGATAGAGGATATTAATAAATCTATTTCTCTGACAAGAGAGATTGTAGAAAATGTTGATAAGACAGAAGCTGCAAGCAATGCTATTTCAGATACGATTACAAATCTGTCATCAATATCACAGGAGAACGCAGCAAGCTCAGAGGAAACAAGAGCATCTATGGAAGATTTATCAGATACAATGGATGTGCTTTCACAGAAGGCTAGCGGGCTTAATGATATAGCAAAGGTTCTTGATAAAGAAATGTCATTCTTTCAGTAAAGAAAATTGAAAATCTAAGAGGCACGACTTCTAAAAAATCGTGGAGTCGTGCCTTTTTTGTGTTGATTTTAGACATTTAATCTAATATAGTGTATTTATGGGCCGTAAATGGCAAAAATTGGGGGTTTTGAAGATGGGTAGCAAAGATACTGATGTAATGGGGAACATAGAGTATACAGAGCAAGATATCCTATATATGCTAAGGGATTTACCGGATGCATGCTGCATTTTTAAGGTAATAACAGACCCATTTGGCACGGTTAAGGATATGCAATTTTTATTTGTAAACGAGAAGTATGCAAGTCTAGTTGGAAAGCCTACAAGTGAATTGATTGGTTCTACATATTATGTAACAGTCTCCAATAGAGATGAAGATTGGATACGTCTCAGTTATCAGGCTGCATTTATGCGTCAGTCTGTAATCAATCACACATTTAATACACAATTTAAGCGATGGTTTGAATTTTGGGCTGTTCCCGTTTATAAAAAGGGATTCTGCGCTTTTATTATTCATGATGTAACCGCAGAAAAACGTAAGGAAGAGACTACAGCTATAAAGACTAATTCCAACAATTTCATTTTAGAATGTGCAAAGCAACTTTCGAAAAATGATTTTAAGAAGGGGGTGAGGTATACCCTAAAGGAGTTAGGAACAAGGCTAAAAGCAGATAGAGTTTGCATAATTGAATCCAATCATGGTGAGTTAGGTAACATCCACGAATGGACAGATAGATTTGGTGGAACTGGCTTACCTTCGAAAAAAGTATTTGAACAGTTTGATTTTTTTACAATGTGGGAAAGACAACTGGGCGAAAAGGATGTTGTTATTGTAACAGATAGCAAAATCGTAAATGAAAAAAATAGTGAGGTGTATAAAGCAGTACTTGAGGGAACAGTTTCAAGATACATTATTGCAGCACTAAGAAATAAATCAGAGAGTATAGGATATCTCTTGATAGACAATTTTTCATTGGATTTGGATTTGAATCTGAATGAGGTTATTGAGTCAATCAGTATCTTTTTGGCAGAGGAGCTTTTGAATTATAAGCTTGTACAGGAAATGAGCTATCTAAACAATCATGATGCTCTTACTAACATGGGAAATCGTTTCGCCTTCAACGGTACAATGCATATGCTTGAAGGAATGGATGTATCTGTTGGCATCTGCTTTATTGATATTAATGGTTTGAAATTTGTAAATGATACAAAAGGTCACGATGAAGGCGACAATATTATTCGAGAAACGGGTAAGGTGATATCCTCGGTTTTCAAAAATAAATATTGCTACAGAATAGGAGGGGACGAATTTTTGGTAATTATTCCTCATATTACAAAGGAGCATTTTGAGGAAGAAGTAGAAAAACTAAAAAAGAAATCAAAAACTGTTCCTATAGCTATAGGGGCTGTGTGGTCTGATCAAGCTAAGGATTTGAAGGAAATAATTAATCAGGCAGACAAGCTAATGTATGCGGACAAAGCAGGGTATTACATGGAGCATGATAGAAGAAAATAGTGACATCATAAAAACTGTCGTATGTATTGTGCGACAGTTTTTTTATTGATAAAATGGGGTACAAAATATGTTGTTTGTGGACTCGAAGTTTTTAGCCCGGAAGGAGATAATGCTATGATTAATAAATCATATAAGAAATTGTTGGAAGGAAAATCAATTATTCGTGAGCTGAGTGAATATGCAACGGCAAGAGGTAAGGAGATAGGATACGAGAATGTATTTGATTATAGTCTTGGAAATCCAAGTGTACCTTGCCCATCAGGATATACAGATGCTGTATTGCAAATGTACAAAAACAGTGATCCAATGACTATTCACGGATACAGTCCTTCACTGGGAATAGAAGATGTTAGGGCAGCAGTAGCAAAATCTCTTTCAAATCGCTTTGGTGTTGAATACGAGGCTAAGCATATATTTATGGCAATTGGTGCAGCAGGAGCTTTGGCTCATGCTTTCAGACTTGTGACAGAACCAGGAGATGAAATAATTGTCTTTGCACCATTTTTCCCAGAGTACAAGGAGTACATTGGACGCACAGGGGCAATAATGAAGGTGGTGCCTCCTCAGACAAAGGATTTCCAGATAAACTTTGAGGCTTTTGAAGAAACAATAAATGAAAAGACAATGGCAGTGTTGATTAATTCGCCAAACAATCCTACAGGCATTGTGTATAGCGAGGATACTATAAAACACCTGGCTTTAGTTTTAGAGGAAAAGCAAAAGGAATATGGCCATGAGATATTCATTATTAGCGATGAGCCATACAGAGAAATCGTTTTCGATGGAAAGCAGTGTCCTTATCCGGCAAAATACTATGACAATACATTAACCTGTTATTCATTTTCAAAGAGTCTTTCGCTTCCGGGCGAAAGAATTGGATATGTAGCAGTAAATCCAAAGGCTGTAGATGCAGATATTCTTGCTGTAATCATGGGGCAAATCAGTCGAGGAATAGGGCATAATTGTCCTGCTTCAACATCACAGTTGGCAGTTAGCAGAGTTCTTGATAGCACCAGTGACTTAAGTGTTTACGAGACAAACATGAAGCTTTTGTATGATGCTCTTGTAAAAATGGGATTTGAGGTGGTACGTCCAGGTGGAACATTCTATATTTTCCCAAAGGCATTGGAGGATGACGCTAGTGCATTTTGTAAAAAGGCTTTGGAATATGATTTGATTTTGGTACCAGCAGATAATTTTGGTTGTCCTGGATATTTTAGAATGGCATATTGTATAGATACGGACAAAGTGAAGCGTTCAATACCCGTCTTTCAGAAGTTCGTAAAGGAAGTATATTCAAAGTAAATTAGCGAGGATATATGGCTAAACGTAAGAAACAAATTGAGTACAGATATTATGAAATACAAAATGGTCACTATGTGATGGCCCTACTAGGTGATAAATGGGTTCAGACATATGGAGCCGGGGAAGACAATCTTTTGCATTTCCACAATTATTTAGAGATTGGGTACTGTTATTGGGGAAATGGAAAGCTTACTATCGAGGATACCAGCATAAACTACAAAGGCGGTATCGTCACCATAATCCCAGAGAATATACCTCACGAGACTAGAAGCTACAACAATGGAATATGTAAGTGGGAATTCTTATTTGTAGACATAGACAACTTTATACGAACAGAAATGCAGTTCAAACGAATGCTTCCAGAGGAGGTTATAAAAAGACTAAATACCCAAGGATATGTCATACAGTGGAATCAAAACAAAGCATTGACGTCTATTGTTCGAAACATAATCGAAGAATACAGGGAAAAAAAGCCTTACTATAAAGAGGCGGTGAAGGGTTATTTGAGAGCCTTTGTGACAGAGCTTCTTAGAATAAATGAAGATATGAGCAATAGTCTTACCCTAGAGGAAAAAAGACTTAATAGCTATATCGAAACAAGTGTTGAATATATTGCTGAGCATTATGCTGAAGATATCAAAATGTCTGATGTGGCACACACCTGTGGTCTTTCGGAAAGTCATTTCAGGCGTATTTTCGAGGAAAGCATGAGCATGAAGCCACTAGATTATCTCAATATGATTAGAATTGATAAAGCCTGTGAGATTATACAAAACAAGGATTATGCAATGGAAGAAGTGGGTTTTAGAGTGGGATATCAAACCCCGTCAACATTTAATCGAAATTTCAAAAAGCTTACAGGCAAGACTCCATATCAGTGGAAAAAAGAAGAGAATATCATAGGAATAACAAAGAAAAACTATAAAATCAGTGCAAAGAAGGGTTGGTAAAGCAACTCTTCTTTTTTTATGTTCATAAATTATACATAAAAGCACTGAAATTCGATTATTAGTTTCCTGCAAATGGTCGAATTTGCAAGTTTTACGAACGTTTCTGTTTAACAAAAAATCCATATAACTAGTAACATTACCATATAAGAAGTGCCTAAAACTTACGAAATTGTGCATCTTGCATAATGGCACTGGAATCTTTTTATGAAGAAGGAGAGGGAAGAAAAATGAAGAAAAAAGTAATTTCACTAATGCTCGTTGGAGCAATGGCAGCTTCTATGGTAGCTTGCGGTGGTTCTAATGGGGCAAGCTCAGACGGTACAACAGATGGTGGGGCAGATGGGGCTGCTACAGCAAATGTTCAGTCTGACGATGAGAACACATTAACAGTTTATGCCTGGGATGAAAACTTTAATATTCCAGCGCTTGAGGCAGCTGAGAAGGATTATCAGGATGTAAATCCAGATTTTAAGCTTGAAATCATTCCTCAGTCACAGTCATCAGATGTTGAGCAGGCAATCACACTTGCAGCAGAGGCTAGTGATTATAGCACATTACCAGATATCGTGCTTTTCCAGGATCACTATTTCCAGCAGTACGCTACAAACTATCCAGATGCATGGCAGGATGCAAATGATGCTGATTGTGATTGGGATGGTCTTGGTTCTGAGAAACTTTCATACTCTACAGTTGATGGCAAGCACTTTGGTTTTCCTGTAGATGCAGGAACAGCAATTTTTGCTTATAGAACAGATCTTCTTGAGCAGTGTGGATACACAATTGATGATGTAACTGGTATTACCTGGGAAGAATTCGACAAAATTGGTAAGGAAGTATATGACAAGACAAATAAATATCTTCTTTGTATGGATGGTGATGGAAACGATTTATTCTATATGATGCTTCAGGCAGAGGGCGTTTCTCAGTTTAAGGATGGAAAGCCATACATTACAGAGAACGAAACACTTGTAAAGGTATTCAACACATTAGTAACACTTGCACAGGATAATGTTCTTTATCTTGCAAATGATTGGTCTGACTACACAGATCAGGCAATTCAGGGAGATATGGTTGCAGGCGTATACAATGGTAACTGGATTATTCCAACAATCAAAAAGGTTGAATCAAACAAGGGTAATTGGGCAATTACAACAGCTCCTACACTTACAGGTAAAGAAGGATACGCTTCAAACGGTGGTTCTTCACTTTATATTACAGCAAACTGCAAAAAAGCAGAACTTGCAAAGGATTTCTTAGCTTACACATTCGGCGGACGTTCAGCTGAGGATGGACAGTCAATCACATATGATGAGGCACTTCTTAATGGTGGTGTTATCGGAACATGTGCAGCAGCTGCAGAATCAGATGTATATCAGCAGGGTGTAGAGTACTTCAATGACCAGCCAATCTATGCTGATATCGTAGAGTACACACAAAATGTACCAACAGTAGAGCAGTCTGATTATCACTATCAGTGCAGAACAGCTCTTGCAACAGCACTTATCAATGTACTCCAGAATGGTTATACAGCAGAGCAGGCTCTTGAAGAGGCTGAGACAAATCTGAAGTTTGAAATGGGATTATAGGATTATTTGACAATAACTGATTTTTCATTGGGAAGTGGTCAACCCACTTCCCATTTTTAAAGAAAGGGGATGCCAAATTGGAAAAGAAGAAACATGGAATGACGCTTGCAAACAAGCAATTGGCAGCCGGCTGGTTATTTCTTACACCAGCAACAATACTCATTTTTATAATGAGCTTTTATCCAATTATTCAAGCATTTATTACATCATTTAAAACAGGTAAGGGCGTAAACATACAGTTTGCCAGCCCGCTTACATACAATTATTCTCGAATGCTACAGGATGTAATTTTCAAAACATCAATGAAAAATACATTCCTTTATTTGATAGTTGAGGTTCCTATTATGTTGGTGCTTGCTATCCTTTTAGCACAGTTGCTTAACAACAAGGACCTTAAATTCAAGGGACTATTCAGAACAGCTATATTCTTACCTTGCGCGACATCCCTTGTATCATATTCATTGATTTTTAAATCAATGTTTGCGACACAGGGTCTTATTAATTCGGTTCTTTTGAAGATGGGAATTATTTCAGAGAATATTAATTTCCTTGGTACAGCCGGTACAGCCAGAGCTGTTATCATCATAGCTCTTATTTGGAGATGGACTGGATACAACATGGTATTCTATCTGGCAGGTCTTCAGAATATTGAGTATTCAGTATATGAAGCTGCGAAAATTGATGGAGCCAATGGATGGAAAACATTTTGGAACATTACTGTTCCGCTATTAAAGCCAACAATCGTTATGACAGCAATTATGTCAATCAACGGTACATTACAGTTGTTTGATGAGTCTGTAAACTTAACAAGCGGTGGTCCAGCAAACCAGACAATCACAATGTCACACTACATTTACAATCAAGCATTTGGACAGGGCGTTGGAAACTTTGGTTACACTTCAGCAATGTCATTTGTAGTATTCATTTTGGTTGCTATACTTGCATTCATCAATTTGAAAGTAGGTGATACACGTGACTAAGAAAAAGAATAAATCAATGATTCAGCGTAGGTTAATTCCTACATACATCTTTCTTACAATCTGCTCACTCATCTCTGTATTTCCACTTTACTGGATGTTTGCAGCAGCAACAAACGATACTGTTTCTGTTGCCCGTGGCTCAATAGCCTTCGGCAATCAGCTTTTAATAAACTTCACACATCTGAAGGCAGCCGTGCAGGGCACACTTTGGAGCAGTATGGGAAATTCATTCCTTTATGCTATTGTGCAGACAGTGGTTACACTTTTTGTTTGTTCTATAGCAGGATATGGCTTTGAGCTATATCACGACAGTGGCAAGGATAAGCTTTTTGGAGTACTTCTTCTTGCGATGATGGTACCAGCAGTAGCAACTATGGTTCCATTGTATGGGTTGGTATCTAAGGCAAAGCTTTTAAACACAGTTTGGGCTTTTATTCTTCCAGGTATTTCAACACCATTTATGATCATGATGTTTAGACAAAATTCTCGTAATTTTCCACCTGACATCATGGAAGCAGCCAGAATTGATGGTCTTGCTGAATGGAAAATCTTTTTCAAGATGTATGTCCCAATTCAGAAGTCAATCTATGCAGCAGCTGCAGTTATTACCTTTATGAACGCATGGAATGCATACATGTGGCCAAAGGTAGTTATGAGTGACAACAGAGCACAGACAATGCCTATGTTCATAGCAAATATCTCAAGTGGTTACACGGTAGATTATGGTATGACAATGCTTGGAGTGTTGTTCTGTTCACTTCCAACAATGATAGTTTTCTTTGTACTTCAAAAACAATTTGCAGAAGGTATTACGGGATCGGTGAAATAAAATGACTGAATTCAACTATGGGATTGTGAAGGATCCAACTATTTTTCAACAGAATAGACTTGATGCTCATTCTGACCATGAATTCTATAACAGCGAAGCTTTTGCATACGGGGATAAATCAAACTTTAAATATTCTTTAAATGGAATATGGAAGTTTGAATATGCGAAGACTTATGAATGCTGTGATAAGGAATTCTATAGGGAAGAAAGAGACTGTAGAAATTGGGATGATATAAAGGTTCCAGCTCACATTCAGATGGAAGGGTATGACAAGATAATGTATGTCAACACCCAGTATCCATGGGATGGACATGAGGATATAGAACCTGGACAGATTCCTACAGAGGAAAATCCAGTTGGTAATTATGTAAAGTATTTCGAGGTTCCTGAGTTTATGAAGGCAGGACCAATCTACATTTCGTTTCAAGGTGTAGAAAGTGGTTTTGCCCTATGGCTCAACGGTAAATACGTGGGTTACAGTGAGGATTCCTTCACACCATCAGAGTTTGATTTGACTCCATTTATAAAGGATGGAGAAAATAAACTGGCTGTACAGGTGTTCAAATGGACATCAGGCAGTTGGTGTGAAGATCAGGATTTCTTCAGATTTTCCGGAATCTTTAGAGAGGTATATCTCTACACAGTACCTAAAACTCATATCAGAGATTTGCGAATACAAACCCTTATTGATGATGAGTATAAGGATGCAACTCTTGCTATCGATATGCTGGTGGAAGGAAACGGACTTGTTCAAATGACGCTGTCTGATGATGAGACAGATATTTTAAACAAGATGAATTTGGAGGAAGGCCATAATCACATGGAGATACATGTGAGGGAGCCTAAGCTGTGGAGTGCCGAAAATCCTTACCTTTTTGATTTGCAGCTTAATGTTTTCGGGGAGACAGGACGCTTATCAGAGGTTATCAAGGAAAAGGTTGGATTCAGGCGCTTCGAGATGAAAAACGGTATGATGCATATCAATGGAAAACGCATCGTATTTAAAGGCGTTAACAGACATGAGTTTTCATCATCCACAGGTCGTGTGCTGACAGAGGAAGAGATACTTCAAGACATAATTACAATCAAGAAAAATAATATTAATGCAATCCGTACCAGTCATTATCCAAACCAGACTGTGTTCTACAGATTATGCGATATATTTGGCTTGTATGTAATTGATGAAACAAATCTGGAGACACATGGAACCTGGCAGATTCCTATTCTAATTACAAAACAAAAGGGAATGGAATATGCTGTTCCAGGAGATAGGCCTGAGTTTACAGAAAATGTAATTGATAGAGCTCACAATATGTTTGAGCGTGATAAGAATCATCCATGTATATTGATTTGGTCGCTGGGAAATGAAAGTTTTGGTGGCAGCAATCTTCGTAAAATGCAGGATAGGTTCCGTGAATGGGATGATACTAGACTGATACATTACGAGGGAGTGTTCAATGATAGACGTGTGGATTTGTCTGATATGGAATCCACCATGTATGTAAAGGTAGCAGATATTAAGGAGTGGCTCAAAACACATAGAGAAAAGCCTTATATAAACTGTGAGTACATGCATGCAATGGGAAATTCTTGTGGAGCAATGTATAAATATACTGAGCTTGCCTATGAGGATGACCTATTCCAGGGTGGATTCATCTGGGATTATATTGATCAGGCAATCACAAAGAAGGACTGCTATGGTGTGGAATTCGAAGGCTACGGGGGCGATTTTGATGACAGACCTAATGACGGCAGCTTTTCAGGTGATGGAATTTGTTACAGCAAGGACAGATTACCAAGTCCAAAGATGGCTGAGGTAAAATACGACTATCAGAACATTAAGATTACCATAGAAAATGGAAAGGCTCATATCGAAAATCGTAATTTGTTTACAAACACAAATGAATACACTGCCATTCTCACAGTAGAGAAGATTGGCGAGCTAATTGCTGAAGAGGAGCTAAGTATTGATTGCCCTCCTTTAGAAAGCATCGATTATGATATTGAGCTGGATTTGCCAAAGGATAATGAGTATGTGGTAACACTATCCTTTGTACTTTCGGAGGATACTTTATGGGCCAAGAAGGGCCATGAGGTAGCATTTGGTCAGACTGTTGTAGGACGATTTATCCTGGAGTCAGAAAGAAAACAGCCTCTGAAAGTTACAAAGGGCTTCCACAATGTTGGGGTAAAAGGAGAAGATTTTGAGGCGTTATTTGTTTATCAGAAAGGCCTAAGCTCTTATAAGTACCATAATAGGGAACTGTTAAAGAGATGCGTTTTGCCTAATTTCTGGCGTCCGTTGACTGAGAATGATATGGCGAATCAATTGCCATTCAGAGCAGGTCAGTGGAAACTGGCAAGTAAATATTTGGCTACAAATGTAATGGATAAGGGGATAAATGAGGCACCTGAGATTGAAGTGGGTGAGGATCAGGTAAAGATAATTTATACATATCACCTGGCTACAAAGCCTGCAGGAACATGTAAGGTAAGCTATATCGTTCATTCAGATGGAATGATTGATTGCAGCCTGAACCTTCCAGAATCTGGGGAAATAGGAGAGCTTCCAGAGCTTTCTATGGCATTTGTTCTTGATAACAGTTTGAAAAATCTAGAATGGTACGGAAAAGGTCCAGAAGAGACATATTGGGATAGAGACCATGCTAAGATTGGTGTATATCAGAACAAGGTAGCTGATAACATGGCAAAATATTTGGTTCCTCAAGAATGCGGAAATCATCAAGAGGTGAGATATGCACGTCTTACAGACGAAAAAGGCAATGGAATTATGTTCCTTCCAGGAAATATAGGATTTTCTGCTTTGCCATATTCAGTCCATGAGATAGAGGAGGCATTACATCCTACAGAACTACCATCCGTACACTACACACACGTTAGAGTGGGCAAACAAATGGGAGTTGCTGGTGATGATACCTGGGGTGCAAAAACACATCCTGAATATATGCTTAATAATTCAAAGGAACTTGAAATTTCCTTTAGTTTTAGGGGTGTATAGGCCTTTTGCTTATGATATAATTAGTGTCGGCTGTGTTATATAGCCGGCACTTTTTATACGAGGAGGAATATGTAATGTTTGAATCAAATGATACTTTCGTAGAGGATACTGTAAAGGTTGTAGAATCAACAGCTGATAAGTCTAGGATGACAGCATGTATAGCCATCGCAATTATGCTTTTGGCCACATCAGTTTCAATTTCTGGCATCTTACAGATTATATCTATAGTTGTTTTGTTGGTGTTATTAGTGACTCTTTACATACAAATATCAAATAATAAAAATGTTGAGTATGAGTATGATTACACAAATGGTAGCCTTGAAATCGCAAAGATTATCAACAACGCCAAGAGAAAATCAATCGTTACTATCGAGTCTGCTGAGATAAAGATGGTAGCTGCCGTAGGAACGAATGAATCTTTGAAATATGATCATGTAAAGCTTAAGACCTACGACTGTAGTGCTCATAATGAAGAGAAAAAAGATTACATTTTAGTAGCTCATAGCGAGGCAAAAGGCAACGATTTCAAAGTGATTTTCACACCTTCAGACGAGTTGCTTAACGCAATGGAAAGATATAACAAAAGAGATATTTATCGATAAAAATCACGTTTTAGGATATAACCTGAAAAGGTAATATAGAGATATTGGAGAAGGAGAATTTATAAAATGAATGAAAAAGAATTAAAGTCTGTATTTGAAGACAAATTCGGTGAAGGTGGAGATATTCGCACATATTTCGCGCCTGGCCGTGTAAACCTTATTGGGGAGCATACAGACTATAATGGTGGTCACGTATTCCCTTGTGCTCTTACTATCGGCACATATGCAGTTGCAAGAAAGCGTGATGACAGAGTTATTAAGCTTTACTCTGCAAATATTGAGAATGTTGGAATTATAGAAAGCAGTCTTGATGATCTCACAAACAAGGATGAATATCATTGGGCAAACTATCCACTAGGTGTTGTTTGGGCTCTTTTAGAGAAGGGTTCGGAAATTAAATCAGGATTTGAAATGTGCGTTTGGGGTAATATTCCCAACGGTTCAGGTCTATCATCATCTGCTTCACTTGAGGTCCTTACAGGCACAGTTCTTACAGATATGTTCGATTTAGGCAAGTCTATGACAGAGTTGGCACTTATTGGACAATATTCAGAGAACAACTTTAATGGTTGTAATTGCGGTATAATGGACCAATTTGCGGTTGCAATGGGACAAAAAGACCACGCCATTTTCCTTGACTGTGCAGATTTATCATATAAATATGCCAGTGTAAAGCTTGAGGGTGCCAAGATTGTTATCACAAATTCTAAGGTAAAGCACTCACTCGTAGATTCTGCGTACAATGACAGAAGAAACGAAAGCTCACAGGCACTTGCCGATCTTCAGACAGTTTGTGGAATCAGCACACTTGGAGAGCTTACAGACGAGGAATTTGAAAAATATGGTAGTGCAATCAAAGATGAAGTTTGTTACAGACGTGCAAAGCATGCTGTAGCGGAGAATCAGCGTACTATCAAAGCTGTTGAAGCTCTTAATGCAAATGACATTGAGACTTTTGGCAAGCTTATGAACGCTAGCCATGTATCACTTCGTGATGACTATGAAGTATCTTGTGAAGAAGTAGATTTCCTTGTAGAAAAAGAATGGAGTGTTCCAGGAGTTATCGGAGCCCGCATTACAGGCGGCGGCTTCGGCGGCTGTACAGTAGCCATTGTTAAGGATGAGGCAGTTGAAAACTTCAAAGAAATTGTAGGCAAGGCTTACAAGGAGAAGTACGATTTAGATGCCGAATTCTATGTGGTAGACATAGGCGATGGAGCAAAGAGAATAGCTTAGAATTTTATTTTTTCAGAAATATAAAGTCATTAGATATATAAAAGAGCCACCATTATTTGGTGGCTCTTATGTAATTGTAAAGCATAAGTGAAAGCTTTACTGTAATCGCATCAGAAAATTTTCTTACATCATATCCGGTTAAATCAGCAAATTTATCCAGTCTATAAATTAGTGTATTGCGGTGAATAAACATTTTACGACTTGTTTCAGCTAATGATAAATCATTGTCGAAAAATGCGTCCAAAAGGTTTAAAGTTTCCACGTCAATACCAGATAAGAGGTCCATATTTATATGATTATTTAAGTATGTTTCTACTTCATCTATAGGGATATTAAAGAGAAGTCTTCCAAGTCCCAGTGTGTTGTAGGAGTAAATATGGTCAGTACCTCGGAAAATATTTCCTATATGCATGGCAAGAACAATATCTTTGTAGGAATTAGGAAGGTCGGTAAACTTGTTTATAGGTAAATCGTATGAAACCTTAAACGACATGAAGGCTTCGGATTCCAGCATATCAAGAAACTCGTTACAGTATTGTTCAATTTCCTCTGATGATGGAATTTTTGAAAAATGTACTATAACAGCGATGTGTTTAGAATCAATCTGGATTAAAGCATCCTGAGAGTCTGGAAGAAGACTTTTCAATAATGATACAGCTTCCTTAGAATAATCTGTCTGACTTTCTAAATAGAAAAGCATTCGTATTGCGTTTTCGTCTATGTGAAAACGATGTATGTATGCTGCCGCATCTGAATATGACAGTTCTCTAGTGAGAAACGCTCTGTAAAAAGAGCTCTTGGAATCCAAGACATTAAATCGGACAACCATTTCCTTTAGTTTGTTAATTGTTTCTTCATCAGAAAGGTCTGAATCTGAAATTTGAAAATTGATTCCTGTTGCCTTTGATAATTGTTCTAATAGTTTATTTTTTTTCTCATCGTAGTTCATTTGTAATACCTCGTAAAAAGATATTCCTATTATAGCATAGGTGCCTGGTGCTTGCGGGATTTTTCCTTAAGTAACCTACAGGAAGTCAGAGGTTGTTATAATCCATAAGAAAAAATAATAAAAAAAGCTGGATGCGTTTGCATCCAGCTTTAGAAAACTATTTGGATTAGTTAGCAATTGTAAGCTCTGTATCCTTATCGAAGAAGTGAGCCTTCTCCATA
>CAMJBT010000045.1 GCA_946403965.1 uncultured Pseudobutyrivibrio sp. | reverse complement strand
AGGCAGGCGAGGTTTGCATCGTAGATTTAGTTGGTGGAACAAAGGACAATGCAATTCCACGTTCAACAAGTGCAAAGGTAGTTACAACACAGGCAGTTGTGGATGCAATGACAAAAGAAGCAGAAGCAATTAAAAATGAATATGCTATTACAGATCCAGCTATGGAGATTATCATTACAAACGAAGGAAATGTTGTAGTTGACGGTGTTAATGCAGCAGAATCTGAGCGTTTCATTTCACTTCTTCAGTCTATGCCAAATGGCGTTCAGACAATGAGCCATGATATCGAAGGTCTTGTAGAGACATCACTTAACCTTGGTATCCTTAATGTACTTGATGATGAAATCAAGTATTCATGCTCACTTAGAAGCTCTGTTGATAGTGCAAAGAATGCGCTTATCCGTAAAGTACTTATGGTTGCTAAGGCATTTGGGTGCAAGACATCAATCCACGGACAGTATCCAGCATGGGAGTATTTAAGAGAGTCTTCATTTAGAGATGACCTTGTAAAGATTTACAAGGAAATGACTGGAGAAGAGCCAATCGTTGAAACAATTCACGCAGGTGTAGAGTGCGGACTTCTTGCTTCAAAGCTTGAAGGTCTTGATGCTGTTTCAATTGGACCAGAAATGTATGATATTCATACTCCAAAGGAGCGTTTGTCAATTGCTTCTACAGAGAGAATATATAATTTCGTAGTTAAAGTTATTGAAAACATGTAACTGACAATATTATTTAAGAGGGGTACAAGACTATGATGAGAATCGGGTTGCTTACAAGTGGTGGAGATTGTCAGGCACTTAACGCAGCAATGCGCGGCGTGGTAAAGGGTTTGGCAGCAAATGTAAAAGATCTTGAGGTCTATGGTTATTTCAATGGATACAAAGGCTTGATTTACGGTGATTATCGACTACTTACAAGTCAGGATTTCTCAGGCATTCTTACACGAGGTGGTACAATTCTCGGTTCCAGTCGCCAGCCTTTCAAGCTCATGCGTGAGCCTGATGAAAACGGATTGGACAAGGTAGAGGCCATGAAATCCAACTATTACAAGCTGAATCTTAATTGTCTTGTAATCCTCGGTGGAAATGGTACACAGAAGACAGCAAATCTTCTTCGTGAAGAGGGACTCAATATCATCCATCTTCCAAAGACCATCGACAATGATATTTATGGTACAGATCTAACCTTTGGTTTCCAGAGTGCAATTGATATTGCATGCAACACTATCGATTGTATTCATACCACAGCTTCTTCTCATAGCCGAGTATTTATTGTGGAGGTTATGGGCCACAAGGTTGGATGGCTTACACTATATGCCGGTGTAGCTTCTGGAGCAGATATTATTCTTCTTCCAGAGATTCCATATGATATCAAAAAGGTAGTTAAGGCAATAAATAAGCGTGCTGAGGAGGGTAAGGGATTTACTATCCTTGCCGTTGCTGAAGGCGCAATTTCAAAGGAAGATGCAAAGCTTTCTAAGAAGGATTACAAGAAAAAGCTGGAGGATTCCAAGTTCCCTTCAGTTTCATACGAAATAGCAGACAGAATTCAAAAGGAAACGGGCATAGAGGTACGTGTTACTGTTCCAGGTCATATGCAGCGTGGTGGTAGCCCAGACCCATTTGACAGAGTTCTTTGCACACGTCTAGGCTCTGCTGCAGCACAGGCTATTATCGACGAAGATTATGGCAATATGATTGCTATGGTCAATGGAAAGACAAAGAGAGTTCCACTTGAGGAAGTGGCTGGCAAGCTCAAATCAGTAGAACCAGATTGCCAGATGATTGAAGAAGCCAAGAGAATAGGAATCAGCTTTGGCGATTAAAAAGATTTAAGGGTAGGTAAATGTTATGTCCAAATATATGGCACTATATAGAAAGTTCAGACCGCAGACCTTCGAGGATGTTAAAGGTCAGGACCACATTGTGACCACATTGCAAAACCAAATAAAAAGTGACCGTATAGGACATGCATACCTTTTTACAGGAACAAGAGGAACTGGTAAGACTACAATTGCAAAGATTCTTGCCAGAACAATCAACTGCCAGAATCCAAAGGAAAATGGAAGTCCATGTATGGAATGCGATATGTGCAAATCCATTACAGCCGGTAATTCCATGAATGTTATAGAAATGGATGCTGCGTCTAACAATGGTGTAGACAGCATTCGACAGATTGTAGAAGAGGTGGCTTACCCTCCTACAGAAGGAAAATACAAGGTTTACATTATCGATGAGGTTCATATGCTTTCCACAGGAGCCTTTAATGCTTTGTTAAAGACTCTGGAAGAGCCACCTTCTTATGTTGTATTTATACTGGCCACAACAGAGGTACACAAGATTCCAATCACCATCCTTAGCCGATGCCAAAGATACGACTTCCATCGTATTTCTATCGACACCATTGCAGCACGTCTTCAGGAACTGATGGACAAGGAAGGTGTTCAGGTAGAGGAAAAGGCAATTCGATATATTGCAAAGGCCGCAGATGGATCAATGCGAGACGGCCTTAGTCTTTTGGACCAGTGTATAGCCTTTTATATTGGACAGACACTTACCTATGACAATGTGCTAAAGGTACTTGGCGCCATTGATACAGAGGTGTTTTCCAGACTTTTGAGAAATATCATCGGTGGACAGATTACAGATTGCATCGGTATTATCGAAGAGATTATGACTCAGGGACGAGATTTGAATCAGTTTGTAAACGATTTTACCTGGTATCTTAGAAATCTGATGTTATTGAAAAGCTCAGATGACATGGAGGATGTTCTTGAAATGTCTTCTGACAACATTGCTCTTTTAAAGGAAGAGGCAAAGTTGGTGGACACAGACGTGTTGATGAGATACATTCAAGTGCTTTCAGCCCTTTCAAACGATATTAAATATGCAAATCAAAAGCGCGTGCTTATAGAGATTGCAATAATCAAGCTTTGCAAACCTCAGATGGAACAGGATATATCAGCGCTAAACAACAGAATTGCAAATCTTGAAAAGAAGGTTGAAGAAGGGGTGCCGGTAGTGATGGCACAGGCTCCATCTTCAGTAGGAACACAGCCGCAAAGCACTGCTCCTGTAAAGAAAGAGCCACTTCCTGCTGCTATGCCAGAGGAAGTTGAAGCTGCTCTAAAAAATTGGAGTAGCATTTTAGGTAAGGTTCCGGTTAATATAAAAATGTATTTGAAGGAAGCTACCACAAGAACAGTAAATGAATCAGGTGAGTTAGTCCTAATTTTCGATCAGATGCCAGGCTCTGAGAATATGGCAGGAGACTTTGTTAATCGTCCAGAGGTCATCGAAGAGATTTCAAAAGCTGTGGAAGCGGTCATTCAAAAAACTGTTAATATCAAAGTAGAAATCAATTCAAGTGGAGTTAGCTCTAGAAATACTCATATAGATGGTGTAGACTACTTTGCGAGCCTGGGAATTGAAGTTGAACAGGATGTAGATTAATTCTTAGATTTCAGTTTTTAATAATTTGAGTTCTTGTGGGAGATTTAGAGAAATTTTCACAAGATATCAGAGATAGGATATAAAGGAAAGTGAGGAATAGAAATATGGGAAAAGGTAGAGGTGGATTTCCAGGAGGCGGAATGCCAGGAAATATGAGCCAGCTTATGAAGCAGGCACAGCGTATGCAGCGTCAGATGGAAGAGGCTCAGGCTCAGCTTGAAGAGACAGAGATGACTGGTACAGCTGGTGGCGGTGTTGTAGAGGTTACAGTTTCTGGAAAGAAGGAAATCACAAAAATTAAAATCGATCCAGAAGCAGTTGATCCAGAGGATGTTGAAATGCTTGAGGATCTAGTTATGGCAGCTGCAAACGAAGCACTTCGCAAGGTTGACGAGCTTAGCACAGCTTCTATGTCTAAATTTACAGGTGGACTTGGATTATAATTCATGGAATATTACAGCAAAGAAATTAGCAACTTAATAGCAGAGCTAAGTGATTTGCCTAGCATTGGAAGTAAGTCAGCCCAAAGGCTGGCTTTCCATATATTAGGAATGGATGAAGAAAAGGTAAACGATCTTGCAAATGCCATTGTGCAGGCGAGAAAGAATGTGAGATATTGCAGGGAATGCTTTACTCTCACTGATGATGAGCTTTGTCCTATTTGCTCAAATCCAAAGCGTAACAAGAATATCATTATGGTGGTGGAGGATACAAGAGATTTAGCTGCCTACGAAAAGACAGGTAAGTTTGATGGTGTATATCATGTCCTTCATGGGGCCATATCTCCAATGGCCGGCATTGGACCGGGTGATATAAAGCTTAAGGAATTGATGGTTCGATTGCAGCAGAATGATGTGCAGGAAGTGATTGTAGCTACCAATTCATCATTGGAAGGAGAGACTACAGCAGCCTATATCAGCAAGCTTATAAAGCCTACTGGAATTAAGGTTAGCCGAATAGCATCGGGAGTTCCGGTTGGAGGAAACCTGGAATATATCGACGAGGTTACATTGCTTAGAGCTTTGGATGGAAGAACAGAATTGTAAAAATGCAAAACGTCTGGAACGTAAAAGTTCCAGACGTTTTTTAGATGTGTTTGGATTAGAATAATTCACCAATTAATTTCATATATGATCTGGCAATGCCATAAAGAGCTTCTGTTTGAATTTCATCCTTTTCCAATGAAGCATCTGTTGTAGCAAGAAGTCCTTGTTGCATATTGTAGATATCACTTGCTGTAATACCGTTTGCCTTTGTAAAACTAAAGCTGAATGAGAAGCCTGTTTCAGCCTGCATCTGTTCCGAAAGATGATCAGCAAGGCTTGCCAAGGCATCCCTTCTATCAGCAGTATCACATTCCACATTTGCTGTAACTTCACCTGCTTCATAGTGGAAGGTTGTTTGAATTGTGGCTGTTTCCTGAAGGTAGATTGCCATCTTTACAACACCGGCATTCATATCGTCACGGACAATTCTAAGGTTCATATCACCTACTTCACCGTCCATAGTTACAGGAATATGATAGGTTTCACCGGTGGCTGCCATCTGTTGTATAGCCTTTGATTGCTGTACAACCAGTTTCATATTGTCTAAATCAACGGTTCGGACATCTTCCATATTAATCATAGATTTCATAATGGTTTCTGCCAAATCCCCAAGGGCTTCCTCCGCTTCCTTCATGGCTTCAGGACTATGGCAGGCCTCTTCAAATCTGCTATAGGCCAAATCTATCAAATCATTTATATCCATTTCTTGATTTTGAAGTTTGGCAGATCTTCCGTATAAATCTTTTGCAAAACCACCAGGATTAGAAAGCAAATTTTCTACGGCGGTAATCATATTTGCAGAAGATGGAATATTAAATTGTTCAAGGATATTATCAACCTTATCAGCATTAGCAAGTCCATTTTTCAATTGTTCTGTTAGATAATGATTGTATTGAACCTCAGCAGAATCATCTAATGATTGTTCCATAGCTGATGCAAATTCGTCCGGATTCATTGCAAGGATATTATCTTCTCCAAGAAGATGCATTTTTGCAGGAGTCATGGCTTCCCTTGCATCACGACAGCGGTCTGTAAGGAATACTTTTTCTATCTGTTCTGTGATGGAAAGGTCTTTCACAACCATTTCATCTAATTCACCAAAGTTGTCGTCAATTTCATATTCTTTTCCTGTATGTTTGCTTGAACGAACAGATGTCATAAGGTTTCGAAGTGTAATCTCGGCACCCTGACTTATCAACGCGCCTATGGCTGCACCATCGGATTTTTCCACCTGATGAAGAAGTCTGTAAACACCAATATATGCATCTCTTTCAGAATCAGTAATCTGTGAGTTATGCTCTGCTTTCCACAAGAATTTAGCAAAGCTTTCAGAATCAGATTCGCTACCTAGTTCTGCTTTTATAGCTTCTGCTTTTTGTTTTAGGTCGCCAATGGTCATGTCCAAAGGGTTTTCATCACGCTTAATCATTTCTGCCACAACAGCAGGAGTCATGCTCTTGAAAGTTCTTGTTACCATTTCAGAGGATGCCTTAACATTCATAACTGATTCAGCTGTTATATCCATCTGATTATAGGCAAGGATTCGTACCGCCTTCTGGCTTGATTCTGTTGCTGGAATATTTAGATCAGCAAGTATATCATCCACATTTTGGAAAGCCTTATTGATGTTATCTCCAAGGTCGCGGCGTACTTCGGTTCCAACAGCTTCATATGTCATTTCCATTCGAGAGTATTCTGCTGTAACAGAAACACTGACTTCATGAACATATGAAAATGTTTCTGCATTTATATTTGAAAATCTGCCAAGTGTTGCTGCAGGAGCCTGAGATATTTCTGCCATTTCATTCATCACTTGTTTGAACAGATTTACATTGCTGTTTGTAGCTTCTTTAGAGTCGGCCTTCATTAAAATCTGAAGGAGATTTGTTTCCTGGAGTTTTAGTTTGTCCAGCAAATCAGATAGGTCATTTGTATTTACCTCAATACCATTTTTCATCATGGTAAAAGTGGCTTCCACAGTCATAGTCAGTTGAATTTCCACAAGCTGACGTTGAGCTGTTACTGACTGAAGGTCATTAACATCCATGCCCATTACTTCTTCAAAGGTTTTCTTGGCCTGATCCATAAGAGAATATCCAGGAAGAAGGTAAGCGTCTGTAGGTTCTTTTCCTTCAGCTACAATATCTTCAATAGCAGCCTCAAGCTGCTGGTCTGTTGGCTTTTCGTACTGCTGTAAACCAACCATGTACTCAAGATGTTCCTTTGTGATAGGAACATCTTGCTTCAGCATGGTCGCCACAATTTCTTTCAGGTCAATTTGTGGCTCAGTTCTTTGCGCAGACTGATTTTGTTCTCCTTCAATCTCTCGAATGAGGGAATCTATTGTATTTCCTAAGTCTTGAAGTAATTGCTGTATTTCTGCCGAAGATTTGCCATCCTCGGGATTGATTGGTGCCGAGTAGGTTGCATTGTAAATATTGGTGATAGTAGGCTCCAATTCATTCTTCACAAGATAGGCCTGAGTCTCTTCTGGAAGATAGTCAGAAAGGCCTCTGGTCATTTCAATTGCCTGTGAAATAGAACCAGACATAGCTTCGATTTCCGTAGAAGAAAGACCGCCCATTTTTGAAATGTCGGCTCCGGCTTTGGCCAGATTCATTTTTATTTCATCAACAACTGTGATTAAAGTATGAGAATCCATATCCATAGGATTATGCCCATCTTCTGTAGCTTTTGCAGTAGCCTCATCATCCCATGCACGCTCAACATTTTTAACAGCTTCTACTGTGGACATACCAAGTGCTGATACTTCGTTTAATTCTTTAGCGAAATCTTCATCAGCCAGCTTCCCCTTATTGTCATAGAAAGCATTATCAACAGATATAGATTTGAGTACAGTATTAGAATTTGCTTTTTTATCGTCCCTGATACCGCTGGTTCCAACACCAAATCCTGTTGTGTCGGCACCGTCTGTTTTGATGTAATCCGTTACCTTGAGTCCTTCAATTTGCATATAGTTCCTCCAGGGTATGAATCATTTACATCTAATATTTCGGATGAGTTTGAAAAAAAATAACTGATGTGACGAAAAGATAATTTGTGTAAGCTTCAAAAAATTTGACATACAATATGAAGAGATTGAAAGGGGCGAAAAAATAATTGTGGTGATTATTGTTTTGCAGGCCCAATAAATCGGCGACTTAAAATTTCAGTCACACAAAAGTTACAGAAATCTGGTTAACTTTGAAATCCCACATCCGATAATAATGTTGTAAGGACATGGATGATCTTTATACAACTTAACACCGCACGGATGCTAGACTTACTTGTTACTTAGGAGGCAACTATGAGAATTAACAATAACATGTCAGCGGTGATTACAAACAACAAACTTCTTGGTACTGAAGGTGCCCTTGCAGATGTAATGGAAAAGTTAAGTTCAGGATTTAGCATTAACCATGCATCAGATGATCCATCTGGTATCGCTATTGCAGGTAAAATGCAGGCTCAGATTAATGGACTTGGCCAGGCATCTACAAATGGTTCCGATGGTATTTCTGCTTTGCAGACAGCTGAAGGTGCTCTAAATGAAGTGACTGAAATGATACAGCGTATGAGAGAGCTTTCAATTCAGGCTGCTAACGGCACAAACTCTGATTCTGAACGTGAAAACATTCAAATGGAAATCGATTCTCTTTTGGTAGAAATTGATAGAGTAGCTGCAACAACCGAGTTTAACACCATCAATCTTTTGGATGGTTCCTGTGACTGCAGAACATATGGAAACAATGTATCTCGCATTGCTACATCAAATGCAGTAGCATCAGGAATTTATCAGCTAAAGATAACAAAACCTGCAGTAAGAGCTAAGGCTAATACTGTGCCAACAGGCGACGAAATACAGTTTGACAATGACAACACTTACTACAAGGAAGAGACACATACAACAATAGAGACTAAGACAGTCACTCCATATGATTACAAGAGTTTTATAGACCAGACAAGTTGGTCTGAAACCAAGCAGAAGTATGAATATGAGGTGGATGATAATGGGAATGTAAGATACGATGCAAACGGTGATCCAATCAAGAGATACATATCTACTTCCACAGAGTCAGGTAATGGACTTGGAATGTCGGGCTCAGTAATTATCAATGGTTATCCAATGGAATTTATCCGAGGATTATCAGGGGAGGCTGTATATGGAATGCTTAGAGAAGCCTGTGAAAAAGGTGGAGCACAGATTTCAGATCCTGATAGCGAGGAAGGGCTTAGCATTTTCTCTCACAAGTTTGGAAGCAAAGGAAATGTGAAGATTGAGTTTTCAAGTCTGGAATTTGCAAGAGCACTGGGATTCTCAGCAGATGCACTTGATGAGGACACCACTGATGGACGAACACTTCCAACGATTACAAGCGAAGGTAAGGATGCAAATATAGTACTTTTTAAAGACAACAAAGATGATACCGGCGCAGATGTAAAATCATTATTTGGCACACAGGCAACCTATGAAACAGATGGACTAAGAGTAATTGTAAAAGATACAAATGGTTTTGAAATGTCATTTATGACAGATGAGGGTTATGCCAAGGATGCCCTGGATAGTGAAGGTAATCCATATGATGGAATAGTAACCTTCAATGTTACAGACATTGGCTCAATGTCCCTTCAGATAGGTGCAAATGAAGGACAGTCAATGCTTGTTAGAATCGCAGCAGTAACTACAGAGTTTATGTACATAGACGATGTGGATGTAACAAGAACAGAAGGACCAGAGGATGCAATGGATGCTTTGGACGATGCATTAAGCTATGTGACATCTGTTAGATCACAGCTTGGTGCCTATGAGAATAGACTAGAGCATACCACAAGATCCTTGGACGCAACAGAAGAGAACATGACATCTGCAATCTCTCGAATTGAGGATGCAGACATGGCAACAACAATGGTTGAATACACAAAATTAAATGTTTTGGAACAGGCTGGTGTATCAGCATTGTCACAGGCCAATGAGTTACCTCAATTGGCATTGCAACTCTTACAATAAGCTGGCGCCTAAGTTAAAAGGCTTTTAGCTTTGGTCTCAGGTACTATAAGTTGGTGGTCCTGGTAATCAAAAGTCTTGCTTTAATAGGAGAAAAAGTAAATGAACAGAGATAAGATTTCAGCTTTCACCTTGAAAATAGCCTCTAGCAACAGATGTGGTCTAATAACAGTTTTATATGAAATATATGAAGAATATGAGTCTGAAGCGTTAGAGCATTTTAAAGCTGGCCAAGTGGATGAAGCTGTAAGTGCGTTGAAAAAATGTGCTGAGGTTGTCACTCACCTCCAGAAGGATTTAAATTTTGATTATAAGGTAAGTTCAAATCTGTACGCGCTATACGATTATGTAAAGCGAAATGTGTCAAAATCCATATATAAAGCAGATGAAGAAGGATTACTTGAGGCCAAAAGGATAATGGATGAACTGGGAAGCGCGTTTGACCAGATCGCTAAAGAGGATTCTTCAGGACCTGTGATGAAGAATACTCAATATGTTATGGCTGGGATTACCTATGGAAGGGAGACATTAAATGAAAGCCTAATGGGTAATCAAATCAGTCGAGGTTTTTGGGCATAATTATTATTTAAAATTATAGAAAAAGAGATTTCCGAAACGGGAATCTCTTTTTTAATGTTATGAACGTCGTTTATATGTTGAGTATTTACAATAGGTTTGAGGAAAGATAGGTGCTTTGTATCAAACATTTACAAAAAAACGGATTAGGAAAATACACAAAATAAAATATAGCACGGTATGCTATATACCGCTGGCATCTCACTTGATATATTGATGTGCGAAAGCGAGGTGAAAAAAACGGAGACGTTTATGATCTGGAACATTTTGACTATGGCAACACTTTTTGATGCCAAGGCTTATAGGATTCCAAATCAGCTGATTGGCTTGGGATATGTAGCAGGGTTATACCTGAATATCCTACATTTTCAAACCATCGGAATCGTATATTTCATAATCAAAGGAATATTGCCCATTTTTCTATTGTACCTGCTGTATCAATGGAAAGGCCTTGGGGCAGGGGACATAAAATTATTTTCTGTAATGAGTACGTATGTGGGTATACGTGCAACTGTAGAAGCATTTGTTCTCTCAGTGATGCTTGCTGGCGTTGTGGTATTGGCTTTGATTATATATGAAAGACGATTAATGCTAAAAAGAAAACTTCATTTTTCTTATTATATTGCGGCTGCGTTTTTTTTACAGCAAGTAATCTAGTAAAGAAATGGAGTGGAATATGAAAAATTTGGAAGTCGCTTTATGTGATTTTGATTCGGATTACATTTTTATGTTTTCTAATTATGTATTGTCAATGCCAAAGGTGTCTGTACATATATTCACAACACCAGAAGGTTTTTTCTCTGATGAGACAGATTATGATGTGACAATTATGACAGAGGATTTTGATGAAATTGCTGGCTTTAGGCCAAAAGGAACATTGGGACATAAATACTTCCTAAGTGAAGAATCCGATATTTTAAAAGAAAATCACATCTACAAATACCAGTCGATAGACAAAATAGTAGATGAAATCAGGGAGTTACGAGAGATAGGTATAGCGAAAGCTAGTATGAAAAAGTCTAAATTAAATTCTAAGTTGGTGGGTGTTTATTCTCCCACTTCTCACGAGCTGCAATTGCCTTTTGCAATGGCACTCGGTCAGGCATATAGGACAAAAGGGAGAGTCCTATTCATAGATCTTGAGGAAATATCTGTAATGCCTAGCTTAATAGCAAGTGATGGTAAGCAAAATCTAATGGATCTTCTTTATGAGATAAATACTAGTGAAGAAATAGATATAACAGGATATTTGCAAACCTTTATGGGATTCGACTATATTGAGCCATTTTTTAATCCAAATGAAATTGGTGAGATTGACGTGGATACCTGGACCAGGTTTTTTAACACACTGTCTAACTCTAACTACGATGTAGTAGTGGTTTTGTTTGGACGAGCAATCAATGGATTTACAGAATATATTAAGCAGCTGGATAAGCTGTATATTCTTGGCCGTTCCGGAGATTATTTTAGGAAGGGCCAAGAAATGTTCCTGGAATATTTAAGTCGAATTGAAGCGGATATTGAATTGGAAAATGTAATTCTACCAATGTCTGCAGGAAATTTAACTGACGGAACCTATCAGATAGAAGAACTCCTTCAGGGAAATCTTGGAGTATTTGTAAAAAAGCTAACTGAAGCTAATAAAGCAAAGTCTAGATAAAACTATGATTAATTATGAAGAAGAGATACGTCAAAAAACAATGAACAAGCTGGATTTAAGCTACGACGTATCTGACGATGAATTGTTACAGCTAATAAGAGGAGAAATAGTAACAATATCCAAAGAACATCCTCTATCGTTAGGAGAAAGAAAAATAATAGAAAATCATGTTTTCAATTCCTTAAGAAAACTGGATGTTCTAGAGGATTTGCTGGCCGATGAGGAAATTACAGAAATAATGATCAATGGGCCAGATAACATTTTTATTGAAAAAAAGGGACAGGTGGTACATTCCACTGAACATTTTTCTTCAGAGGAAAAGCTGAATGACATTATTCAAAATATAGTGGCAAACAGCAACAAAATTGTCAATGAGTCAAATCCGATAGTAGACACAAGGCTGGAAGACGGAAGCCGTGTAAACATAGTGTTGAAGCCAGCTGCGGTAGATTACCCAATTCTTTCCATAAGAAAGTTTCCAAAAGAACAGATGACTATGGAAAGACTAGAAAGCTTTGGCTCAATTGACCGGGAACAAATTGAGTTTTTAAAGAAACTGGTGGAAAGCGGATACAACATCTTCGTGTCAGGAGGAACAGGCAGTGGAAAGACATCATTCCTAAACGCCCTTGGTGAATTTATACCTGGGGACAAGCGTGTGATTACAATCGAGGATTCCGCGGAACTTCAATTAAAAAATGTGGAAAATTTGGTAAGGCTTGAAGCACGTAATGCAAATCTGGAAGGCAAAAATGAAATCAGCATAAGGGATTTGTTGAAATCGGCCCTTAGAATGCGTCCAGACAGAATCATCGTAGGAGAGTGTAGAGGTGGAGAGGCATTGGAAATGCTGCAGGCCTTTAATACAGGGCATGATGGAAGCTGTTCAACTGGACATAGTAATTCCTGCAAGGATATGCTGTCACGTTTAGAAACAATGGTTTTAATGGGAGCGGAGATTCCGCTTCCTGCTATCAGGCAGCAGATAGCCTCAGGTATAGATATTATTGTTCAGCTGGGAAGGCTTAGGGATAAAAGCAGAAAGCTGTTGGAAATTTGTGAGGTAGATGGAATTAGTAATGGTGAGATTGCTTTAAATTCTCTTTACAAGTTTAGGGAACTTGAAGAAAAAAATGGAAGGATAGTTGGAAAGTGGGAAAAGACAGGAAGCTTGAAACATACAGAAAAATTAATAGCAAATGGAACAGCATAAATGCCATTGGACCACTATTTCAAGGAATAGGAATTACCTGCCTGATAGCATTTTTGTTTTATCGGTCCTTGTTTGGACTAATAGTGGGAGTTTTGATTATTCCTTTCTGGATGATGTTGAAAGAGGATGAAAGACAGGCGGCAGTGGCTGCTAAAACTGCAGTGGAATTCAAGGAATATATGATGCTGATAGTTTCAGGGCTACAGGCAGGATATTCTTTGGAACGGGCAGTGAAGCAGGGTGAAGAGGAGTTGGCAAAACTTTATCCAACAGACTCTGTTTTGTTGGGCCCAGTCCATGTGATGAACAGAAAAATAAGTATGAATGTTCAACTGGAGAGAGCTTTCGATGAATTTGCCAAGGAGATAGATTTGGACGAGGCAAAAAGCCTTGCAGAAATCATATCTTTTGCTAAAAGATCCGGAGGAGATTATGGTCGCCACATCCGGGAGACTGCCTTAAAAATAGAGGATAATCTTTCAGTCAAACAGGAAATAGAGACAATCACCACAGAAAAAAGATTGGAACTTAAGGTGATGTGTGTAATGCCAATAGTAATTCTTGCTTACATCACTCTCACGTCAGAAAGCTTTATTGCTCCCTTATATAGGAATCTGGCAGGTGCAGCAGTAATGACAGTCTGTTTGCTAGCCTATGGCACTTGCATCTTTCTTGGTAGAAGGATTATTGATATTAAAGTCTAGAGATGGAGGTAATCTTGTTTAAAAATAAAGAGCTAACAAAGAAGCAAATAATTGAAATTCTGGTTATTACATCCATTTTAGGAATTATGATTTTGGTATGGGATTTTATCAGTGCTAATTATAGATTTGATGGAACAATAGAAAGAAATCAACCTGGTAAGGGAACCATTACAGAGGATCTGTACTTAAGCTTTTTGGATAAAAAAGAAGAAATAACTGTAGAGGTTTCCGACAAGAAGCTGACAAAAAAGCAAGTGGACAAGGTCTTCAAAAAAGCAATCAAGGAAATCGAAAAGACGTATCTTGGAGAAAACAAGTCTGCAAACAATGTAACAAAAGACCTGGATTTGCGAACTTCCTATGTGGATGAATTAATAGAAGCCCAGTGGAAGTTTGATACCTATGGAATCATTTCCAGTGATGGAAAACTTAGGCTAGAAAATATTTCCGATGATGGAAATGTGGTAAATATCGTTGCTCATCTATATTACGAGGAAGAGGAGTATATCTATAGTTTTTCGGTGGTGGTATATCCATTGGGCATAGATACATATGAAGGACAGCTTCAGGCTATTGTAAAGCAGGTGAAGACACAGGATGTTGATACCAGAACAAAAGGAGTATTGAAACTTCCAAAACAGGTTGAAGGCATGGACCTTGTATGGAAGCAAAAAATGAACTATAGAGGTTTACAGATAATAATTCTTGGATTTGTTGCTGTAGGTGCTCTTTTGTATGGGAAAAAAAGAGATGCTAAAAAGGCTGCAAAGGAAGCAGTTGAAGCAAGAGAAAAAGATTATCCAATGATAGTCAGTGAGCTCTCTATTTTGATGGGAGCGGGGATGAGTTTTAGAAAAGCATTGGAGCGTATATCGGGAAAATACCTTGCCAGCATTAAAAGCGGAGGAGAAAAAAGACCTGGATTTGAGGAAATCGTAAAGACTTATAGAAAAATGGTAGATGGACTGGGAGAGATACAAGCTTTAGAAGAACTAGGTAAATCCTGTGACAGCAAGGAATACAGAAAGCTTTCAATGATGCTGATACAGAATTTGAGAAAAGGATCAAAGGAGCTTATTTCAAGTTTGGAAAAAGAGGAGAAGTATGCTTTTGAAATGCGAAAGCAGAGAGCTCTTAGATTAGGAGAGGAAGCTTCTACAAAGCTTCTTATGCCAATGGCGGGAATGCTTGGAATAGTGATTATTATACTGGTGGTTCCTGCCATGATGCAATTATAGAAAGAAGAGGTAAAAGATGAATTATTTAATGAATAAAATAAAAGGATTTATTACAGAGGAAGATGGAATTGGAACAGTTGAAATGATTTTGATTTTAGTGGTTCTCATTGGTTTAGTTTTAATTTTTAAGGACAATTTAAATCAGTTGGTAGAGAGCTTGTTTAAGACGATTAAATCTCAGGCAGGTCGAGTATAGTGAGGAAAAAGGTAAAGGGATCTTTAACTGTTTTCTTTGCCATGATAATGGTGGCTGTCATGGGGCTTATCTTTACAATGAGTGGTTGTATCAGATACTACGAGCTTCATGACTTTGCTGCTGAATATACTGATATGGCAGTAGAAAGCGTGTTTTCTGAGTACAACCCGTATCTTTGGACAAACTATAAAATACTAGCTATTGATTTAGGTTATGGTACAGAAAACCAGGGGCCAGGGATACTTGAGCAGAAGGCCTTGGAGTATGTAAAGTACAACTCTGACATTGAATCTGGTCATAACTATGCAAGATTATATCCGGAGACTGCTTATGCAAAAACATACTCGTTGCTTACAGATAATCAGGGGCAACCAGTGGTGAAGCTTGGCGTGAAAGCAGCAAAAGAGGGCATAGCTTCGCAGGTAATAGATGGAATACAAGGTCATATTGATAGTATTAACAATGTAGAAAAGGTGTTGGTGGAAGAGAAGGCCAAGGCAGGTAAGGACTCTTTAAAGCAGGCAAAGGAAGCAAATGAAAATGCAAAACAGGCTGCAAGAGATGATGATGACCCTAACACAAATCCTGAGGATTATCCTGAACCAGAGGAGGTGGAGGATAATCCCCTGGATGCCTTTGATGAATTAAGTGAATCTTTTTCAAAGGGAGTGCTATCAACAATAACAGAGGTGGATAAGATTTCGGATACAGAGATTAAACTGGATGAAACTCCATCACATCGAACTTTACAATCAGGAAATATGAACTTGGAAGCAGATGGAAATCTGGTAGACAAAGCTTTGTTCATAGATTATCTGCTAACAAATTATGGATATTATGGTCATGACCTAAAGCATGATGGTATCAAGTATGAGGTGGAATATCTACTTTCTGGAAAATCTACTGACACACAATGTTTAGCTTCAGTAGTTGAGCAGATAATGCTGGCAAGAGAGGCTGCCAACTTTGCCACTATAATGGCCAATCCATCTATGGTGGCTGAGGCTGAAAAAATAGCAGCTACAATTGCAGGTTTTTCAATGAACCCTGTCGTGGTTCAACTGGTAACTGCAGCCATTATCGCAGCCTGGGCATATGCAGAATCTACCTTGGATTTGCGTTTGATTCTAAGCGGAGGCAAAGTGGCGCCGGTAAAAACCTTGGATCAGTGGACATCTGATGTGTGGCACCTTTCACAAGTGGCAAATGTAAAGTTTAAAGCAAAGGATTGCGGTGCTGGCTTGGGATATAAGGAATTCTTAATGGCGTTTTTAGCACTTAGGTCTAATTCAACTCTTTCAATGAGGTCTTTAGATGTAATGGAAAATGCTCTAAATTCAACAGAAGATTATGCCAAAGTTAAGATAGACAACATGCTTTGGGCGGCTGATATTCAGATGGGTTATAGTGCCAAAGAAATGTTTTTGTCATTATTTAACGGAAATGGGCAAGAGGAATCGGGGGAATATTACTTCGAGAAAAATAAGTTTTTAGAATATTAACGATGGAAAGGAGGTGTAGAAAGGTGTCTCTAAATAGTACAAATACAATCGATTCATTTGCGCCGAATCGGTTTGGTGACCCGCCAGTCACAAATAGACTTTTTAAATCAAAAATATTTCAAAGAAAGGTATTTAATCATAGTCAACCAATTTTTCATACCCCTACAGAGATGCCTTTCTATGCCTCCTTAAGAAAAGCCAGTTACACCATAGAGGCTGCAGTTATTTTACCTCTCTTTATCAGTTTGATGATGTTTGGTGTATTTACTTTTCGATTGCTTCAGGTGCAATCTGGGGTTCAAAAATCTATAGATTATGCCAGTAGAACGATGGCGGTCACTTTGGGGAATATGGCAAATTCCGGTGAATCCGATAAAGATGTTGATACATCATCTGAGGATTCTACTATTTCAGGGGAGGTGTCAGAAGCGGTTCTTCTAGCATCTACTATTAGCTTGGCTGGAGTTGAAATAGCAAAAAATAAAGTTCCAATAGAGTTTGTAGATGGCGGGCCTATTGGTTTCAACTTTTTGAATTCTTCTGTTGAGGGAAACTATATTGATCTTCAGGTGGCATATGATATGACATTTCCAATAGGCCTATTGGGAAGCTATTCATTTGATGTAAATCAGAGGGCCAGATGTAGAAAGTGGGTTGGATATGATAAGGCAGAAAATACTGTAGATGCCAGATATGTGTTTGTGACAGAAAAGGGAGAGCACTATCACGTTAATTACAACTGCACTTATTTAAATCCAAGTGTACACAGGCTTCCTATAGGAGATATTGAAGAAGCAAGAAATAAAAGTGGGGGAAAATATTATCTTTGTGAAAAGTGCAAAAAGACTAAGGCACATGGTTTTTATTTCATAACAGACTATGGTACAGCCTATCACTCAGATGTGAACTGTAAGGAAATAAAACATAATATTAAAAAAGTATTGTTGGAAGAAGTGAAAGAAACAATGCCCCCTTGTAGCAAATGTTCATCGGGGCGTTGATAGGGATATATGGAGTATGAGATATGGAAGTATTTGGATTATTTTGTTTGTACGGCTTGGCTGCTTATGAGGATATAAGAACCAGGCAAATTCGATTATTGGAGATAGTTGTGTTTGGTGTGGCAGGAATAATAATGAATCTGGTATTTAAACCATATCCTGTCATAAGTGTCTTGGGCGGAGTGTTGATAGGTGTATTAATGTATATATTTAGTATTATTTCTCACGAAAAGATAGGAAAAGGAGATGCACTTATTGTAATGGTGACGGGGCTTTATCTTGGCTTTATGAACACAGTAATAGTTGTATGGGTGTCGTCAATTATGGCAGCTATTATTGGTGGACTATATCTGAAGGGCAAGCATAAAAGGCTGAATTTAGAATTGCCATTTGTTCCGTTCTTGTTATCAGCTTATTGTTTGCTTTATTTAATTAACTGTCTGGGAGGGATAAATGTATGATAATCGGAAATACCTTTAAAGCCAGCTATACAGTTGAAGCAACAGTTGTCATTAGTCTATGCATGATATTGTTTGGCGCAGCAGTAATGGTATGCTTTGAAGTTTTCAAGGACACAATAGATTATGTTTCTCACGAGCCGGACACTTTTGATTCGGTAAGTTTATTCAGAATTAAGGAGGGACTGGTTGGCATTTTTAATGCCATAAGGGATTGAGTATGGAAATAAAATATAAAAGACAACATAATGAGAGCTTTATGATTGTCGATGCCAGCGGCACTAATGCAAATTATGAAGAAAAAATGATTGAAGAAAATAATATTGGAGTTCTTCTTCCTATGAAGAAATCAAGCATCAACGGGGCTCTCCAATATAGCTATAACATTTCAAGAAAAGAGAATTTGGAGGATTTTTTAGAATCTCATGATTTAACTTTAGAGTTATTTAGGAGGATAGTGTTAAATCTATCTATAGCATACAGCGAGTTAGGAAAGTATCTAATAAATGAAAAACATATCTGGCTTTCAAAGGAATCAATCTACTTTGAAAAGGCAGCAGAAACTTTTAAGTTAAGTCTTTGCTATTATCCTCAGGATATGGGAAGTGTTCAGGAGCAGTTTCGTCAAATCATGGATTTTGTAATTAAGCTTGTTCCAAGTTCCAATAAGGAATTTGCAGCTATGCTTTGCACAGCCTATGACATAGCTCAAAAAGAAGATTATACCCTTGGTGAAATTCTTGATTGTTTACAGGATATGGGAGACGAAGATGTGGAAGCTCCAATAGTGCAGCATATAAACCTTAGAGATGAAGGTGGTCCTAAGAAAGCAGATATCATAGCAGATGACAGGCTGTATGAGGACATGGAAGATTATTACATTCAAGACTATTCGTCTGAAAGAGAACTTGCTAGTGGAAATCGATTATTCAATCAGGTGCAGCAGTTTTTTAAGGGAGTATTGAGTAGAAAAATTGAATTCAAGGATGATATTGAATATGAATCAGAGGATTTTGTAATTGATCCTGATTATGAATATGAGGACAGGACAGTACTTTTATCTGAAACAAAGCCTGCCGGAAAGCTTGTTTATGATGGTTTGAATCAAGAGGATGATTTCCTTGTGACAAAGGATGTTTTTAGAATTGGTAAATCCAAGAATTGTGATGCCATTTTACATGCTCCTACAGTCAGTGGTAATCATGCAAAAATCACCAGAGATGGTGATGATTATTATCTAACTGATTTGAATTCGACTAACGCCACATATGTAAACGAGCAAATATTGACTTATAGAAAGCCTGTGAAATTAAATATTTCGGATAAAATCAGGTTTGCAAATGTAGCGTATACATTTTTTTGACAATATGTTTAAACATGTCTTCAAAGCATAATCAAAACATTGTGAAATAGCCCACTTTCTGTTAAAATAGACACAGTTTGTGGGTTTATTCCCAGTTATGTTAGGAGATTAAAATAATGAGCATTATTGATAAGATTTTTGGTACACATTCTCAGCGTGAGCTCAAGAGAATCAAGCCAATAGTAGATAAGATAGAATCATACAAAGATGCTATGGGGGCTCTTTCGGATGAGGAGCTCAGAGCTAAAACTACAGAGTTCAAGGAGAGACTTGCAAAGGGAGAGACATTGGATGATATTCTTCCAGAGGCATATGCTACAGTTCGTGAAGCAGGTAAGCGTGCTCTTGGAATGGAACATTTTGAAGTACAGCTTATTGGTGGTATTATCCTCCATCAGGGTCGTATCGCAGAGATGCGTACTGGTGAAGGAAAGACACTTGTTTCTACACTTCCAGCATATTTGAATGCATTGGAAGGCAAGGGTGTTCATATCGTTACTGTCAATGATTACCTGGCAAAGCGTGATGCTGAGTGGATGGGAGAGGTTCACCGTTTCCTTGGACTTACAGTTGGTGTTGTATTAAATGATATGACAAAAGAGGAGCGTCAGGCAGCTTATAACTGTGATATCACATATATCACAAACAATGAGCTCGGTTTTGATTACCTCCGTGATAATATGTGTGTATATGAAAAGGATCTTGTTCAGCGAGGCCTTAACTTCTGTATCATTGATGAGGTGGATTCTGTTCTTATTGATGAGGCACGTACACCACTTATTATTTCTGGTCAGTCAGGAAAGTCTACAAAGCTTTATGAGCTTTGTGATGTTCTCGCTCGTCAGATGAAACGTGGTGAGGATCTTCCAGAATTTTCAAAGATGGATGCCATCATGGGCGTTGAGCGCAACGAGACAGGCGACTTCATCGTAGATGAAAAGGACAAAGTGGTTAACCTTACAGCAGACGGTGTTGCAAAGGTTGAACAGTTCTTCCATATTGAGAACCTTGCAGATCCAGAGAATCTTGAAATTCAGCACAACATTATACTTGCACTTCGTGCTCACAACCTTATGTTTAAAGATCAGGATTATGTTGTTTCAGATGGTCAGGTAATGATCGTAGATTCATTTACAGGTCGTATCATGCCAGGTCGTCGTTATTCAGATGGTCTTCATCAGGCTATTGAGGCAAAGGAGCATGTTGAGGTTAAGCGTGAGTCTATGACACTTGCCAGCATCACATTCCAGAGCTTCTTCAATAAATATGACAAGAAAGCTGGTATGACAGGTACAGCTCTTACTGAGGAGCAGGAGTTCCGTGATATTTATGGAATGGACGTTGTAGAGGTACCTACAAACCGTCCTGTACAGCGTATTGATCATGATGATGCTGTTTACAAGACAAAGAAAGAAAAGTACAAAGCTGTAGTTGAAGAAGTTAAGATTGCCCACGCAAAGGGACAGCCAGTACTTGTTGGTACAATCGATATTGATATTTCAGAGCTTGTTTCCAAGATGCTTCGTCGCGAGGGAATCGAACACAATGTACTTAACGCAAAGTATCATGAAAAGGAAGCTGAAATCGTAGCAGAAGCAGGTAAGCATGGTGCAGTTACCATCGCTACAAACATGGCTGGTCGTGGTACAGATATTAAGCTTGATGATGAAGCTCGTGCAGCAGGTGGTCTCAAAATCATCGGTACAGAGCGTCATGAATCACGTCGTATTGACAATCAGCTTCGTGGTCGTTCAGGTCGTCAGGGTGATGTAGGTGAATCACAGTTCTTCATCTCTCTTGAAGATGATCTTATGAGACTCTTTGGTTCAGAGCGTTTGATCACAACATTCAATGCGCTTGGTGTACCAGAAGGCGAGCAGATTCAACATCCAATGCTTTCTAATGCCATTGAAAAAGCACAGAAGAAAATAGAAGAAAACAACTTCTCAGCTCGTAAGAATCTTCTTGATTATGATCAGGTTATGAATGAGCAGAGAGAGCTTATATACAAGCAGCGTCGTCGAGTTTTAATGGGCGAGGATATGCATGAGCAAATCCTTGGTATGATTAGAGACAAGGTTGATGAGTGTATAGAAAAGACTATTCCAGATGATGTTGAGAAGGAGCTTTGGGAGCTTCAGGAGTTAAATCACTTACTTTGTCCTGTAATTCCAGTTCCTGTTATGAACCAGCTTTCAATTCAGAATATCAAGAGCAAAAACGAGCTTAAAGATAAGCTAACAGAAATCGCTCTCAAGATGTACGATGCAAAGGAAAAGGAATTCGAACAACCAGAGCAGTTCCGTGAGGTTGAGCGAGTTATACTTCTTAGAGTTATTGATCGTAAGTGGATGGAAGAACTTGACGATATGGAGCAGCTTCGTCAGGGCATTCGTCTTCAGGCATACGGAAATCGTAACCCTGTTGATGAGTACAAGGCAGCCAGCTACGATATGCTTGATGCAATGAATGCAGCAATCATTAATGATACACTTACAATGCTTTATCGTATCCGTATCGAAAAGAAGGTAGAGCGTGAAGAAGTAGCCAAGGTTACTGGAACAAACAAGGATGACACAGCATCTTCAGGACCTAAGGTTCGCAAGGAGAAGAAGGTCTTCCCTAACGATCCATGTCCATGCGGAAGCGGACTTAAGTATAAGCAGTGTTGCGGCAGACATTAATAAAATCAAAACTTGTTTTTGATTTTTTTGCTACGATGTAGTCCCATCGCCAAAGGCGATATAAAATGACTGCGTCTTCCTGCTAGGAAGCCAAAGATATATGGGTGAGCCTTCCCGACCAAATGGTAAGGCAAAAACTAAATCACAATTTATTGGGGCCTCATACTAAATGTATGAGGCCTTTTAAAATAAAGGATGTTTTTCTGAGGAAAAAGTTAGTTGGAATTCAACGTTGAAGGACTTTTATACAAAAGCAGTTTTTAAGAAAAATATATGATAAATGTTTTTCTGATGAAAAACATTTATCAATACATATAAGATTATTGAGGATAACATATGACAAATTTAGAAGAATACTATAACAAATTCAACGAAGACAAGCGTCTAAAAAGTCGCCATGGAATCATGGAATTTACTGTAACCATGAAATATGTTCACAAGTATCTGGATATATTGGAAAAAGGTGAAGAGTATGATTTGATGGAGACATTGAATGATCATGCTGTTAATAAGAAACCTGAAAAGTGTGCCATGGAAAATGTGGCTAATGAATCCATAAAAGTAATTGCATCTGATAGTGAAGAGGGTGGAAATAATGCTGCAAGAACTATTGCTAGTGATGTGCAGCAGTTAGTTAGCGCCAGAAGAAATAAAGTAGATAAATCAATAGTAGAAGAATTAGGAGATGAACATCTAATAACAAGTGATATTGCCTCCAAAAATAAAAAAACAAAATCGGATATAAGAATTCTAGATATAGGTGCAGCAACTGGAGGATATAGTATCCCGTTGTGGGAGGAAGGCTATGATGTTACAGCAGTTGAACTGGTGAAGCACAATCTTGGCATGTTAAAGGCTAAAGGCACTGGGGTAAAAGCCTTTCAGGGAAATGCTTTAAAATTAAAGCGTTTCAAGGATGACAGTTTTGATTTAACCTTATTGTTTGGACCTATGTATCATTTGAAAACACGGGAAGAACAGCTTCAAGCATTGCAAGAAGCAAAGCGAGTGACGCGCCCAGGGGGCTTTATACTTGTTGCATACGTAATGAATGAATATGCCTTCCTGACTTATGGAATCAAAGAGGGGCATGTCTTAGAGAATATTGCTGATGGAAAGTTGGATGAAGCCTTCCATGTTCGGCCGGGCGCTGATGATTTGTACGCGTTCATGAGAACAGAAGATATCGTTAGTTTAAATGAAGATGCAGGGCTGCATCGCGTACAAATCATATCGCCAGACGGCCCAGCAAATCATATGAGGCGTGAAGTCAATGCGCTTAGTGAAGCGCAGTTTAAAGCGTTCATACAGTATCAGTTGGCCGTCTGCGAGCGCGCCGACTTGCTCGGCGCCAGCGCCCACACAGTTGATATTCTGCAAAAAGTATAGATTCTTGTTTTTCCTCAGAAAATCAAGAACCTGGTGATAGGCTTTCGTTACCTGTTTCGGGCAGTACAAAAGCCAAAACAGAGAAATGTACTGCCCGAAACAGAGAAAAAGGGCAGTATAAAAATGAAAAAGCAGAAATGTACTGCCCGAAACGGAGAAGAAGGGCAGTATAGAAATGAAAACAGAGAAATGTACTGCCCGAAACAGAGGATAAGGGCAGTATAAAAATGAAAACAGAGAAATGTACTGCCCGAAACGGAGAAGAAGGGCAGTATAGAAATGAAAACAGAGAAATGTACTGCCCGAAACAAAGGAGAAGGGCAGTATAAAAATGAAAAAGCAGAAATGTACTGCCCGAAACAGAGAATAAGGGCAGTATAAAAATCAAAAAATATAAATGTACTGCTCATAGTACTTATTTTTTTAAAATACATTTGATAGGAGTAAAGAATGAAAAATTTGATAATTGAAATTAACGAAAGACTTAAGGAAATAAATGAACTAATTACAGAGTCCACATTACAATTGGGGAAGCATCCCCAGCATGATGATATACACGTTCTATCATGTTTGAGTCACGGACGAACACAGTTTTATTACATTGACAGCGAATCTCAAAAGAAGGTGTTTATAAAAGCAAATGAACTAAAGAAGTACACAAAGTACATTCAACGCGACTACGATTTTGCAGTAAATAAAGAACTTCTAAACATACAAAAGAAACTTATTAGAATCTCAAAAGATCTTAAATATATCGATTTATCTCAAATAAAATCAATCTATAATCGACAAGCTCCCTCAAAAAAATTATTTATAACACCAATAATAGAAAGTGACGATGATTATATTAATAGATGGTATGAAAACAATTGTGGTGGAAAGAATACATATCCTATTGATGGAAAAATATATACTGCTCGCGGTGAACAGGTGCGTTCTAAATCAGAAAAAATATTGGCAGATCTTTTTAATAAATACAATATTCCTTATGTATATGAACCAAAACTGGTGTTAAAAAATGGGAGGACAATTTATCCGGATTTTGCGGTACTAAATATAAGGACCAGACAGACTATATATTGGGAGCATCTGGGTCTAATAAACATGGAAGATTATGCTGTGAAAAATATGGAGAAAATACACGAATATATAGAAAATAATTATATGCTAGGGGACAATCTGCTTATTTCAATGGAATCTACAATAAATGGATTGAATACAAAAATGGTTGAAAAACAAATTCAAGATAAATGTATGTAGAGCGTTTGTGAGAGAAAGATTTTTAATTGTAATGATAAAGTAATGTAGGGGAATAGCAGGCCGGAATAATACAAAGTGTAAAAGTTTTAGAAAATAGATTGATTTCACACAATCAAATAGAGTAAAATCCTGTTGAGAGCAGAGAGCAGAGAGCAGAGAGCAGAGAGCAGAGAGCAGAGAGCAGAGAGCAGAGAGC